>CP076546.1:3460769-3775384 GCA_018889975.1 Bacillus sp. NP157
CCGCGTCGGGGTACGTGCTGGTGCTGTCGACGCCGGCGAGCTGTGCCTGCGCATGGATGGCATAGATCGTCTCGGTGACGTCGCCGCCGAGCGACACGATGCGCGTCGCCGCGTGCGACAGGCCCGACGACGCGACCAGCGCCAGCGCGAGAACCACGTGCCGCGCCGTCATGCCGCCATCCCCACCGTGGAAAGCAACGCACGCCAGTCGTCACGCTCGGGGATCCCCGGCTTGCGCTTGCCGAAGAGCTGCACGATCTGGGTCCCATCCGCGGCATAGAGCTCGAGCGACGTGACCATGCCTTCGGGCACGGGCTTGCGCACGATCCAGCTGCTCGCGATGGCATCCGTGCGCAGGTGCAGGTTGAAGCCGGGATCCATCACGTTGATCCACGGGCCCGCCATGACCACCTTTTCCACGGGCCCGGTGTGGATCTGCACGACACCGGGTGAGCCGACGAACACCATCAGTGGCTCGCCACCCGCGGCCGCGCCTTCGAGCACCGTGCGGATCGCGTCGTCGTTCACCCGCGTGGCGAACTCGTCGCCGACGAGGCGCAGTGCCTGGGTCCGGGTGACATCGTGCTTCTTCAGCATCGCGAAGAAGTCATGCGGGTCACGCAGGGCACGCCAGTGATCGCGTAGCGAGGCGAGGTCCACGGCGGCGTCGGCGAGGCGCTCGGGCAACGGCTCGTCGACGGGGGCGATGTCGATCAGCGGCGACTGCACGGCCGCGGTGTAACGATGCAGCAGCGCACGCCATCCCGCGCGGTCGGTGTCGTCGGTGGCATACACCTTGTGCACCGCCTTGCCGTCGCCGTCGAAGAACTGCAGGCTTTCCAGCTCGCGGCCGCGCGAGCTTTCGCGCACGGCGAAGCCATATCGCCAGTGCTTCAGGAACAGGCGCAGGTCGATGTCTTCGGCCAGGACGATGCCCATCGCCCCGCCGATGTCGATCTGGTCGTACTGTCCCTTCTTCTCGTGCACGCAGTATTCGTTGCGGGTCAGTGCCATCACGCGGCCGAGCGAAGGCAGGTCGCGGATCAGCCGGGGCAACTCGCCTTCCAGCCGGGTTACGCCGTCACCCACGCGGCTGGCGACAAGGGCGCCCTCGCTGACGCCAAGCCGCTGGGCGGCGTCGCGGGCACGCAGGCCCGGTTCGCTCTCGCGCAGCTGTCGATAGCCGTTTAGCAGCGCAGGGATGTCGATGCGCGGCGCAGTAGCGGTTTGCATGTCCTGCATGGCGTCTTCTCCGTCAGAAGGTGTAGCGGGCCGAGACCACGAGTGCGCGGCCGGGCATGGTCAGGCGTTCGATCTGCGCGTTGCGTGCCTGGGTGTCGTCGACACCGCCGCCCGTGGCGACGTTGGCCAGCACGCCCCCGTGCAGCGAACCCCAGTCCCAGTACTTGCGATCGGCGATGTTGGTCACGCCGGCCATCAGCTCGAGTGGCTGCCACGGCTTCCAGTGGGCATACAGGTCGAGCGTGGCGTAGCCCGGCGCGCGGAACGCGGTGTCGTCGTCCAGCCGCGACTTGCGCTGCACGCCCTTGCCGATCAACTCGGCACCCCAGGTCTTCGCGTCGTAGGCCACGCCGAGCGTCGCCGTCAGCGGATCGACGCTGTCGAGCGGCGACCAGCCACCCTCGTAGGTCGTCTTGTCGCCACGCGACGCGGCCAGGTTGCCTTCGATGCGCCAGCCCTGCAGCGATGCATCGAGCGCGCCGAGCATGAGCCCGCCCGAGGCTTCCACGCCTTTGATCGTCGCCTTCGGGAAGTTCACCGCCTGCATCACGATCAGCAGGTTCTGGTTGATCGCCCACTGCGGCCATTCGCTGCGAGGCAGGGTGAAGCCGCCATAGATGAAGTTGCGGTAGCGGTTGTAGTACGCGCTGGCGCTGAAGTAACCGAGCTCGCCATTGCCGCGCACGCCGATCTCGATGCCCTTGCTGGTTTCGGGCTTGAGGTTCGGATTCGGCACGATGCCATACAGGCGTGCCGTACCCCAGGCGACGGCCAGCTCGTTGTACAGCGGCGGACGAAAACCCTGGCTGTAATTGCCGAACAGTTCGACGTTGTCGGTCACCGACCAGGTGACGCCGAGCTTGGGCGAGAAGCGATTCTTCTTCACGTCATCGAGCCCCTCCTGCACGAACGAACTCTGGTAGTAGGGATCGTCCTGGTCCGGCTTGAACGCGTAGTGGTCCCAGCGCACGCCGGGCGTGACGCGGAGGCGGCCGTCGAGGAAGGCGAACTCGTCCTGCGCGAACACCGCATATCGGTCCGTGTCGTTGCGCGGGAAGAAACGCAGCGGGTAGTTCTCGGGCATGTACGGCGAGCTGCTCGACGTCACCCCCGTGGCGAGGTTGGTGCCCTGCCCGCCCAGCTGGCCGGTGGGCGTGGTGCGCGAGGCTTCGATGCCATAGGCGATGTGCTGCTGCATGCCGCCGGCGTCGATCGTCTTGCCGAAGACCAGGTGGCCGCCATAGACGCGTTCCTGCAGGTCGCTGAGGTAGAGGCGGTCGTACGTCGCGGCGCGCGACGGTACGTTGGCCAGCGTGCGCGTCTGCGACTCGGTCTCGGACTTCTGCCAGTACACGTCCCATGCGAGCGAGTCGGCGATTCCCATGTCGATGGTCGGGAAGCGCTGGCCGACGGAGACACGCTGGCGGGTGGCGCGGTCGTTGGCGTTGTCGGTGAGCAGGCGCGTCGTGCCGGCCTGGCCGACGGCGCTGAGTACGTTGGTGTCGACGTTGTTGCGATAGAAGTCGGCGGTGACCCGGTCTTCGCGACCGCTGTCGGCCACGTGCACGTATTTCGCCAGGAGGCTCGTGGTGTCCTGGGTCAGCGGGTCCGGTCGCGTACGGGTGTAGTCCTGCGTCGCGACGTCGCCCTTGTTGCCGAGGTCGTGGCCTTCGATGTGGTTGGCTACGATCACCAGCCCGTTGTCCGGGCGGCCGCCAGCCAGCGTAAGCGACGTGCCCAGCGAACGGTCCGCGCTGTCGTAGCGCTCGCGCACCGAGACGTACGTGTCCTTGCCGTCCTTCAGGTAATCGGCCGGGTCCTTCGTGGTGTAGCGCACGGTGCCACCGAGCGAGTCGGACGGGTTCAGCGCGGAGGCGGGGCCGCGGGTGATTTCCACCGCCTTGAGCGTGTCCGGATCGACGAAGCTGCGACCGGCGCGCATGCCGGTGGTCGAGAAGCCGAACGAACTCGACGCCGGGACGCCGTCGGTCAGGATCGACACGCGGTTACCGTCGAGACCACGGATGGTGTAGCTGTCCAGGCCCCAGCGGCCGGCGGTGCCCACCACCGACACGCCCGGCTCGTATTTCACGAGGTCGCGGATGTTGGCGACGAGGTGGCGATCCATCTTCTGGCGGTCGATGACGGTGACCGTGGCCGGCGCGTCGAAGCGTAGCGACGAGCCGATCGCCGTGACCGTGATGCGCGGCAACTCGTCCGCCGTGGTGGCGGCGATGGGTGCGGCGGGCGCGTCGGCGGCCTGTACGGCATGGCCACAGAGCAGCGCCGCACCGACGGCGGCGGTGAGGAGGTTCTTCCTGGAGTGGAACACGTGGATCGTCCTTCGCTAGGGATGCAGCGCGCATGGCGCTGCATATCGGGAGCTTGCGAAGGAGGACGTGCCTCCGGGCTGGCGGCCGGGGTTATCGGGGAGTGGTTCGCCGCCTCTTCACGGGCGGTCAGCGCATAGCTTATTGCGAATGGATCGCATTCGCAATATTAGAGAAATCTCAACCGGCGCGGGCCCGCGCTGCCCGTCAGGCGTCGATGCGGGCCGTGCTCTCGGGGTCGAAGAAGTGCAGGCGTTCGGCATGGAAGCCGAGGCCGACATCCGTGCCGGGCTGGATCGTCGAGTGCGGGGGAACGCGCGAAACGAGTTCTTCGCCGGCGTGGCGCATGTTGAGGAACACTTCGTTGCCCACCGGCTCGACCACTTCCACGTGCGCGCGCAGGCGCTCGTCGATGCCCGCATGGTCGGCGACGGTGAGCAGGTCTTCCGGACGCAGGCCGACCACCAGTGGCTTGTCGATGTAAGCGGCAAGCCCGGGGCTGTCGACGCCGAGCGTGATGCTGCCTTCCTGCATGACCAGCCGCAGTCCGTCTTCGCGACGCAGCGTGCCGTGGAACAGGTTCATCGCCGGGCTACCGAGGAAGCCCGCGACGAACAGGTTGGCCGGCTTGTTGTACAGGTTCATCGGCGTGTCGAGCTGCTGCACGACGCCACCGTTGAGCACGACGATGCGCTGGCCGAGCGTCATCGCTTCGATCTGGTCGTGGGTGACGTACACCATCGTCGCGCCGACGCGGCGATGGATCCGCGCGATTTCCACGCGGGTCGACAGGCGCAGCTTCGCATCGAGGTTGGACAGCGGTTCGTCGAGCAGGAACACCGACGGATCGCGGACCAGCGCACGCCCCAACGCCACGCGCTGGCGCTGGCCACCGGAAAGCGCCGCGGGGCGGTGGTCGAGGCGCTCGTCCAGGCCGAGCATGTCGGAGGCCGTGGCGACGCGCTTGTCGATCTCGGCCTTGTCCACGCCGCGCAGGCGCAGGCCGAAGCCCAGGTTCTCGCGCACCGTCATGTGCGGATAGAGCGCGTAGTTCTGGAACACCATGGCGATGTCGCGATCCTTCGGCGCGACGTCGTTGACCACCCGGTCGCCGATCCGCATCGTGCCGCCGGAAATCGACTCCAGCCCCGCGATCATGCGCAGCAGCGTGGTCTTGCCGCAGCCGGAGGGCCCGACCAGCACCAGCAGTTCGCCGTCGGCGATCTCGAAGCTGGCTTCGTTCAGGGCCACATGGCCGTTGGGGTAAACCTTGCGCACCTTGTCGAGGGTGACCGCTGCCATCATGACTCTCCAATAGAAGCCCGGGCGGGCAGGCGAAGGCGTGCCATCGACCCGGACGATGGGGTATTCTGCCGACGTAAT
This sequence comes from Bacillus sp. NP157, assembly GCA_018889975.1. NCBI lineage: Bacteria > Bacillati > Bacillota > Bacilli > Caryophanales > Bacillaceae > Bacillus > Bacillus sp. NP157. Next base: position 3,465,725 of record CP076546.1, read on the forward strand.
CGTTTACGTCAAAGTGTCGGACCCACGGCCCCCATTCAGGACTCCCCGGCTGTGTCAACGGAGTGAAGAGCAAACCGTCACTAGACGACAGCCCCCGCAAGAGGCAACCTTGCGGGCTTCCGTGACACGACAGGCTTCCCCATCATGGCTAACGTTAGCGCCGCGGCGCCGACCCTGCTCGCCGACCTCGGCGGCACGAACGTGCGGTTTGGCATCGCCCATCCGGAACAAGGGCAGCCCCTCGTCCAGGAAAGCATCCGGCGTTACCACGTGAAGGACTATGCCTCGCTGGCCGACGCCGCGAAGCAGTATTTCAAGGAAACCGGGCACGAAGCCCAGCGCGCCATCATCGCCGCGGCCGGCCGCATCGATAACGGCGAGACGGTCAAGGTCACCAACAACCCCTGGGCCATCTCGGCCAAGAAGCTCGCTGCCGACCTCGACCTCGAGTGGGTCCACCTGGTCAACGACTTCGCCGCCCAGTCCATGGCCGTGATGCTGATGAGCGCGGACAAGGTCGTCGACAAGGACGGCAACACCGAACTCACGCCGGTCGGCAAGGTCGCCGTGCCGCGCATCGGCGGAAAGGACGAGCAGACCTTCGTGGTCGTCGGTCCGGGCACCGGCCTCGGCGTCGGCGGCCTGCTGATCCGTGGCGACAAGGTCAGCGTGCTGCAGACCGAGGGCGGCCACGCCGGCTTCGCGGCCCATAGCGCCGAGGACATCGAGATCCTCAAGGTGCTCAACCTGCGCTACGGCCGTGTCTCCAACGAGCGCCTGATCAGCGGCGGCGGCCTGGTCAACCTGTACGACGCCATCTGCGAGATCTCCGGCCAGAAGCCGGACGAGGGCATCACCCCGGAAGTGGTGACCCAGCGTGCGCTGGATGGCTCCTGCCCGATGTGCCAGCGTGCCGTGGAAACCTTCGCCGGCATCTTCGGCAGCGTCGCCGGCGACCTCGTGCTGACGCTCGGTGCGTGGGACGGTGTTTACCTCACCGGCGGCATGACGCCGATCCTGCTGCCTTGGATCCAGAAGCACTTCCGCGAGCGCTTCGAAGCGAAGGGTCGTTTCCGCGACACGATGGAAAACGTGCCCACCCAGGCGATCATGAATCCCGAGCCGGGCCTGATCGGCGGCGCCGCGCTGGCGATCGTCGAGGCGGGTGGGTCGCCGCTGCGGCGGTAAGCGGTAGGCCTGCGGGGCGTCAATCGCGCGCAGGCGCGCTCCTACACGGTCGCGACACCCGTTGCGCGCTCCTACACGGTTGCGACACCCGCTGTAGGAGCGCGCCTGCGCGCGAGGCTCTTACGCCGAAGGCGCCAGCAACGCATCCAGGTCGCTCTCGTCGAATGACAGCCGCTCACGACTGCCACCGCCCTCGAGCACCGCATCGGCCAGCGCCGCCTTGCGCAACTTCAGCTCTTCGATACGCTCTTCCACCGTGCCCGCGGTGATCAACCGGTAAACGAACACCGGCTTGTCCTGCCCGATGCGATGCGCGCGATCGCTCGCCTGCGCCTCGGCGGCGGGGTTCCACCACGGGTCGTAATGGATGACGGTGTCGGCCGAGGTGAGGTTGAGGCCCACGCCACCCGCTTTCAGCGAGAGCAGGAACAGCGGCACTTCGCCATCCTGGAAACGCTGCACGGGCTCGGCGCGATCGCGGGTTTCGCCGGTGAGCGTGACGTAACTCAGGCGGCGGCGATCGAGCTCGTTGGCGATGAGCTTCAGCATCTCGGTGAACTGGCTGAACAACAACACGCGACGGCCTTCGGCCAATAGCGCGGGCAGCATGTCCATCAGCAGTTCGAACTTCGCCGACTCACGCACGCCACGCGCGGCCTCGAGTTTCACGAGGCGCGGATCGCAGCAGACCTGGCGCAGTTTCAACAGGGCGTCGAGCACCACGATGCCGCTGTGCGCGATGCCACGCTGTGCGATGACCTCGCGCAGTTCTTCGGCCAGCGAAAGCCGCAGGCTTTCGTAGAGATCGCGCTGGCGCGGCTCCATTACGACGCGTCGCGTGATCTCGGTCTTCGCGGGCAGCTCGGAGGCCACCTGTGCCTTCGTGCGGCGCAGGATGAAGGGGGCGATGCGCCGGTTGAGGCGCTCCTGCACGCTCACGTCCTGGTGCTTCTCGATGGGTGCGCGGTAGTGGCGACGGAACGCGCCCTCGTCGCCAAGCAGACCAGGCACCGCCAGGTCGATCTGCGACCACAACTCACCCAGGTGGTTTTCCAGCGGCGTGCCGGTGAGGCACAGGCAGCGCGGGATCTTCAACGCGAGCAGCGCCCGGCGTGCCTGCGTGCGCGGGTTTTTCACCTGCTGCGCTTCGTCCAGCACTACTAGCGAGAACGGCTGCTTCTTCAACGCCTCGACGTCGCGCGGCAACAGCGCGTACGTCGTCAGGATGACGTCGTTCGCGGCCATCCGGGTAAACGTCTCGGCGCGTTGCGGGCCGTGCAGCGCCAGCAGGCGCAGGCTCGGGGCGAAGCGCGCCACTTCGGAGGCCCAGTTCGGCACCAGGCTGGTCGGCACGACGACGAGCGCCGGCGCCTCGAGCTGGCCGGTCTCCTTCAGCGCCAGCAGGTGGGTGATCAGCTGCAGGGTCTTGCCCAGGCCCATGTCGTCGGCAAGCACGCCACCGGTGCCCGCTTCGGCCAGCGCGTTCATCCAGCGCAGGCCATCGCGCTGGTAACCACGCAGCTCGGCGTTCAGGCCCTCGGGCACGGCATCGCTGGCGCGCTCGGCGGCCTCGCGCAGGCGGCGGGTGAAGCCACGCAGGCGCTCGGGTGCCTCGAACGAACCGCCACTGGGCAGGGCCTGGGCGAGCTCTTCAAGGCGGCCCGCCTGCACGCGCGGCAGGTGCAACTGCTGGCGCGGCTTTTCCAGGTATTCGGCGAGCGGCGCGAGCAGGTCGCGCAGCTCTTTCAGGCGCACGGGCACGCGGCGGCGATCATCGACCGGGGCGTACCACACCGAATCTTCCGCTTCGCCCGGCGCGGGGCTGAGGCTCAGCTGGTGCTCGGCAAGCGCCTGGGCGACGGCAGGCAGCAGGTTCACCCGGCGGCCTTCCACCTCGATGCCGATCTCCAGGTCGAAGGCGCGGTCGGCATCGTCTTCGCGAGCCTGTCCGTACCAGTGCACGGGGCCCTCGAGCACTTCGAACGGGAAGCTGGGCGCGTACTCGAGCGCGAAGCCATCGGCTTCCAGCCTCGGTCGCAGCGCCAGCCAACGGGCCGGCGTATTCACCTCGAGCGCACCCGCATAGCCCTTGCCCGGGAAGAGCCAGGCATCTTCCGGCAGGGTGTCGGCCATGTCCCAGGGCAGGCCCTCGGTGTCCACCGCCGGGTTCAGGCCCACGGTCTCCAGGCTTTCCATGCTGGCCAGCTCTTCCGCGCGGCGACGCGCGATCTCGAGCAGCACGCCATTGCGAATGCGCCGGACCAGCGGCTCGCCGCCGCGCCCCGGAAGGCGCTCGCCGGCGTAGTCGAAGGACAGCCGGCCATAGGCCAGCGGCGGCGTGCCGGCGGCCAGGCGAGCGTGCCGGGTGAGCGCGTGCAGGGTCAGGATCGGGCGCGGGGATACCTCTGCGCGGCGCATCTCGCCAAAGACCTGCGGCGGCGGAACGCGGGGGCCCATGGCGGTGTCGCCCAGCCCCGCCACGAACACCGCGGTGCTCTCGGGCGGCAGCGTGGGCAGGTCGAGCCATGCGCTTTCGCCCTCGTCGCCTTCCAGCACGCCGACCTCGGCATGCTCGGCATCGAGGAACCAGAGCGAGCCCACGCGGAACAGCCGCTGGCTGGTGGCGACGTCGGGCAAAAGCTTCTGGCTTCCGTCTTTCTCAAGGCCCCAACGCCAGCGCAACGGCCGTGCCTCGCCCTGCGACAGGCGCAGGCCCGCGACGCCACCGAAGAAGCACGGCGCGGTGGCAAGGACGTCGGCCAGCAACTGGTCGCCGAGGGGCCCGGCAAAACGGGCGTAGCTGCGGCTCTTGCGCAAGGTCTGGGGCAAGCCCAGCACCGTCGCGGCAAGACGTTTCTCATCGACGCTCAGCGTGATGTCGGGCAGGTGACGGGCATCGAGGGGCAGCGGGCGCGTGTACCGGCCGTCCTCGCCCAGGGTGAGCAGGACCGGCGCCACGTCCAGCCGGGCGGCCGGTTCGTGGGCGTCGTTGATACCTTCCAGGAAAAAGCCCAGCACGGAGCGTTCCGCGACCGGCTTGGGCGCAACCCCGCCCAATGCCCGCTGCCATGCGACGGGAATGTCCCCCGCCGGGTCCGCTCGCCTGCGCTTGTCGTCCGGCTGATGCATCCGTATCGGTCCCGCCTGCGCGACCAAAACACGAAGCTTAGCAAAGGCCGCGTGGACTGCCCGTAGGACTTTTTACCCGGGACCGGCCCGGTTCAGCGAAGCGGGAGGTGGGCCGGCGCCGTCAGCCGCGCCGGCCGGCGAACAGGTCGACCGGGTATTCCGCCTTCTGCTCCCGGCCCATCAGGGTCCGGACGCCCTCTTCGGGGGTGACCTCGCCGTGCAACACGGCGCGGACAGCCGCGGAAATCGGCAGGTCCAGGCCGTGGAAGCCCGCCAGGCGCGCGACTTCGTCTGCCGTGACCACGCTTTCCACCACCTGGCCGATCTGCCGCACCGCCTCTTCCAGTGGAATCCCACGACCCAGGGCGAGCCCCAGCCGGCGATTACGCGACAGGTCGCCCGTGCAGGTCAGCACCAGGTCGCCCAGGCCGGCGAGGCCCATCAGGGTCTCGGCGCGTGCGCCCAGGGCGACGCCCAGGCGGAGCATCTCGTTCATGCCACGGGTGATCAGGCCGGCGCGGGCATTGAGGCCCAGCTCCATGCCATCGGCCACGCCGGTCGCCACGGCCAGCACGTTCTTCATCGCCCCGCCCAGCTCGGCGCCGAGGATGTCGTTACCGGTGTAGGCGCGGAAGTTCGGCGCGTGCAGCAGGACTGCCAGCTCCTTGCCGAACGCTTCGTCGGTCGCATGCACGGTGACGGCGCTGGGCAGGCCGGCGGTGACCTCGCGGGCGAACGACGGCCCGGTGACCACGGCCGCGGGACGGCCCGGGAGCTTCTGGTTGACCAGCTCGTGCAGGAACCGGCCAGTACCGGTCTCGAAGCCCTTGGTCGCCCAGGAAATCCGGGCGCCGGGGTCGAGCATCGGCACGATTTCGTCCAGCACCGACGCGAACGCGTGGCTGGGGACGACGATCAGGACGATGCCGGCACCGCGGACGGCGGCGGCCAGGTCGGCCTCGTAGGCCAGCTCGGGCGGCAGGTCCAGGTCGGGCAGGTAGCGCAGGTTGCGCCGGGCCGCGGCCATCTCGGCCAGGGCCACGGCGTCACGACCCCACAGGCGCGTGGGGACGTCGTTACGCGCCAGCAGGGCCGCCAGCGCGGTGCCCCAGGACCCGGCGCCGAGGACGGCGACGGTGGGTCGGGAGGGAGCGGTCACGATTTAGCTGTTGAGCGTGTGGGCACCGACGCCTTCGACCTGCTGGCGCTGCTGTTCGGCGTACAGGGCGTCGAAGTTGATCGGCTGCAGCAGGAACGGCGGGAAACCACCCTCCTGGATCATCGCCGAGACCATCTGGCGGCCGTAGGGGAACAGCAGGTTCGGGCAGTAGGAGCCGAGGATGCCGTCGCGGTCTTCGTCGGTGAAGCCGGCGATGCCGAAAATGCCGGCCTGGTGCACTTCGGCCAGGTAAGCCGTGCGGTCGCCCAGGGCGCAGGTCAGGGTCAGCGACAGGACCACTTCGAACTGGTCGTTGCCCAGGTCGACGGCCTTGTGGCCGAGGTTGAGCTGGACCTGCGGCTGCGCCTCGGTCTCGCCCATTTCCTGGAAGATCTGCGGCGCATTGGGCGCCTCGAACGAAGCGTCCTTGACGTAGATCTTCTGCAGCACGAGCTGCGGCTGGCCGGCCTGGCCGTTGGCGTTAAAGTCTGCCATGGGTCTGTTCCTCGGAAATGGGGCGTCGTGGTTGGGGAGCCGCGCCAGGGGCGCGAAAGCCGGGATTGTTTCACACAACCCACCCGGCCGCACATACCGGCTTGCGTGAAGGTGTAGGAATCTGGGAGAATGCCCGGCTTCCTTATGCCATCCCGCTTTGTCGGGCAGGTCCGTCATGCGATGCGGGCTTCGAAGTGGCGGAAGCGCTCCATTTCCAGCCATCGCTTGGCGTCCCCTACGAAGGGGTAGCCGCTGGGCCGTTGCCGTCCTGGCCAAAGGACGGTCAAAACGAATCTAAAGGAGGCCCACATGGCCCGTAGATGCCAAGTCACCAATAAGGGTGTGCAGACCGGTAACAACGTCTCGCACGCGAACAACAAGACCCGTCGCCGCTGGTTGCCGAACCTGCATGAGCGTCGCTTCTGGGTCGCCAGCGAGAACCGTTGGGTCAAGCTGCGCGTTTCGAACCATGCCCTGCGCACCATCGACAAGAACGGCATCGAAGCCGTGCTGGCCGACCTCCGTGCCCGTGGCGAGAAGATCTAAGGAGTCCGACTATGGCTGGCAAGCGCGACAAGATTCGCCTGATCTCCTCTGCGGGTACCGGGCACTTCTACACCACGGACAAGAACAAGAAGAACACGCCGGAAAAGATGGAGATCAAGAAGTACGATCCCGTCGTCCGTAAGCACGTGATCTACAAGGAAGGCAAGATCAAATAATTGATCTTCGAAAAACCCGCCGGAAGGCGGGTTTTTTTCTCCCGGATACGCGACGGATGCCTTCAGGATGAAACCCTACAGAACAGCCCTGGCGGCGACCTCGCTCGCCGCCGCCTCGATGCTGGCCCACGGCCAGCCCGCGCACCCGCGGTCGATCTGCGACATCGCCGATGCCGATGCGAATGGTGCCCTGACAATCCGGGCACACGTGACGCCGACCATGCACGCCGGCCTGCAGCTCACCGACACAAAGTGTCCGGGAAAGCTTCTCGAGCTGCGGGACAAGGCAGGCGATCCGGCGCAAAAGGACGCGCTGTCCAGGGCCTTCGCGGCGCGCCTTTACGAGCGCCCCTACGCGCTGGTCATCTCGGGACAGGTGCAAACCCTCGATGGACGCCGGGTATTCGTCGCCACCGGGATGGCCTACGAAGCGGGCAACCCATAAAAAAACGCTGCCGGATGGCAGCGTTTCTTCAATCGCAGCGCGGGACGATCACGCCCCGACGGCGGAGTATCCCTTCAGGCGCTGCGCGAACTGCTGCAACGAACGGATGCCGCTTTCTTCGGCTTCGCGGATCCACTGCTGCAAGGCGGTCAGGGCCTTGTCGGCGCCACGCTCTTCCATCAAGGCCACGAGGCGGGCGCGGAAATCGCAGACCGTCTGCAGGGCCGGGCGATTCGCCAGCGCGGCATGCATGCGCTCGCGGGCATCATTGTCGAGCCAGCGGCCACCGTCAGCCAGCGAACGACGCAGGCGGCGCGGGATGGCCTTCATGCGATCGCCCGCCGAACCCATCTCTTCGCGCATGGTCGGCAGGATCACGTTGCGGTAGTAATCCGTCGTCGCCTGGAAGCGCAGGGTCAGCACGCCCTTCAGCGTCTCGGCATCCGGCAGGTGCACGTTCGGGCGGATGTTCAGCGTCGGCGCGACGCGCAACACCTTGGCGAGGCGAACCGCACGCAGGGTGCAGATCGCGGCCCAGCCGATATCGAACTCCCACTTGCGCAGCGCGAACTTCGCCGAGCTGGGGAAGGCGTGGTGGTTGTTGTGCAGCTCTTCACCGCCGATCCAGAAGCCCCACGGCGAGATGTTCGTGGCCGTGTCGCTGCTCTCGAAATTGCGGTAGCCCCACCAGTGGCCGATGCCGTTGACGAAGCCGGCGGCCCAGAACGGAATCCAGAGCATCTGGATCGCCCACAGGGCCATGCCCACCACGCCGAACAGCGAGACATTGATGATGGCCATCAGCACGGGGCCCCAGTACGGGTGCTTGCCGAACAGGCGGCGCTCGAAGAAGTCGTCCGGGGTACCGCGACCGTACTTCTCCATGTCGGCCTTGTTGTAGCTGGCCTCACGGTAGAGCGACACGCCGTCGAGGAAGACCTTCCTGATGCCGAAGACCTGCGGGCTGTGCGGATCTTCCTCGGTCTCGACCTTGGCGTGGTGCTTGCGATGGATCGCGACCCACTCCTTCACGACCATGCCGGTGGTGAGCCAGCCCCAGAAGCGGAAGAAGCCATTGAGCGTCCAATGGAAATCGACGCCGCGGTGGGTGGCGCTACGGTGGTAGTACAGCGTCACCGTGAAGATGGTGAGCTGGGTGACCACGAGCATATAGACCACCATCTCGCCCCACGAAGCGCGGGTGAGGCCGTTGGCCAGGAAGTCGAGCACCGTGTCGAACATCGAGTCGTTACCACCGGGGTAGTGAAGGGAATATACAGGTGTGCAGTCTATATCCGGGATGCCATACCCACCAGCATGGAGTCCGGCAAATTGTGAAGCCCATGGTTGTGGGCCACGTGCCCCTTTCCGCACAATCGCCGGATGAAGACCCCTTACCCCGTTCAGCGATGTGAAATGCGCCGTGCACGATGCCCGCAGGTTCCTGCGCATTGCGCGCCATTCGGCGACATAACCGCATGATCAGGACCGCGTTGCTGAACGTTAAGGGGATTTCCCGACGCCGCGCAGGCCGTCCCGCTGTCACGGACGTCTCTTTTTCCCTGAACCGTGGTGAAGTCCTCGGCCTGCTCGGCGTCAATGGGGCGGGCAAATCCACCACCTTGCAGATGCTCGCGGGCGCCCTGCGTACCGATGCCGGCACGATCTCGCTGGATGGCCAGGACTTCGTGGCGCAACCCGGGATCGCCCGGGGGCTGGTCGGATGGCTGCCCGAGAGCGCACCGCACTGGCCGGAACTCTCGGTCGAGGAACACCTGAAGGCCTTCGCGACGCTTCGTGGGATGTCGCGCGCCGCGGCCCGCGACGCGGCAAGCCGCATCATCGAGCGCCTGCAGCTGGGCGACCTGCGTCGCCGTCTCGCCGGCGTGCTGTCCCAGGGCCAGCGGCAACGGCTTGGCCTGGCCTGCGCACTGGTCCACGAGCCGGCGCTCGTGATCCTCGACGAACCCGCCAACGCGCTGGATCCGGTCCAGGTCGGCGAACTGCGCAAACTGATTCGCGAGCGCGCGGCGGCTGGCAGCGCCGTGATCCTGTCCACCCATGTGCTGGCCGAAGTGGTGGCCGTGTGCGATCGCGTGGCCATCCTGCACGAGGGGCGCCTGCGTCACGACGCCCCGCTGGGTGGCGACGGCGGCAAGGCACTGGATGCCAGCTTCTTCGCGATCGCCACGGGAGCGAGCGCATGAGCCTGGCCGCCATGACCCGTCTCGAACTGCGCCGGCTCGCGGTGCGCCCGCTCGCCTGGGCACTGGCCGCCCTGACCATTGCGTGGCTGGCCTGGACCTTCGTCCTCGGCCTGGGCCAGTTCGTCGGCTTGCAGGTAAAACTCGCCGCCTCGGCCGACGCGCCGGGCTTCACCGACTTCGTCGCGATCCCCCTGCTCGCCGAACTGGTCAAGCTCTCATTCCTTGTCGTGCCGCTGATGACCATGTCGCTGCTGGCCGGCGAACGTCGCACCGGCACCCTATCGCTGCTGGCGTCCACCGGCCTGCCGGCGTGGCGCATCGTGCTGGGCAAATACCTGGCCGTGCTCGCGTGGCTCGGCCTGTGGCTGCTGGCGACCCTGGCCATGCCGCTCATCGTCGGCGGCAGCAGTACGGCGGACTGGGGCAAGCTGGCCGCCGCGACGCTGGGCACCGCATTGATGCTGGCGACGCTGGCCGCGATCGGCCTGGCCTGCTCCGCCGCGACGGCGTTCCCGGCGATCGCCGCTGCGATGGCACTGATCATCACCCTCGCCCTGTGGACCATCGATCGCGGCGCACAGGCCGCCGGCGTCAGTGGCGGCTTCCTCGAATGGCTGACCATGGCCACGCACCTGCAGAACCTGTTGCGCGGGCTGGTCACCTCGGAAGACGTCATCTGGTTCGTCCTCGCCATCGCGCTTGCCCTGGCCCTTGCCATCCGCCGCCTCGGCGGCGAACGGGAGCGCCAGTGATGCGCCGCCTCGACCGCTGGTTCATCGTCATTGGGCTGTTCGTGGCCGCAGGCTGCATCGGCTTCCTCAGCTCCCGCCACGTGTGGACATCCGACTGGACAAGCGGCGCCCGCGCGAGCCTCGCGCCGGAAAGCGTGGCCGTGCTGGCGAAGCTGCCGGGCAAGGTCGACGTCGTCGGCCATCTGTCACCGACGGGCCCGCTGCGCGAGCAGACGGCCGCGATCATCGAGCGCTACAGCCGCGAAAAGAGCGACCTGAAACTGTCCTTCGTCGACCCCGACAAAGACCCGGCGGCATCACGCCAGCTCGGCATCAGTGGCGCGGGCGCCCTCCTGCTTCGCTACCGGGGCCGCGAAGAGCGCGTCGAAAGCCCGATCAACGAGCGCAATCTTTCCAATGCGCTTGAACGACTGGCGCGTGGCGGCGAGCGCGTCGTCGCCTTCGTCACCGGCGACGGCGAACGCCAGGCCGATGGCATCGCCAACGCGGACTACGGCGTATTCATGCGGCAGATGGAACGCCGCGGCATGCGCGCGGTGCCGCTGAATTTCAGCCAGACCCAGGGCGTACCCGAGCACACCGACCTCGTGGTGCTGGCCAGCCCCGTGGCTGGACTGCCCGCGGCGGCCGTCGCCGCACTGGTCGACTACGTGCACGGCGGTGGCAACCTGCTGTGGCTTACCGAGCCTGGCAACAACGACCTGGGCACCGGTGCGCTCGCCGACGTGCTCGGCGTACGCGTCCTGCCTGGCGTACTCGTCGACGGCCAGGGCAGCACGCTCAGCGTGCAGGACCCGCGCATCGTCGTGGTGGCCGACTACCCGTTCCACGCCATTACCCGCGGCTTCCGCGATACGACGCTGTTCCCGCAGGCCTCGGCGCTGGCCCAGGTTTCCGACCACGACTGGGCCGTGGTGCCGTTCCTGCGCTCCGGCGAACGTAGCTGGACCGCCTTTGGTGGCATCGACAACGACAAGCCGTCGACCATCGCATTCCATCCCGAGGCGGGCGAGCTGAAGGGCCCGCTCGACTTCGGCTTCGCGCTGAACCGGTTGTCGCCCAGCCCGGCGAAGGCCGAGCAACGCGCAGTGGTGATCGGCGATGGCGACTTCCTGTCGAACACCTACGTCGGCAACGGTGGCAACCGCGCGCTCGGTGAGCGGATCTTCAACTGGCTGCTGGGCGACGACGTGCTGGTCAACCTGCCTGCGCGCGGCGCACCCGATCGGGTGATCGCACTGTCGCAGGACGGCCTCAGCGCGCTGACCTTCGGTTTCCTCATCGCGCTGCCCGCCCTGCTGCTCGCGACGGGCGGCTTCATCGCCTGGCGCCGCCGGAGGCGCTGAGCATGCGCGCGCGGCTCATCGGCATCGTCGTCGTGCTCGCGCTGGTCGGTGCGGTCGCTTGGCAGATCTTTGCCGACCAGGCCGACGCGCAGGCGCATACGCTCACCGCGCTCGATCCGGCCGCGGTCAGCCGCGTCGCCATCGACATGAAAGGGCTGCCCCCGCAGCAGTTCCAGCGCCAGGGCGACGGCTGGAGCGGCAACGACCAGGGCCGCCCGGCCGAACTCGCGCAACTGGCGGCGACGCCGGTGGCCGAATGGAAGCCCGCCCGCGATTTCGATCTCGCGAAGCTGGGCCTGTCGCCACCCATCGCCGTCCTCACCCTGGACAACGTCCGCATCGAATACGGCGACATGGCCGCGCTGGGCCGGCAGCGCTACGCACGCGTCGGCGACCGCATCGCCTTCATCCCCGCCGAAGCCCTGCCCCGCGCGCCCCGCACCCAATCCCTGCCCACCCAGCTAAAACCCACCTCCGCCTCCCCCCTGTAGGAGCGCGCCCGCGCGCGACCGAGACACCAAATCCCTCCACCCATCGCTGCCAACCAACCCCACCCCGGCTTGCCCCAGCCCACCCAACCCCCACATTTACCCCATGCCCGAACTCCCCGAAGTCGAAACCACCCGCCGTGGCATCGCCCCGCACATCGAAGGGCGTCGCATCACGGGCGTGGTGCTGCGCCGGCCCGACCTGCGCTGGCCGATTCCGCCGGAAGTGCAGGCACTGCTACCGGGCCAGGTCGTCGAAAGCGTCGACCGGCGGGCGAAATACCTGCTGCTGAACACCAGCGTCGGCACCGCGCTGCTGCACCTGGGCATGTCGGGAATGCTGCGCGTGCTGCCGTCGGACACGCCGATCGCGACGCACGACCATGTCGACATCGCGTTCGAAAACGACCGCGTGCTGCGCTTCACCGATCCGCGCCGCTTCGGCGCGCTGCTCTGGCAGATGCCCGGTGAAACCCACGAACTGCTCAAGGGCATCGGCCCGGAACCGCTGACCGACGCGTTCGACGGCGAGCGCCTGTTCCAGCTTTCGCGCGGGCGATCCGCAGCGGTGAAGACCTTCATCATGGACAACGCGGTGGTGGTCGGCGTCGGCAACATCTACGCCAGCGAGGCGCTGTTCGCCGCTGGCATCGACCCGCGACGGGCGGCCGGCAAGGTATCGCGCGAACGCTACGTACGGCTCGCGCAGGAGATCAAGCGGATCCTCGCCTACGCGATTACCCGCGGTGGCACGACCCTGCGTGACTTCCTCGCGCCCGACGGTGCGCCGGGGTATTTCTTCCAGGAGTTGTCGGCCTATGGCCGCGCGGGCGAACCGTGCAAGGTGTGCGGTACGCCGATCCGCGTGGTCACGCTGGGACAGCGGGCATCCTTCTGGTGCCCGCACTGCCAGCGCTGAGGGACGTCAGTCCGCCCAGCGCATCGCCGCGTGGGAATTGTTGAAGCGCGGATCGCTCTCGTCGCCGGCGAGCGATACGGCCAGGCCATTGGTGAGGCCATCGACATCGATCACCTGCCCGTCGACGAAGTGCGAACCGAGCGCACCGAGTTCGACGAACTGTTCCGCCAGCGCACCCATGCGGTCGATCTCGCGATCGGGCACGTTGGTGATGCTGACATCCGGGCGGCCGAACTTGCGCATGCCGCGCGTGCGGATCCACGAGCGACCCTTGGTCTCTTCCGGGCTGCACAGGATCAGCACGTGGTGGCGCGGCGGCGCACCGCCGGCCACAAGGTAGTGATCGCGCCAGCTGGCGGCGTCGAAGAGGGTGAGGATCTGCGGATCCACCACCACCTTGCCGCCGACATCGGTGAGGCCGGCGACCACGGCCAGCGTGTCGCGCAGGTAGTCGAGCTTCTCGCGGTCCGGGAAACGGCCGCGGATCACCATCACGTGCGGGGCGTCCTTCGCCGCCTTGAACGCTTCGGGGTTGTCTTCCTGCAGCAGCTCACCCAGCGCACCGGTCAGCGGGTAGCCCTCCCAGCGCGCCAGCACGGCGTTCTGCATGCTCTGCATCTCGACGCCATCGGGCAGGCCGGGGCTGCCGTACTTCGCGGCGGGAATGGCGACATCCGTGGGGAAGCTACCGAAGACGAAGAACAGCAGCACGCCCTGCTCGTCGCTGGGCTGCCAGTAGGGGCGCGGCCATTCGGCGGCAGGGGTCGTCGTATTGATCACGCGTCGTGTCCTTCGGTGGGTTCGCTTTCGCCAAGGGGCAGCACCGGCTGTTGCAGCTCGATGCGGCCGTCGCCCGCGGTGATCGTCTTGAACTCCGCGCGGCTCACCGAGACATAGCGGTCGTTGCCGCCGATCTCAACCTGCGGGCCCTGGGTCACGGCCCGGCCGTGTTCATCCACGCGGACCACCATGGTGGCCTTCTTGCCCGAATGGCAGATCGTCTTGATTTCGTCGAGGTTGTCGGCCCAGGCCAACAGGTAACGGCTGCCCTCGAACAATTCGCCGCGGAAATCGGTGCGCAGCCCATAGGCCAACACGGGAATGCCCAGGCGGTCGACCACGTCGGTGAGCTGCCAGACCTGGTTCTTCGTCATGAACTGGGCCTCGTCGACCAGCACGCAATGCAGCGGCCCGCGCGATGCGATGTCGCGCTCGACGATGCCAAAGATGTCTTCGTCGCCCGCGAAACGCATGGCCCGCGCCTGCAAGCCGATCCGCGACGCCACCACGCCCTCGCCATAGCGATTGTCCAGCGCCGGCGTGAGGATCAGCGTCCGCATGCCGCGCTCATGGTAGTTGTGGGCGCTCTGCAGCAGGGTCGTGGTCTTGCCGGCGTTCATCGCCGAATAGTAGAAATACAGCTTGGCCATGCGGGTTTCCGGTTGCGACCGGGCATTTTAGCGAATCCGGGCAGGGCCGGGTGGGGCCCGGGCGACCCCGTCGCCCGCCCGCGCCGCACCCGCCAGCCCAGCCTGCTACCATCGCCCCCTTCGTTCGCCCGCCCTTCCCGGCCGATCCCGATGCTGAATCCGCAACAACACGCGGCTGTCGAGTACTGCGACGGCCCCCTCCTCGTGCTCGCTGGCGCCGGCTCCGGCAAGACCCGCGTCATCACCGAGAAAATCTCGCACCTCATCTCGCACCGGCACCTCGCCGCCGAGAAGATCGCCGCCATCACCTTCACCAACAAGGCGGCGAAGGAGATGCGTGAGCGCGTGGGCAAGCTGATCTCGGACGAGTCGGCGCGGGCGCTCACGGTGTGCACGTTCCATGCGCTGGGCCTGAAGTTCCTGCAGATCGAGCACGAGCGCGCGCAGCTGCGCCGTGGCTTCTCCGTGCTGGATGCCGACGATAGCGCCAACATGATCAAGGAGCTCTCGCCCAAGGGCGTGAAGCCCGACGTCATCCAGGGCATTCGCAACCTCGTGGGCAAGGCGAAGAACGCTGGCCTCACCCCCGACGAAGCCATGGCGGCGGCGCGCACGGCGCGCGAGATGGAAGCGGCGACGATCTACCACCTCTACCAGCAGCGGCTGGCCGCCTTCAACGCGGTGGATTTCGACGACCTCATCCGCCTGCCGCTGACGATCCTGGAAGCCGACGACGACGCGCGTGCGATCTGGCAGGAGCGCCTGCGCTACTTGCTGGTGGACGAATACCAGGACACCAACGACGCGCAGTATCGCTTGCTCAAAGCCATCGCCGGGCCCAAGGCCCGGTTTACCTGCGTCGGCGACGACGACCAGAGCATCTACGCGTGGCGTGGCGCGAATCCCGAGAACATCGACCAGCTCGGCCGCGACTATCCGCACCTGCGCGTTATCAAGCTCGAACAGAACTACCGCTGCGCGAAGCGGATCCTGCGCGCGGCGAACAAGCTCATCGCCAACAACCCGCACGTGCACGAGAAGAAGCTGTGGAGCGACCACGTGGAAGGTCCGCCGATCCGCGTCATCGAGTGCAAGGACAGCGACCACGAGGCCGAAAAGATCGCGGGCATCGCGGCGAGCCTGCATGAGAAATACAAGGACAAGGGCTGCCGCTGGGATGATTTCTGCATCCTCTACCGCGGCAACTTCCAGGCCCGCCCGATCGAAAAGGCGCTACGCCTGGCGCGCGTGCCGTACCACCTGAGTGGCGCCCTGTCCTTCCTGGACCGCGCGGAAGTGAAGGACATCCTCAGCTACCTGCGCCTGCTGACCAACCCCACCGACGACGCGGCGTTCCTGCGCATCGTCAACGTACCCCGGCGCGAGATCGGCAGCACGTCGCTGGAGAAGCTCGGCGAGATGGCCCAGCAGCGCAACGCCTCGTTGCTGGATGCCGCGCGCAGCGACAGCGCGCTGAAGAACATCTCCGCGCGCCCTGCTTCCGCACTGGCCAGCTTCGCGCGTCTCATGGATGAACTGCGCAGCCACGCCGTGCATGAAAGCGCGGCCGACCTGGTCTCCACCGTGGTGGAGAAGACCGGTTACGGCGCGCACATCGCCGCCACGACCACCGACGAGGCCCTGCGCGAACGTCGCCTGGCCAACCTGCGGGAGTTGATCGACTGGTTTCGTGCCATGGGCCGCGACGGGGGCCGCACTGGTGACATTGCCCAGCAGCTGGCCTTGCTCAGCCATGCCGATCGTGACGATCCGGGCAATGCGCTGCGGATGATGACCCTGCATTCCGCGAAGGGGCTGGAATTCCGTTTTGTGTTCATCGTCGGCTGCGAAGACGGCACGCTGCCGCACGAGGGCGCGATCGACGAGGGTCGCCTCGACGAGGAGCGCCGGCTGATGTACGTGGGGATCACCCGCGCCAAGGAAATGCTGACGATGTCGTTCTCGGCGAAGTCGCGCAAATACGGCGAGATCCTCAATAACGACCCGAGCCGCTTCCTCGACGAACTGCCGCAGGACGACCTGCACTGGGCCGGGCAGAATCCCGAGGCGGATGCCGAGGTGAAGAAGGAAACCGCCGAGTCGCACATGGCGCGGATCCGCGCCATGCTCGCCGGCCAGGGCTAGGCGCTAGACCAGCCGCTCGGCCTCGAGTTCGCTCTTCAGGTAGGCATAGTAGATTGGGCCGGCCACCAGGCCGGCGATGCCGAACGCCGCTTCGAAAACCAGCATCGCGGTCAGCAGTTCCCAGGTGCGCGCACGGATCTGTCCACCGACGATCCGCGCATTGAGGAAGTACTCGAGCTTGTGCACCACGATCAGGAAGCCCAGCGCCGCCACGCCTACCCAGAGGCCGACGGACAGCGCGGCGATGGTCACCAGCGTGTTCGAGATCAGGTTGCCGACGACGGGAAGCAGGCCGACCAGGAAGGTCAACACCACCAGGGTCTTCGCCAGCGGCACGTGGATGCCGCACAAGGGCAGCGCCACGAGCAGGAACGCCGCGGCCAGCGTGGTGTTGATCGCGGAGATCTTCAGCTGGGCGAAGATGATGTTGTGGAAGGCCTCGGCCAGGCGCGAGGCACGGACCGACAGCTCGAATGCGAGCGGGCGGCTGGGCCGGCCACCGCTGCCGTGCGACACCGCCACGATGGCACCGAGCACCAGGCCGATGAGGATGTGGGCGAACACGCGTGCCGCGGTGGTGCCGACCAGTTGCAGGTCACCCGCGTGCTCGTGTGCCCAGCCCATGCCCTGCGAACGGAAGTCGGCGAAGCTGTCGGGCAGGTGCGTGGTGATCCACGCCGGGAGCTGCTCGTGCGCCTTGGTCAGCAACGGCAACAGCTTGTCGTCCCACAGCGCCTGCGGGTCGCCGAGGTCATGCCGGTAGAACTCCAGGGTGGCGACGACCAGCAGCACGATCGCCCCCACCACGACGACGGTCACCACGCCCACGGCGATAAGCCTTGCCCGCTCGCCGGGAATGGCGCGGCGGATGAACGGGGTCATGCCCTCCACCACCTCGTAGACCAGCAGGCCGGCCAGCAGGGCCGATACGAGGTGAAGCATCAGCACGCCCCAGAGGGCGAGCGCGGCGAGCACGTAGCTGGCAAGGCGGACGGCGCGCGCACTGAACGGCGTGCTGACCATGGCGGAGCTCCTGAAGGCGTGGGCGGATTCCAGCAGCCGGGCGATGAACGCTAGATCAAGCGCTCGGCTTCCAGTTCAGCCTTGACGTAGGCGTAGAAGATGGGGGCCGCCACGAGGCCGGGCAAGCCGAAGGCCGCTTCGAACACCAGCATCGCCACCAGCAGCTCCCAGGCCCGGGCACGGATCTGGCCGCCGACGATGCGGGCGTTGAGGAAGTATTCGAGCTTGTGGATCAGGATCAGGAAGGCCAGCGCACCCAGGCCGACGTAGAGGCCAACCGACAGGCCGACGATGGTGATCGCCGTGTTCGACAGCAGGTTGCCGATCACCGGCAGCAGGCCGACGATGAAGGTGATCACGATCAGGGTCTTGGTCAGCGGCAGGTGCTGGCCGAACAGCGGCAGCACCACCAGCAGGAAGATCGCGGTGAAGAACGTGTTGACCAGCGAGATCTTGATCTGGGCGAAGACGATGTTGTGGAAGGCGTCGGCAAGGCGCGCGCAACGCAGGCCAAGCTCCGATGCGAACGGGCCGATCTGGTGGGTCGGGCGGGCCCGGCTGAGCGCGACGAACGCGCCGAGGATGAGCCCGAGGACGATGTGCACGAGCACGCGCGCCGCTTCCTTGCCAGCCAACTGCAGGCCCACCGCATGCGTGCGGATCCAGTCGAGCGCGGTGATGCGCAGCGAGTCGACGCTGTCGGGCAACATCCCGACGATGGTGGGCGGCAACTGCTGGCGAGCACGCTCGACCATGGGCATCAGCTTGTTCTGCCAAAGATCGGTCGGGTTGCCGATCTCGTTGCGGAAGAAGCTCACCGCGCCCAGGATCAGCAGCGTCAACAGGCCGACCACGACGACGCCGACCAGCGCGACGGCGAGGATCCGCGCACGCTCGCCCGAGATGCGGCGGCCCATGAGCGGTGCGACCGAGACCACGACTTCGTAGACCAATAGCCCGGCGAGCAGGGCTGGCAGCAAACGAAGGAGCATCACCAGCAACAGGGCAGCGCCCGCGAGGATGTAGCTGGCAATGCGCACCGCGCGGGTCCGGTTTTCTGCGTCCATGGACGGGCTCGTCGTGGGTGAGGCCGCAGTCTGTCAGTACACGGGGTAGAAGTGCCATAGGCGTGCCGCCGTCGTCACCCTGTCGTAAACTGCGGCCACAATCGCCGGCCCTCGGGCACAGGCGCCCGATATTCCAGGGGAATCCATGATCAAGTTCGCTCCGGCAGCCCTCGCGGCCGCCCTCGTCCTCGCCGGCTGCGCGTCGGCCCCGAAGGCCCCGGTGGCTTCGGCACCCGTCGCCACGACCGCCGCGACCGCGGCTGCCGCACCGGCCAGCGGCCCGGCTGCCGACGACAACCTGAATGCCGTGCTCTGGTCGCAGACGTCCAACGAGCACGACTTCATCTACATCCAGGCCTATCGCGACGCGCAGGAGAAACTTCTCAAGGCGAAGGCTGACCCCACGTGGGACGCGCTGGCGAAGGACGACCGCGCCGCGCACGCATCGCTGAAGGGCCTCAAGCCCGCCGTGGTGCTCGATGTGGACGAGACCGCGCTGGACAACTCGCCCTACCAGGCGCGCCTGATCCGCTCGGGTGGTGAATTCAACGAGGCCGACTGGGCCGCGTGGTGCCAGGAAGGGATCGCCAAGGCGATGCCGGGCGCCGTCGAATTCACGAAGTTCGCCGCCGAGCACGGCATCGCGGTGATCTACGTCTCCAACCGCGCGAAGGACCTCAACGACGTCACGCTGGAAAACCTGCGCAAGGCCGGCTTCCCGGTCGCCGGCAAGGAAAGCTTCCTCGGCCTGGGAACATTCGTCGAAGGCTGCGAGCAGGCGGGCAGCGAGAAAGGCTGCCGTCGCCAGCTGATCGCGGGCAAATACCGCGTGCTGATGCAGTTCGGCGACCAGATCGGCGATTTCGCCAACGTCTACGGCAACACCGCCGAGGGTCGCGCCAAGGCCATGGCGCCCTACACCGCGTGGATCGGCGAGCGCTGGTTCGTCCTGCCGAACGCCACTTACGGCAGCTGGGAACCCGCGCTGTTCGATAACGACTACACTCTGCCGCGCGAGGAACGCCGCCAGAAGAAGATCGACGCGCTGCGTACCAAGTAAAAACATACACTTAGGCATGGTTTTGTGACGTATTGCTTTAGCAATGTCGTCCAACTATCATTGCCTCGCCGAAACCCGCGGTGCCGAAAGCAAAGCGGGCAAGGCCATTTCCCTTACCGGCTTCGGGCCGGATAACCCCGTGAGACGGTTCGTCTCCGGGGTTTTTCTTTATCCAGCGCCCTGATACATGGGCCGCTACCCCTTGCCCACCAACGGCCGCCCCCGTACGCTCCCCTCCCCAGTTGCGCCCGGATGACGTCCATGCCCCGCATTCCATCCAAGGCCTGCCTGCTCTTCCTCGGCATCGCATTGCTCGCTGGCTGCAACCGGCACAAGGAAGTCACGGGTACGCCCGGCGGCGGTTCGCCCGAAGACGCGACGCGCGATTCGCTTGAGCTGATCCACCAGGGCAAGTTCGACCTGTTCTGGCAGCACGCGCTGCCACCGGCGGACTTCGCGGCGCTGAAGGCCGACTGGCCGAAGCGCAACGCGGCGGAGGAGCCGATCAACGACGACGACCGGGCAAAGTTCGCCAACGGCGTGAAACGCCTGACCGAGCCCGACGCCGAGAAAAAACTGTTCGTCGACCTGCGCCCCACGCTCGTCCGCTTCGATCGCGATTACAAAGACCAGATGCCGTTGATCTCGGGCATGGCCCAGTCGATGGCGCTGACGGCGATCGAGCAGTCGAAAGACCTGAGCATCCCGCAAAAGCGGCAATTGCGTGAGGCGGTCAACGTCATCGCGCCCTGGACGCAAACCGTCGCCTGGGGCGACCAGGACAAGGCGCGGCGCGCCGTGGCCATCGTGGTCGACAGCGCACGCAACGCCCACCTGTCGACGCCCGAGGCCATGCACACGATGGACTTCAACCAGTCCATGGCGTCGTATACGGCGATGTGGGACGGCCTGAAGAAGCTGCTCGACGTCTACGGCCTGTCGCTGGACAAGACCTTCGACTCGATCAGCATCGACACCCTGGAAAACACCGGCGGCACGGCGCACGTCAAGATCACCTACACGATCCTGGACAAGCCGATCCAGACCGACGCGACGCTGGTGATGCTCGATGGGCGCTGGTACGACAGCGACCTGCTGCAAAGCGTGCGCAACCAGCACGTCAAGCTCAATCCACCGCCCCCGGCGAGCAGCGCGCCTGCGCCCGCCGCGAGCAATGCCGCACCGCCGCATGACCCCGTCGCGCCCGTCGCAGCCGCCAAGACCCGCTAACGCCGTACAATCCCACGATGTCCGATATCCCGATGAGTGCGGATCCGCACGTCCACGTCGCCCGCTCCCCCTGGTGGTTCAAGCTGCTGGGGCGCGTGCTCGAGCCCTGGGTGCGCATCAAGCGCGAACCCGCGGAGCCCGCCACGTTGCTGAAAAGCGGCGCCGCGGTCTGCTACGCCATTGAACGTAACGGCACCTCCGATGCCCTGATCCTCGAGCGCGCCTGCCGCGAGGCTGGCCTGCCCAGCCCGATGCAGCTGCTGGACCTGCCCGGGCGCCGGCGCCGCTCGGTGTTTTCGCTGAGCCGCCGCCATGGCTGGCTGTTCGGGCGTACCGATTCGCGTGGACCCAAGGAGCCGATCGGCCAGCTCATCCGTGCGCTGGAAGACGACCCGGAGCGCGACATCCAGGTCATCCCCGTGTCGATCTATGTCGGCCGCGCGCCGAACCGCGAAACCGGCTGGTTCAGCGTGCTATTCGCGGAAAACTGGATCGTCGTCGGTCGCTTCCGGCGCATGCTGGCACTGCTGCTCAACGGCCGTGACACGGTCGTGCACTTCTCCGAGCCGGTGTCGCTGCGCAAGGTGCTGTCCGACTCGCAAGGCCTGGCCAGCGAGCGCCTCACGCGCAAGATCGCACGCGTGCTGCGAACCCATTTCCATCGCATCCGCGCCGCCGTGATCGGCCCCGACCTGTCGCACCGTCGCACGGTGGTGGACTCGGTGCTCAACGCGCAGCCCGTGCGCGATGCGATCGCCGCCACGGCGAAGAAGGAAAACCTCTCGCAGGGCAAGGCGGAGCGTCGCGCCCGCGACTTCGCCCTGGAGATCTCGGCGGACTATTCGCACCCTGTCGTGCGCTCGACTTCGTTCCTGCTCTCCAACTTCTGGAACAAGCTGTACGACGGCATCGCGATGCACCACTTCGACAAGGCACGCGCCGCGGCGCCGGGCCACGAAGTGATCTATGTGCCATGCCACCGCAGCCATACCGACTACTTGCTGCTGAGCTACCAGCTGCATCATTCGGGCGTGGTGCCGCCGCACATCGCTGCGGGCGTCAACCTCAACCTGCCCGTGGTCGGGCCGATCCTGCGGCGTGGCGGCGCGTTTTTCCTGCGGCGCAGCTTCAAGGGCAATGCGCTGTATTCGGTGGTGTTCAACGAATACCTCGCGCAGCTGGTCGATCGCGGCGTGCCGCTGGAATACTTCATCGAAGGCGGTCGCTCGCGTACCGGCCGCCTGCTCGCGCCGCGTGCCGGCATGCTGGTGATGACCGTGCGCGCCTTCCTGCGCGCGCCGCGTCGCCCGGTGCTGTTCCAGCCCGTGTACATCGGCTACGAGAAGCTGATGGAAGGCAACTCCTATGTCGGCGAGCTGTCCGGCAAGCCGAAGGAGAAGGAATCGCTGATCGGCCTCATCCGCGGCCTTAAGGTCCTGCGCCAGCGCTACGGCCACGTCACGTTGAACTTCGGCGAGCCGATCGCGCTGACGCCGATGCTTGACGAAGTCGCGCCCAGCTGGCGCGAGACGACGACCGATGCCGACGTCAAGCCCGAGTGGCTGAACGGCATGGTCGACGACCTGGCCGAGAAGATCCAGGTCAATATCAACCGCGCCGCGGACGTCAATCCGATCAACCTGCTGGCACTCGCGCTGTTGGCGACGCCCAAGCATGCGATGGCCGAGAACGACCTGCTCGCACAGCTCGAGCTCACCAAGGCGATGTTCCACGAGCTGCCCTATTCCGACCGGGTGACCATCACCGCGATGAATCCGCAGGGCATCGTCGCCTATGGCGAGCAGATGGGCTGGATTCGCCGCGTGCGCCATCCGCTGGGCGACGTCCTCGTCACCGAGGGCGAGCAGGCGGTGCTGCTGTCCTACTTCCGCAACAACGTGCTGCACCTGAATGCGGCGGCGGCGTGGGTCGCGGCCTGCTTCCTCAACAACCGGCGGATGTCGCGCTCGTCGGTCATGCGCCTGGGCAAGATCATCTACCCGTTCATCCAGGGCGAGCTGTTCCTTGCCTGGGACGACGATGGGTTCGCACGCCAGGTGCAGGAGACCATCGAGTTCTTCGTGCGCCGCGGCATCCTCGAATCCTCGTCGGAAGGTCGTGTGCTGGAGCGTGGCCCGGGACAGGACGACGGCGCCTACCAGCTGCGCGTCATCGCCCGGAGCATGTTGCAGGCGTTCGAGCGTTATTACATCGCCATCGCGGCGCTGGTGAAGAACGGTCCGCACACGATGTCGTCGGGCGAGCTGGAGACAGCGTGCACCCTGACTGCGCAGCGGCTGGGCATGCTCAACGAACTGTCGGCGCCGGAGTTCTTCGACAAGGCGCTGTTCCGCGGCTTCATCCAGAAACTGCGCGAAGCGAAGGTCGTCTGGACCGACGAGAACGGCAAGCTGGATTTCAGCGATGCGCTGGAAGACATGGTGCGCGATGCCCGCGTCATCCTCGCCCGCGAGGTGCGTCACTCGATCCTGAAGATCACGCCGGGTGGCGACAACGAACGCGATCTCGATGCGCGTCCGCCCAGCGACCCGGGCGAGACTACCGCCGAATCACTGCATGACCGCCACGTGGCGAACGAGAAGCACCGCCACCACGACGAACACCAAGGTAACTGAGCGCCATGGAAAACAAGACCACCCATTTCGGCTTCCGCGACGTGCCCGTCGGTGACAAGCAGAAGCTCGTCGGCGAAGTGTTCACCTCGGTGGCACGCAATTACGACCTCATGAACGACCTGATGTCGTTCGGCGTGCACCGCCTGTGGAAACGCCACTTCGTGGCCGTCAGCGGCGTGCGCCGTGGCGATCGCGTGCTCGACCTCGCCGGTGGCACCGGCGATATCGCCGCCCTGCTCAAGCCCGTGGTAGGCGAGGAAGGCGAGGTGGTGGTCGGCGACATCAACGCCGCGATGCTCGGCGTCGGCCGTGACCGCCTCACCGATCGCGGCCTGGTGGCCGGCCTGCGCTGGGCGCAGATGAATGCCGAGGCCCTGCCGTTCCCCGACAACAGCTTCGATGCCGTCACCATCGCGTTCGGCCTGCGCAATGTTACCGACAAGGACAAGGCGCTGGCCGACATGCAGCGCATCCTCAAGCCGGGTGGCCGCCTGCTGGTGCTTGAGTTCTCGAAGGTGCAGAGCCCGCTGCTGTCGAAGCTGTACGACGTGCATTCGTTCAAGATCCTGCCGCGCCTGGGCAAGCTGTTCGCCAATGATGGCGACAGCTACCGCTACCTGGCCGAATCGATCCGCAAGCATCCCGACCAGGGCACGCTCAAGGACATGATGCTGGCCGCTGGCTTTGGGCACGTCGAGGTGCGCAACCTTACCAATGGCATTGTCGCCATCCATCGCGGCTACAAGCTTTAAGTTTCCTCGGACATCGATGTAGGCCTGGGCTTACCCATAGTCAGGCCGACATCCCCATCCGGGCGGGGAAAAGCCGGGCATACCCCATCTGCGCTTGTCCGTACCTTGGCGGCTCCTCAACCGCCAAAGGATGGCCACTTGGATATGCTCCCGCCGCAGGCACCGCCTGCCCATGTTTCCACACAGGAAGCTGCCGCCGTCGCGGCACTTCGCCGCCTCACCGATGCACAGGGTTGGCTGCTCGCCCAGCGCGAGGCCATGCCGCTGCCTCCCGACACGCCCCTCGCCGGAGGCGAAGCCGGTTACCTTGCCGCCTTCGATGCCAGCATGTCGGCGCCGGTCAGCACGGCCCCCGGCAGCGCGCCACTCCCGCTGGGCGAGGCCGTGGCGCGCACGCTTGCTAACGTGATGAGCGACGAAGCCACGCTGCGCGGCCTCGATCGCACGCTCGATGCCGAGGCAGTCCGAGCCATCCGTGCCTGGCTCGCACAACCATCGGCTGACACCGGCGCCGCGCGAGCATCGTGGATCCATTTCGGTGCGACCCGCTACGCCGGTGCGATCATGCTTGAGTTCGTGGCGCAACCCGGGACCTGCTGGCTCTTCATGCCCGATGCCGGCTGGGAATCCTTCGAGTCGCGCGATCGCCTGCATGCGGTACTCGCCGCACGCTTCCGCGAGCGCCTCGCCCAGGTCGATACGCTCCCCGGCATGGCCGACGAGGCGATGCGCCGCGCGGTCGAAACGGGCACGGTGGGCACCGTGCCGGCCAGCGGTGACGTCCTGGGCACCATGGCGGCGGATATCGTCCGCGTGCAGCGCGACAAGGCCGCAGCCGCCTGGCAGCACTACAACGCGGGTTTGCTTTCCTCCAGGGGGCTGGCCGATGCGCTGAACGCCGCCCGGGCGTTGCAGCACGTGCTCGATATCGACCAGATCCTCGCCCGTCGCGAGCGGCTGCTGTTCGCCGCTGCCCAGCAGGAACGGATGGCACGGGTACCACAGGCGGTCGCACAGGCCTGGCAGGATGCCTTCCAGGGCTACCGCTCCGCCATGCAGCGCGCCGAACACGCCGTGCTGGAGGGTAACGAACCGATCCCGCCATCGCTCGGCGACTACGCCCGTAGCCAGTTGCGCTCGCGCCTGCGGGCCGCGAGCCTGGCCGAGGAGCCCGACGATATCGAGGTGGAGGTTCGCGAGACGCTTCCACCCTCGTCGGTGCTGGCTTATGTGATGCGCCTTGCAGCGCCCACCGAAAGCCAGCACATGGGTCTGCTGCAGGCAGCGTATGGCAATGTGCAGGATATCGTCGGGGTGCGGCGCAAGGATGGCTCGCCACTGTCGGGCACGCTCAGCGCAGGTGCCGTCACCGCCATGGTTCGCGGGATCGATCTTTACGAGCAATACCCCGCCTATCTGCATGCACGCACCCATGGCGGCCTGCCGTACGACATCGCCCGGAATGCCCTGCGTTTCGCTGCCGCCGATGCACGGACTGCCTACTACATCGCCGGCGAGCCGCCTTCGTACATCGACGATCGCGAGCAACGTGGTTACCACATGGTGGACGCCGTGGTCGCCTCGCCTTCGCCCACGGGTCGCCGGCTCGTCGGTGGCCACGCCATCGTGGCGCACCAGCTCACGTATCGCGATGCGGTGCTGGCCGACGTGGTCGTGTTTGGCGTAGCCGATCCGCGTTCGGCACCGCGCATCGTCGCCTGGACGCCTGGCGCACCCGATGGCAAGGAGCTGCGCGAGTTCGAAAGCCGTGCGCAGATGGCGTCGGATTTCCTGCATGCGCCGCAGTTCGAGCGGTACCTGCTGGAACGCCTGCCGCTGGATATCGCCGTGACCGACGGCCACGGCGCGCCACGCTTCGATACCAGCGGAACACGGCTATCCAGCTGGGTGTTCGGCCAGGGTGGCACGCAGGGCACGCGCACCGAAGAGCCGTTCGGCGAGCGCGTAGTCACCGGCGACGTCTTCACCACGCTTGGAGAGACATCCACCTACCAGCTCGCCCGCGACGCACGCTGGCTCACCCGCTCCACCGCCGCGGCCGATCGCGAGCGCGCGGTAGCCCTGGCTCGCTCGGTGCTGGGCACGCTCCAGCCGGCCGGCGGCGTGGCCGAAGAACTCGCCACGGATATCGTACAAGCCGTACCACGCATGCTCGGCAATGCCTGGCGCTTCTACGACGCGGTGAAGGCAGGCGACGACACCGAAGCCTTCCTCGCCTTCGTCGATGGCTACAAGGCGTTCCTCGCGATCGCACCCGTGCCGCGCGGCGCATCGCCGGTCAGCCAGGCCTGGGTTCGCGCCACGCGCGGTCCCTCGCGGCTGGTCGCAGCGGGCGTGCCGCTGCGCCCTGCCGATACGCTGTTCGAGCAGCGCTTCGCGGCGCGCGGCGTGCGTGCGAGCCAGGCTTCCCGCGTCGAAGAAGGTATCCACCTCATCGACGGCAAGCGATACATCGAGCAGGGCGGCCAGTTCTATCGCGTGCACTACGATGAAGCCATCGCGGGTTGGCGGCTGCTTCGCGAGGGCGCGCTCGACAGCACGTTCACCGGGCCTGCCATCGATCGCCTGCCTGGGGGAACATGGGGTTACCGGCAAGACGTCGGCCTGCTGGGGGGCAGCGGGCGTGGGCGTAGCCGTGGGCGTGGCCGCGGCCTCCGGCCGGAAATTCGCCCTGCGCCGGAAGCGCACGCGACCGTCACGACGACGAGCCGCCAGCCGCCTGGCGCTCCACCCGAGCTCATCAGCGTGCTGCAAGATCCGCTCAGCATCCATCCCGATGTAACGGCGCTTTCCTCAGGGCAATTGGACACACTCTGGTACGAACTCCGCGTGCGCACTCCCGACGACGCCGAAGCCGTGCTTCGAGCAATGGCGAACCGGGACCCGGCGGCTGCCGCGACGATTTCCTCCGCCAACCGGGCCCACTGGCATGACTCGGTCCGCGTTGCCCGTTCGCGCCCCGCCATTCCCGTCTCCACGGGCGCCCCGGGCCTGCCGGTCGACCTCTCCGTGCCACGCATGGAAGGGATGGAACGACTGCGTCCGGAACAGTGGCCCGCGGAGCTCTGGTACTACTCGGATAACTTCGACCCCGCGTTACCGGTGCACCCTTACCTGGATATTGGCCAGCAGCGCCTGGCCGCA
This sequence comes from Bacillus sp. NP157, assembly GCA_018889975.1. Lineage (NCBI taxonomy): Bacteria > Bacillati > Bacillota > Bacilli > Caryophanales > Bacillaceae > Bacillus > Bacillus sp. NP157. The sequence goes on from CP076546.1 coordinate 3,493,083, forward strand.
CAGATCACGGGCGTGCCGCTCATCACCTTCGCCCCGAACACGCCCGTGGAGCTTGCGCACCCGGCGTGGCGCGGCGCCGTGGCGCGAAGCGTCCAGCTCAACCATCGGCTCACCAACGTTCGCATCGACATGCACCGCCTGCGCGCTCGCCTGACCGCAGCCGGCCGCCCGGCGTTCGATCTCTACCGGATCGTCGGCGGCGATGGCAGTGCCATGGTGCTTCGCCCCGCGGTCACCGTGCTCGATCCCCTCGGGTCACGCGCGGTGCCGCTGGGGCCAGGCGATTTCACCCTGAACCTGCCCACTGCCCCGTGAGGGGGGCGCCAGGGAGTGCCACCACGGCACCCCCTGGCGCCGCGGCGGCATGCTGCCCCTCTAAAAGCAGCGTAAGCGCAACCCTACGAACGCCTACGGCCGTTGCTGACGTCGCATGGCGACATGATCGGCTTATTGTCATGGGGCGCCGCCCGTATCTTGTCCAGACCATCAACCACACGGACAAGAGACGCATATGGAAATGCAACCGCCGCAGGCGCCGCCTGCGTACGTTGATACGCAAGGACCCCAGGCTACGGCCATCGCCACCCGCCTGCGCGCCGTCGAAACCTGGCTCAACGCGCAACAACAGCAACAGCCGCTGCCCGTGATCGCGCCGGGTGACGCCGCACGCGATACCTTCCTGGCCGCGCTGGAAGCCTTCTGGCAGCAGCCCGTTCCCACAGCCCCTGGCGCCGACTTCCGACCGCGCATCGCGGTACTCGCACGCCACCTTGCCGCCATCCTTCGCGACGACGCACTGTTGCGCCAACAGCAAGGCACGCTCGCCGACGATGCCGCCCGGCTCGCTGCCCAGGTGGCCCGCAGCGCAGACGCGCCCCTGCCCACCGGCATTCGCGTGCGTGAACTGTTGCTGGGCGACAGCGTGCTCGCTGGCGCCCTGGTCGCCGAGGGGCCCGGCGGCCCGCTGGCCTTCCTGCCAGAGCGCGGGTGGCGGCAGTACACCTCCATGGATCACCTGCACGCCGACACCGAGGATTGGCTGCGCCATGTGCTGGCCCTGCGCGCCACGCTTCCTGGTGCACGCGACAGCGCGGTGGAACAGGCGGTCACCGAAGAAACCATGATCGCGTCGCGCGACATCGGCGTCGAAGGCACGTTCACGACACTGGCGCAGGGCCTGGTCGCCATGCAACGCCAGCAGGTCATCGATGCCTGGAGCGATCCTTCCCACGGCACCACGCCGGTGTCGATCGGCGATGCCGTCTCGGCAGCGCTCGACCTACACGCCAAACTGGGCCTGCCCTACCAGCAGCAGGATCGCGATGCCCTGCACGGCCATGCCCAGCAAGAGGCAAGGCTTGCAAAGGTACCGCGCGACGTGGCCGAGGCGTGGCGCGTGGCCGCCAACGAATTCCGCATGACGCTCGACCAGGGCATCACCGACGTGGGTTCGCAGGGCACGCCTGATCTCCCTGCCGTTCCGGACGACAGCCGCTCGCCCGAATCCGTAAGCCGCTATCGCGATGAACTGATCGCGCTGCTCGACCCTGCTGGCGATGCAAAACCGCGACGCGATGCCTCCGCGCGACTGAGGCGCGCGCAACCGCGCTTGAACGCCGTCGACGCGCGCCTGTCCAACTACATCAGCGACGAGCCGGCGGCGTTTATCAGCGACCACGCCGAGCGCGGATACCGCTGGCTCGAGGCGGTGGTCGACAGCCCCGAGGCCGCCCATCGTCGCAAGGTCGAGGGCCACGATATCGTCGCGCGCCAGCTCACATACCGTGGCGCCGTGGTCGGCGACGTGCTCGTCGTCGGTGCGCGTGACCGCCGCAGCGTGCCGCGCGTGGTGTTCTATACACCGGGCGCACCGGATGGACGCTTCGTGCGTGAATTCGACGATGCCGCGCATGCGGCACGCGAGTTCCTCTACAACCCGCGCTTCGAGAGTTACCTGCTCGATCGCCTGCCGGCATCGCTCGCCACGGCCGATGCGAACGGCGGCATGCATTTCGAGATACCCGAAGGTACACGCAAGCTGGCGTGGATCCTGGGCCAGCCGGGGAGGCAAGGCCAGACACCCACCGCAGAGCCTTTCGACGAGCGCGATGTCACCGGCGATGTGTTCGCGGTCCTGCACGATACCGATATCTCGCGCATGGTGAAGGATATGAGCGACCTCGAGGACTCGCTGCGCGCGAACCGCGACGCGCCGTTGTGGCAAGGCGTGGCACGCGTGCGCGACGCACTGACACCCGGAAACGTCCTCGTGCGTGAAACCATCGCAGGGGCTGATCGCGGATTGCGCGCGATGTGGCGCCTGGGCGATTCGATCCGCGCAGGCGACTACAGCCAGGCGGCTATCGACGGTGCCGAGGCGTATACCGGCTTGCTCAATCTCATGCCTGTCGCCCAGGGCGCCAGCCGGCCCGCATCTTTTGCCCGGATGTTCCTGGGAGGCGCGACACGGGTGTCGCCGGCATCCGCGACCACGACTAACGCGCGGCTTTTCGACAATCGCTATGCCGCCACAGGCGTCGATCTGGCAAACGCACGCATCGATGCGCGCGGCCTGCATCGCGTCAACGGGCGGGCCTTTATCCGGCAGGAAGACCGGGTGTGGGAAGTGCGTTTCGATTCGGCAAACGACACCTGGCGGCTGGTACGCCAGGGCGCCGCTGACGCCCAGTGGAGTGGCCCGGCCATTCAGTGGCGCGGTGAGGCGTGGCGACTGCGCAGGGATGTCGGCTTGCGTGGCGGCTGGAACGAAGCGAACCGCCTGCCTCCCGAGGGCCCAGGCACCCATGTGATCAGGTCATCGGATATGCCCGACGCCTTCACGATGAACCAGCGCCTCGAATTCCGGCGCACCCTGCGTGAACGCCTGGGCGCGTTGGGAGCGGAGGAGCTCCTGTTCGATGTTGCCTCGGCGGGCGGTGTCCGCCCCGTGGGCGCCGCCCGCGCCCAGGCGTGGCGCGACGCCCTCGCCGCCGGGGCGCGTGCGCCGCTTGTCGGGCCGCCCGTCGCGCCCGCCTATCGGCTTGTCCTGGAGTCACCCTGGCGCGAGGTGCCACTACACGAATGGCCGGATTCGGTCTGGTACTACGGGCCGGGATGGTCAGGCCCCTCGCTGGAAAACGGCCACACCCTTTTCGCGCCGGTAGTCCGCGCGCGGGGCGCAGGGGCAAGGGGCGTGGTCACCACCAGCGTGGATCCCGCGGTGTATGCCAGCCGGGGCGGCAGGGTACCCACCCACGGGGCCATCGAGATCCACCTGGACACGCTTCGCGGACAGCGCCAGCCGAATGGCTACGCCCGCTTCCGGCTCTTCGTGAACAACGGGCGCGGCACGCCCAGCTACATCCTGCGTCCTAACGCCGCCGACCCAGGCGTCGCCATGGTCCTTCGAGGCAACGAATTCACCGTCATCCGCTAGACCGGCCCGGGTGGCAGGGGGACGCCCCTGCCACCCGGTGGCATACTTCAGCTTTCCCCCCCACGGAAACGCTCCATGCGCCTGCTCAGCTTCGCGGCCCTCACGGTGGCCTTCCCTGTCGTGGCCTTTGCCGCCGACCCGCATTCCTACGCCCAGCCCGACGTGGTCAAGGTCACCCACCTCGATCTCGACCTGAAGGTGGATTTCGCCAAGCGCGAACTGGCGGGCAACGCCCTGCTCAAGCTCGACTGGAAAGCCGGCAAGGCCGGCGACCTGGTGCTCGATACGCGCGACCTGAAGATCGCCAGCGTCGACGCCGTCGATGCGTCGGGCAAGGCCTCGCCGCTGAAGTTCAACCTGGCCGCGCGCGACAAGGAACTGGGTTCGAAGCTCACCATCAAGGCCCCGGCCCACCCGGGCAGCGTGCGCATCACCTACACGACGGTGCCCGAAGCCTCCGGCCTGCAGTGGCTCACCCCGGAACAGACCGCGGACAAGAAGCAGCCCTTCATGTTCTCGCAGTCCGAGTCGATCCACGCGCGCTCGTGGGTGCCGTTGCAGGATTCGCCCGCCATCCGCTTCACCTACGATGCGCACGTCACCGCGCCGAAGGACGTACGCGTGGTGATGAGCGCGATCAACGACGCGAAGCATCCGCTGGATGGCGATTTCAGGTTCGACCAGCCGCACCCCATCCCGTCGTACCTGCTCGCGATCGCCGCGGGCGACATCGCCGTGAAGGAAACCGGTCCGCGCAGCGCCGTGTACGCCGAACCCAGCGTGGTCGGCAAGGCCGCGCATGAGTTCGAAGACACCGAGAAGCTGATCGCCACCACCGAGAAGCTCTACGGCCCGTACGCCTGGGGTCGTTACGACATCCTCGTGCTACCGCCGTCGTTCCCGTTCGGTGGGATGGAAAACCCGAACATGACGTTCGCGACGCCGACCGTGCTGGTCGGCGACAAGAGCCTGGTCTCGCTCGTCTCCCATGAGCTGGCCCATTCGTGGTCGGGCAACCTCGTCACCAGCGCCGCATGGCGCGACATCTGGCTGAACGAAGGTTTCACTACCTACGTCCAGGGCCGCATCACCGAGGCCGTGTACGGAAAGTCGCAGGCCGACGAAGAGGCCCTGCTCTCCGCCCGCGAGCTGGAGAAGACGATCGGCGAGATGCCGGCCAACACGCAGAAGCTGACGCCGGATCCGCGCGGCGTCGGTGCCGATGACTCGCTGTCGTCGGTCGCCTACGACAAGGGTTCGTGGTTCCTGCGCACGCTGGAACAGCGTTTCGGTCGCGATACGTTCGATGCCTACCTGAAGGGTTACTTCGCCCACTTCGCATTCCAGAGCATCGACACCGACACGATGTTCGCTTACCTCAAGGCCAACCTGCTCGATAAGTACCCGGGCAAGATGAGCGAAGCGGAAGCGCGCGCGTGGATCTGGCAGCCAGGCATCCCGAAGGATGCGCCGCTGCCCACGTCCGCACGTTTCGACAGCATCGACCAGCAGCGCACGGATTTCCTTGCCGGCAAGCTCGATGCCGCAACGCTGGATGCGAAGGGCTGGAACACGCAGGAGTGGATGTACTTCCTGGACCGCATGCCGGACGTGCCGCCGCTCGACAAGATGAAGGCGCTCGATGCCGCGTGGCACCTCACGGGCACGCCCAATGCCGAGATCGGCATGCGCTGGTATGCGCACGCGATCGCCGCCGGCGACAAGGACGTGTGGACCGCGGCCGCCGAGCACATGACCCGCATCGGCCGGCTCTATCTCACCACGCCGGTGTACAAGGCCTTCGCACGCACGCCGGAAGGCCTCGCGTTCGCGAAGAAGACCTACGCCACGGCGAAGGCCGGTTATCACCCGATGACCCAGCAGGCTGTCGAAGGCATCCTGGCCGGCAAGTCGAAGAAGAAGTGACATGGCTGCCAAGACCCCTGCTCCCGTGAAGCCGTCCGACAGCCGCCCGCTCTGGCAGCGGCTGCTGCTTCGCCGGCTGAAATTCCTGATCGTCGTCGTCCTCGTCCTGGGTGGCAGCGCAGGCATCGTCTACCTGTTCGCGCCGCAGCTGCTGGTCAAGGCCGACGCGGCACGCATGGCGATGCAGGCACACGTCGACAAGCGAACGGTCGTCGTGGGCGACACCACCTGGTCGTATTACGAAGGCGGCCAGGGGCCGACGATCGTGTTGCTGCACGGCTTCGACGCGAACAAGGAAACCTGGCTGGAGATGGCCAAGGGCCTGACCGACCACTTCCACGTCGTGATCCCGGACCTGCCGGGCTGGGGTGAGTCGTCACGCAACGACACGGCCGACTACGGCATCCCCGCGCAGGCTAATCGCCTGGAGGACTTTGCGAAGGCAGCAGGCCTGCAGCACTTCCTGCTGGTCGGCCATTCGATGGGCGGTGCCATCGCCGGCGTCTATGCCGGCGATCACCCCGAGCGCGTCGCTGCGCTCGCACTGGTGGACTCGCTGGGCCTGACGTTCAAGGACAACGACTTCACCCGCGATGTCAAGGCGGGCAAGAACCCGTTCGTCGTCAGCGATCGCGCCAGCCTCGAAGCCTTGATGGCACGCATCTTCGTCACCCCGCCGCGCTTGCCCGGCCGGGTCGAGGACGCACTGGTCAATCGCCACGAGAAGGATCGTGCGTTCATCGAGCGGACCTTCGCCGAGCTGAAGCAGCCCGAACAGGCGTTCGCACTCGATCCGGTGATCGGCAAGCTATCGATGCCGGTGCTTGGCCTGTGGTGCCACGGTGACAAGATCATCGATGTGTCGGCCCTGGACACGCTGCGTGCGGGCCTGAAGAGCAGCCCGTCGATCGGTGCGACCGTGCTGAACGGTTGCAACCACATGCCGATGCTCGAGAAGCCGGACGAAACCGCGCGGATCATCACGGGCTTCGCGCTGGCGCACTGAATGCGGTGCACCGCTCCCGCCGCTGGCGATGAAGGAAATCGCCTACAGCGGGAGCGGTAGTTTCCCGTCACGACTCGGCCTGCCGACCGACAGACGGCGCGGGTGACCATCGATACGGTAGGCGATCCTCTACAGCAGCAAGGATCGCCGATGGATTTCACCCCCGATACATCCACGTCCAGCGTGGCCCTGTCCGACGAACAGCGTGCGGCCGATGCGATGGCACGCGTCATCGCGCTGGAACGATGGCTCTTCGATCAGAACGAGGCCATGCCCGACGTGCCCGGCACGTTCTCCTCAGATTCGCCAGGGCAGATCATCGCGGGCGTGGATGCGTTCTGGGATGATCCCGCCGCAGGTCGGCGAGGTGAGCTGAGCCGCCGCCTGTCATCCGCCATGACGGACCTGGCCGAGTTACAGGTCATCGATGGCACGCTCGACGGTGCGTCCGCACGACTTGCCCGGCGGGTCACGACCCTGGGTGCGCTCGCCGCGCCGGCGGAGCTGCGGGAAGTGCTGATCAACGGCACGGTGTATGGCGGCGCACTTCTCATCGTGGATCCTGCCGCGCCCTCCCTCGTCGTGTCGTTCCTTCCCACCCGCGGCTGGGACGGCCATACGAGCCTCGACGACGCCCACGCGGCAATCGAGCGCGAAGCACGCCGCCAGTTCGCCGCGTCGCCCGCGGCGCGTCTCCTCGGCCGCATCGACCAGACCGCCACATCGCGCACCATCGCGGGCGTCCCGTTCGTAGCACTGGTGGAACGGTTCATCGCGATGCAACGCGATCAACTGATCGATGCCGGCATCGCCTTCTCGCTTGCCCCGTCCCATCCGGCCGCCACGCAGCTCCTTGCGGACGACCTGCACGATATCCTGGATCTTGACAACCTCATCGATATCGATGCCATCCTCAGGGTCCGCGAAGGCCGATTGCAGAAGCAAGCCAGCGATGAGCGGCTGGCGTCCGTCTCCGCATCGCTCGCCAATGCATGGCGGCGCACGCGAGCCGAGTGGCATGGCGCCACCGTCGTCGCTGCCCAGCGGCTGGCCGAAGCGGATGCGCAGGCCGTTCCCGAACTTGTCCCCTACACCCTGCAGGCACTCGGCAAGGCCTTGGGTGCGATCGGCGTGGTCGAGGAACCCGAATCCATCACGCTTACCCTCGACCGTACCAACAATCCCATCGCGTGGACCGAGTCGCTGGGCTCCGCCACCGCCGGGCCGCCCCAGGTGCATACGACCCTTCTCGAAGCGGCACTGCGCAACGTGCCGCTGCTCGACGGCGGCCGGCTGAGCGCTTCAGGTTCCGACGGCACTTCCATCCCCGCGCTGGACGATTCGACGATCCGCGGGATGCTTACCGCACTGGATGTCCCTACGCGCTACACGGCGTTGCTCACGCAATCTATGCGTGATGGCCGCCAAGCGCCGCTGCGCCGACAGGCTGCCGCCATGGTGCAGGCGGCCCACATGCGCCATGCGTTGCTGGAGTCCCGCGTGGCTTCGGGGCTTACCGAGATCGCCGCCCGCTGGGTCGATGTCGTACTGGATGAAGCAACAGGCGTGGCGCCACGACGGGGCCATCGCGGCGATATCGTAGCGCGCGAGGTCACCTACCTTGGCGTGGCCGTGCGCGATGTCGTCGCATTCGCCCCACGCTCGTCACGCCGCGCCCGAGGTGAGCCATGGTCCGTTTTCCACACACCCGATGCACCCGACAACGTGTCATATCGCGCCTTTTCCAGTCAGGAAGAGGCGGAACGGCTCTTCCTTCGTGCGCCGGCGTTCCGTGAGTACCTCCTCGACAGACTGCCCGCCGAGTTCGCCGAGCCGATCGGCGACCATGGCACGCGGCAGTTCAAGGCAAACCGCGGTGCGCACTTCATTTTCAATTCGGGATATCCGCAGGGGCAGACCGTCACCGACGGGCCATTCGTCTTGCGGGACATCACCGGCCCGCTGTTCGATGTGCTGTTCGATACGGGGCTCGCGCAATCGCTTCGCGATGTAGCAACGCTGACGCGTAACGCCGTCGATGCGAGCATCTCGTTGCGTATCGACTTGTGGCGAAGCAGCCCTGTTCAGACGCTTCCCGCGGCCATCGTCGGTAGCGCAGCCACGGCCCCGTTCCGGATCCTTCCACCGGCGGTTCGCGCCTATGACGCGGCGCGGATCGGTGACTACGCACAGGCGCTGGTCGACCTGACAGAAAGTTACGTGGCCGCACTGGGGGCTCACCCGGCCGGTGTATCGGTGCGCAAGGGCGCCGTGCATCTTGTCCGCTACCGCGCGGGTAATGGAAAACTTGTAGAGCGGATACTTGATCGACCCCATCGGCGTTTCGGCGCCACCGCGGTGGCGGAGGCCGGCAAATCAAGAGGCGCAGCAGACAGGCATGGCCTCTATCGCATCGACGGCGAGCAGTTCGCGGTGATTGATGGTGCTTTTTATCGTGCTCACTACGACACGCGCAGCCAGGTTACCCGTATCAACACACGTCCCCTTGAGGGCAAGGCCGCAGGCAGGGCCATCCGGTTGGTTGACGGCTTCTGGCGGGCCGCACGTCCCTCGTCGCGACACCTCGCCGGCAGTAGCTCGGCCCATGCAAGTGCATCGGGCGTCTATTCGGACTTTGCACGACGCATGGAAGAGGCGTTTCCAGAGGTGGCCCAGCGTGAGCGCGTGTGCCGTGCGATGTACCTGGATCGCTGGCGTATTCCAGGGCGCCGCCTGATTTCCACGGCGGAGCGCGAGCGTTTCCAAACCACCCTTGCTCAGTTCGAGGCATCGATTCGCACACCGCTTGGCGTGACGGAGCCCCTTTCGCACCGCCTCAAGAAAGTTCCGAACCCGGAGATTCCCGAACGCCTTTACTTCTATCAGCCGCTTCCCATCGGCCAGAGTGAGTTCCTGCGAACCTCATCCGACGATGGCACGGCGTGGGGCGCGCTCGATGTGTTCGAACAGGCAGACAGTGTTTTTGGCGTGCGCCTTACGTCGGTGGAACCCACCCGACCGGTGCATGCGATCGCCGCGGGTATCGGCATCACGCCGGTCGACCGTTCATCGCTTTTCGCCGTGGAACTTCGTCCTCGGGACATCATGGCGGCAAGCGCCTCGCGCAACGCACCGCTCGAACTGCTTTCCGTCGCAGGAAGCCAGGGCACGAAATATATCCTGCGCACAGCCCGGCGGCGCCCGATCATCCTCGAGCCCCGGCAGTTCGAACTCATCGATTTCCTGCCGGCGGCGCGCCGTGACTAGTCGGCCACGTCAGCGATCAGCCGGTCCAGCTGCGCTTTCAACGCGCTGCCATGCGAACGCAACCACGTGCGCTGTTCCTTGTGTTCCGGGAGGATGCCCTCCACCCAGTTCCAGAATCGCGGCGAATGGTTGCGCACTTTCAGGTGGCACAGCTCGTGCACCAACACGTAGCGCAATGCTGCGGGCGGCGCGAGTGCGAGCGCGAGATCGAGATTGATGCGATCTCGCGTATCCAGGCTGCCCCACAGGCTCTTCAACGGGCGGATGCGCAATGCGGTAGGCGCCGCATTGATCTGCGGGATGTAACCCGGCAGCCAACGCGACACGTCGCGGCGGATCTGCGCCTCGAAGAACGTCGCCAGCAAACCGCGTGCGACAAGCAACGCGCGGTGGTGCGGGCCCGGGATGACGAGGGTGATGCTGCCCTCGTCGTGCTGCACGCGGGGATAGGGCCCTTCCGCCCAGTACAGGGTGGTTTCCTCGCCACGGAAGGGAAACGTGGTGGGCACGCCGACGCGCAACGCGGGCAGCGGCTCGGCATCGAGGTGGAACTCGTCGAGCTTCTGTTCCAGCCAATCGGCGTGATGGCGCAGGAACGCGGTCATCTGCGCGACGTGCGTACCGTTGGGATACGTGAGGCGCGCGCCCTTCGGCGTCACCGTCAGGCGCAGGCGACGCGCACGGGGATGAGCCGACTTGAGCACGCGGATGGTGCCCCCGGTCGGGGTCGACAGTTCCAGCCAGTCGCCTTCTTCTGATGCCATGTCGCGAGTCTCTTATCGATCCCGACGAACATCCCATCCCGCGGTATCACGTGATGCGACCGGCCCGGATCATTCCGGGCGAGGAAGCTTGAACCATTCTTCGAGCTTGCCCAGCAGGCGCTCGTATTCCAGGGCCATCAGGGTGAACGTGGCATCCATCTCGGCAGCCGCACTTTCGTGGCTGTCAGCCTGTTCATCCAGGACGACGTCCGTGAACTTGATTTTACGCAGGATGAGGTCTTCGCCTAGTACGAAAGAAATGCGGTCGTCGAAGACCAAACCAAGCTGGAAGACCTGCTTTCCGGTGCGCAGGTGCTCACGAATCTCATCGGTGTCGAGATCTTGGCGGCGGCAACGGGCGATGGCGCCCGACGCGGTAGCCGGATCGCGCAGCTCGCACTCGTCGCCCAGCGCCAGGCCGCCGGGAAGTTCGCCCGTGGCGACCCAGTGGGTCATGAGGATCCGCGGCGACTCTTCCGGCGCGAGCGGCACCGCCGGGAAGCTGCCCAGCGCCTCACGGACCTGGCTCAGCGTGTTCTCAGCCGATTTGCGACTGGACGTATCGAGGATGAACCAGCCGTTCTTCTTGTCGGCGTAGGCGCGCATCTTCGAGCTGCGCACGAAGGCGCGCGGCACCAGCTCGTTGAGCACGTCGTCCTTGATCTTCTTGCGCTCGCGCCCGCCGACCTTGCGGCCCTCTTCCTCGGCGATCTTCTGCACGCGATTGGCCACTTCGTCGTTGATCACGGAGGACGGCAGGAGCTTATCTTCGCTACCGACGGTGACCATCGCGTTGCGGGCCACCACGTGGGTCAGCGCTTCTTCGTTACGCCCCAGCGGCGAGACAAAGCCGCGCGCCGACAGCTCCATCGGCCCAACCGGGCGCAGGCGGTGTTCGGGAAGCACGTCGTCCAGGCGATCCAGGTCGGTCGCGACGGTGTCGGAGAAGCGGAACAGCGTCAGGTTACGAAAGAACATGTATCGATGATTCTCTTGCGAAGGGATAGCCATGGCGGGCGCGATGCGCCCACCGGCGAAAGGATCGTGGCGTGGCTCAGACGACCCGGGCGATGGCGTCGGCCACCCGGTCGATGTTCGCGTCGTTGAGCGCGGCGACGCAGATGCGGCCGGTGCCCACGGCGTAGATGCCGAACTCCTCGCGCAGGCGATCGACCTGTGCGCTGCCCAGGCCCGAGTACGAGAACATGCCGCGCTGGCGTTCGATGAAGCCGAAGTCGCCGGCCTTCGCCAGGCGCTCCACCAGGCCACGGCGCATCGCGCGGATGCGCTCGCGCATCTCGCCCAGCTCGGCCTCCCACGTGGCGCGCAGGTCGGCGTGGTTCAGCACCGCCGACACCACGGCCGCGCCGTGCGTGGGCGGATTGGAGTAGTTGGTGCGGATGACGCGCTTGAGCTGCGACTGCACGCGCACGGCTTCGTCGTGCGAGCCGGTGACGATCGACAGTGCGCCGACGCGTTCGCCGTAAAGCGAGAACGACTTCGAGAACGAACTGGCGATGAAGAACGGCAGGCCGGCGTCGGCGAACAGGCGCACGGCCACCGCATCCGCTTCGATGCCGTCACCGAAGCCCTGGTAGGCGATGTCGAGGAACGGCACGAGGCCATGCGCGCGCACGGCGTCGATCACGCGCGCCCAGTCGGCGTCGGTGAGATCCACGCCCGTGGGGTTGTGGCAGCACGCATGCAGCACGACCACGGCGCCCTTGGGCAGCTTCGCCAGGCCGCCGAGCATGCCCTCGACGTCCACGCCATGCGAGGCCGCGTCGTAGTACGGATATTCCACGACGTTGAAGCCCGCGCCTTCGAACAGCGCCCGGTGGTTTTCCCAGCTCGGGTTGCTGATGGCGACCGGCACGTCCGGATTGAGGCGCTTGAGGAAGTCGGCACCGACCTTCAGCGCACCGGTGCCGCCCAGTGCCTGCGCGGTGACGACGCGGCGCTCGGCCAGCAGCGGCGACCCTTCGCCGAACAGCAGCTTCTGCACCGCGCTGTCGTACAGCGCGATGCCGTCGATCGGCAGGTAACCACGCGGCAGCTGCGCTTCGACGCGCACCTTCTCGGCTTCGCGAACCGCGCGCAGCAGGGGCACGTGGCCCTTCGCGTCGTAATACACGCCGACGCCGAGGTTGACCTTGTCGGTACGGGTATCGGCACCGAACGCTTCGTTCAGGCCGAGGATCGGATCGCGCGGGGCGAGTTCGACAGCAGAAAACAGGGACATGGTCGGAAGGCCTTGAAGCGGTGAAGGGAAAGTTTTAATCGTTGTCGTCGGCGGTGTCGCTACCGCCAAGCCAGGCATGCGTGTCGGCGCGCGCCGCGCCTTCGCGAGCGCCAAGGCCCGCGAAGTCGACCAGGCTGCGATCCATCAGCTGGGTCGGCGCGATGTTGCCAAGCGCACGGAACATCGTTTCGCTGCGGCCTGGATGGGACTTTTCCCAGTCCTCCAGCATGCGCTTGACCACCTTGCGCTGCATGTTCTCCTGCGAGCCGCACAGGTTGCAGGGGATGATCGGGAACGCCCGTGCGTCGGCATACGCGGCGATGTCGTCTTCGCGGCAATAGGCCAGCGGACGAATAACGACGTGCTTGCCGTCGTCGGACTGCAGCTTCGGCGGCATCGCCTTCAGGCTGCCCTGGTAGAACATGTTCAGGAAGAACGTGCCGAGGATGTCGTCGCGGTGATGACCCAGCGCGATCTTCGTCACCCCGTTGTTCGCGGCCCACTGGTATAGCGCGCCGCGACGCATCCGCGAGCACAGACTGCACATCGTCTTGCCCTGCGGGATGACCCGGGTGACGACGCTGTAGGTGTCCTGCTCGATGATGTGGAACGGGACGCTGCGCTCGGTGAGGTATTCCGGAAGGATGTGCGCGGGGAAATCCGGCTGCTTCTGGTCGAGGTTCACCGCGATCAGCTCGAAGCGAACCGGCGCCTTCGCCTGCAGCGACAACAGCACGTCCAGCATCGTGTACGAGTCCTTGCCCCCGGACAGGCAGACCATCACCTTGTCGCCGTCTTCGATCATGCCGAAATCCGCGATGGCCTGGCCCACCTGGCGGCGCAGGCGCTTGGCCAGCTTGCCGGCTTCGTAGGTGTGCTTACGGGTGGCGTCGGGATGGGCGGACATGCGGCGAGGGACTTCGGAGGGGGCGAGCTGCCTATTGTAGCTGCTGCGGCGCGACACGCCGGGGGGTAAACTTGCGGCTTCCCCCAGCCGCCGGCCGCCGCCATGCAGGTTCAGGATCCGACCCAGCTGTCCCAACGCCTCGCGGAGCTCAAGGTGGAGCACCGCGACCTCGATGACGCCATCGAGCACCTGGCCAAGGCCATCAGCCGGGACGAACTCCAGCTCACCCGCCTGAAGAAGCGTAAGTTGCTGCTGAAGGACACGATTTCCCGGATCGAAAGCCGCCTGATCCCCGACCTGGACGCCTGAAGGAGCCCGACCGATGGCCGATCGCCTCGAAAATGCCTGGGTCACCCTGGAACCCATGGCCCTGGACCACGTTCCCGAACTGGAGCAGGCCGCGGCCGATGGCAACCTCTGGGACCTTTGGTTCACCACCGTCCCGGCACCCGGCCAGATGACCGCCTACGTCGAGAAGGCCCTGCGCGGCCAGGTCGAGGGCCGCATGACGCCTTACGTGGTTCGCGAGAACGGCACGGGCGCGATCGCCGGCACCACCCGCTACTACGACATCACGCCCGACCCCTACCGCGTCGCCATTGGTTACACCTGGTACGCGAAGCGCTGGCAGCGCAGTCACCTGAATTCGGCGTGCAAGCACCTGCTGCTGGATAACGCGTTCGAAAACCTGGGCGTGGTCGCCGTGGAGTTCCACACGGATGCCTACAACCAGGATTCGCAGAAGGCCATCGAGCGGCTGGGCGCGAAACGCGAAGGCGTGCTCCGCGCCCACAAGCGCCGCGAGGACGGTTCCCTGCGCGACACCGTCTGCTACAGCATCCTCGCCACCGAATGGCCCGACGTGGACAAGTGGCTCCAGCTACGGCTGAAGCGGCTTACTGCCTGACGGAAGGCCGCACCACCAGCGTCGCCGTCATGCCCGCCGCGAGCACCACGCCCTGCGGCAGGTGATCGGCGTCGATGCGCACGCGCACCGGCACGCGCTGGGCAAGGCGCACCCAGTTGAAGGTCGGGTTCACGTCGGCGAGCAGGTCGCTGCCGGTCGGGTTGTCCGCGTCGGTGATGCCGCGGGCGATGCTCTCCACGTGGCCGTGCAACTGCGCGCCGCCCGCCATCAGGCGGATATCCACCGGGTCGCCGACGCGCAGGCCGGGGAGCTTGGTCTCTTCGAAGTAGCCGTACACCCAGTACGAGTGGCTGTCGATCAGCGCCAGCCGCGCGCTGCCTGCGCTGGCGTAGTCGCCTACGCGCACGTCGAGGTTGGTGACGAAGCCATCGACCGGGGCACGCACCTCGGTGCGATCGAGGTTTAGCTGCGCTGCGGCCACTTCCACTTCGGCCTGCGCGACCGCGGCGAGGGTCTGCTCCTGCGCCGCGGAGGCCTGCTTCGTGCTGGCCTGCGCCGCCTGCCAGCCCGCCTTGGCCGCATTGGCCGCCGCCAGGGCATTCGCCTTGTCCTCGGCCGAGATCACGTTGTTGATCAACTTCTGCCGGCGTTCGGACTGCGCTTCGTACATCTCGAAGTTCGAACGGCTCTGCTGGGCACTGGCCGAGGCGGCATTGATGTTCGCGCCCGACGCCCGCGCGGCAGCCTGCGCCGCATGCAGGTTGGCCTGGGCCTGGTTCACCGCGTTGACGTAACGCGCCTTGTCGACGACGAAGAGCAGGTCGCCCTTCTTCACCGTCTGGTTGTCGATGACACGCACGTCCGTGACGATGCCGGCGACGTCGGGCGCGATGCGTACGATCTCCGCGCGCACGCGGCCGTCGCGGGTCCAGGGCGAATACATGTAGTGCTTCCACAACGCATGGCCGACGAACGCCGCGACCACGACGATGGCGGCGGTGATGGCGAAGCGGATCACGGTGGTGAGTTTCATGGCAGGGTCACTCAGATAAGGAACAACGCAAACGCGCCGAAGACACAGACGAACACGCCGAGGCGGAACAGCGGCGGGTGCCAGACCAGGCGATAGAGGCCGAAACGGCCGGCCAGCCAGTCGAGCAGCCAGAGCGCCGCCAGCGCCAGGACGAAGAGGACGAGCAGCCCGGGAACCAGGGCGTCGCCGAGTGCGATCTCACGGGGCATGGACGATCTCCTTGGCCAGGGGGGCGGAGGGCATGTACGCGGCGAGGACGGACTCGCCATCCAGCAGCGCCATGCGGACGAGGTGGAGGTGTTCGAGCAGGTGCGCGTACCCGTCGTGTTCGCCGACGCCAGCGATCGCCGTCGCGACGGCATCGCGCGCCAGCAGGTAACCCGCCGGGTCGGGCTTCTCGTAGAAACGGGCCAGCGTGTGCAGCGCGGCATCGAGGTACGGACGCAGCGTGGACGGCACCTCGCGGCGCGCCACGTCGTGACGCAGTTCGATCAGCGCACGGCCGGTTTCGTGGACGGCCAGCGCCCACGCGATCAACGCGCGTGAATCCGCGCTGCCCGGCTGGGTCTGCGCCACCACCTGGCTGACCAGGTCGTGGTTGACGCTCTCGAAGCGGTGCCGCAGGCCGGGCAACGGTGCCTCGGCCGCAAGGGCGACCTGGCCGCGCAGGCGTGCCAGCTGGCGCCGGCGCAGCCAGGCGCTGCCGATCGCCGGCGGGATGACCACGAACGACACCGCGGCGGCACCGAGCCCGACCACCTGCGCGATCGCATCGTTGATGAAGTGCGCGGGGTCGTACACCTGCACGTTCTTCAGCGACAGGATGTAGGCCAGGCCCATCGACCAGCCCAGCCCGAACGAGCCGAGCGTCCGGCTCATCATCATCACCAGCCCGACCGCGAGGAACGGCGCGATCCCGGCGATGAGCAGCGCATACCCGTCCATCTGGGTGAGCACGAAGAACTCACAGACGAACCCGGCGACCATGCCGGCGAGGTAACCCAGCATCACGATCCATGTCACCCGGGTCGGATTCGGCGCCGTCGCGAACAGGCCGGCGAAGATCGTCGCCAGCAGCATCGCGCTGGAGCCCATCGGCCACGCGCTATAGATCCAGAACAAGCCAAGCACGAGCATCGTCAGTGTGGTGCGGAACGTGGCGAGGCCGGCGCCGAGCCAGTCGTTGCCACGGTCGAAGCGCACGCGCTCGGCCGTACCGCCGATGACCCGCGGCGCCTGCAGGGATGCGGCGGCATCGACATAGGCATGCAACTCGTCGACGAAGCGCATCAACAGGGCGGCACCAGTGTCGAAGTCGCGGAGGTCCTGCGGATCGGCCAGGGTGGCGCGCAGCGTGCCAAGGTTGTTGCGCATGGCATCGCGTGCTGCCGAGAGGCGCGGCAACAGGGTACGCGCGCCGCTACCGGCTTCGATCGGCACGTGCAGCGCCTCGCCGATCGGCGCGTACAGGCGAACCAGCGTGCTCGCCGCCAGCTCGCGCTTTGCGCGATTCAGCCGGTTCACCAGGTGGTGTAGCGACTGGAAGCTGGTGGAGGCGGCCATGAAGCGCTGGTTGAACAGGCGCAGGTGGTTGCTGCGCGCACGCGCCTCGGCATCCTCGAAGATCACCGAGCTGCGCAGGTCTTCCAGCGTCACGGCGTCGCGGACGAAGCGCAGGTGTGCGGTTTCCATCGCCTCGCGCGGGATCGAACCCTGGGTCGCGCCACGGACGAAGTCGATGAAGTGCGCGAACTGCTCGCGCGCCGAGCGCCGCAGCACGTCGCGCATGCGGCTGGGAAAAACGACGTCGTTGACCACGCCGCTGACCAGGAGGCCGAGCAGCACTTCCGAAAGGCGTGCGACGGCGGAATCGAACACGCCGGGCGGGTTGTCGATCACCGGGATGGCGACGATGGCGGCGGTGTAGCCACCCAGCACGAAGGCGTACGACTTGAAGTTGCGATACAGCGTGGCACCGCCAGCGCAGATGCCGATCCACAACGACAGCGCCAGCAGGAACAGGTCGCGCTCCTGCGGGAACGCCGCGACGATGCCGATTGCCATCGTGGCGCCACCGACCGTGCCGATGGCGCGGTAGAAGCTTTTCGCAAGCACCATGCCCGACTGTCGGTTGGCCACGATGATCGTGGTGAGCATCGCGGTCGACGGTGCCGGCAGGTCGAAGCGCATCGCCAGCCAGCCGGCGAGGAAGAACGCGACCAGCGTCTTCACGACGAACAGCCAGATGGCCGCTTCCTCGCGCAGGGTCTCGACCACGACGTGGCGTGTGTCGGGAGTGGCAACGGTGGCGTTGACGGCAGGCATGGTGGTCTCGCTCAGCCTTCGAACCCGGCCAGCATCTTCTTCAGCAGAGCCTCGAGGAGAGCCTGCTCCGTCGGATTGAGGTTACTTGTCTGCCGGTGCAGAAGCGTGACGATATCCGGCAGGAAACTCTCGATCAGGGCGAGGCCCGCCGGCGTCAGGGTCAGCTCGATCTTCCGACGGTCGTCCTCGCTCGCGGCGCGGGCGATGTAGCCCATGTCGCAGAGGCGGGTGGACAGGCGCGTGACATTGGCCAGCTTCTCGCCCGCCGCGTCGGCGAGCTGGGTCGGGTTGAGGGCGTTGTCCGGGGCGCCGTACAACATCATCAGGATGTTGTATTCGGGATGGTTCAGCCCGTAGGGCTTCATCACCGCATTGGCTTCGTCGTGCACCTCTTTGTAGAGGTGCTTGACCAGGCGCACCAGCACCGCCGGCTCGCGAGGGAACGCCGGGTACTTCTGGATCGTGACGTCCAGGCGGGCTTCGGTGGGGGCGAAATCACTCATGGGGCAGGGCCAGTAGCTGGTTACCCCATAAGTATATAGTTCAGTTGTGTATATTCAATAGACGGATATTATCTTTTCACAAGATTAGCGGGACAGGGGCTGCCTCAGACGATGCCGCCGTTGGCGCGCAACACCTGGCCGTTGATCCACGCACCGTCCGGACCGGCCAGGAAGGCCACGGCCGCGGCGATATCCTCCGGGGTGCCGAGGCGTTCGAGCGGGGCCAGCTTTGCGAGCTTGTCGACCAACTCGTCGGACTTGCCGTTGAGGAACAGGTCGGTGGCGGTCGGGCCGGGGGCGATGGCGTTCACCGTGATGTTGCGGCCGCGCAGCTCGCGCGCCAGCACCATCGTCGTGGCCTCGATGGCGGCCTTGGTCGCGGCGTAAGGTGCGTAGCCCGGTTGCAGGAGGCCGACTACGCTGGAGGAGAAATTGACGATGCTGCCGCCGTCGCGCAGGCGCTTCGCCGCCTCACGCATGGTGTTGTAGCTGCCCTTCACGTTCACCGCGAACAGGCGGTCGAAGTCTTCGTCGGTAAGGTCCGCAACGTTGGCCAGCGCCATGACGCCCGCGTTGTTCACCAGCACGTCGACGCCGCCGTAGACCTCGACAGCCTGGTCGAACAGGCGCCGGGCCTCCGCGGGCTTCGACACGTCGGCCTGCGCCGAGATGGCCTTGCCGCCCGCCGCGACGATGGCGTTGACCACCTCTTCGGCCGCCCTGGCGCTTCCCGCATAGTTGATCACCACGGTGAAGCCATCCTTCGCCAGGCGCTTTGCCACGGCGGCGCCGATACCCCGCGAGGCACCCGTGACGATCGCAACCTTGCTGATGTGCTTGTTCATCTCGTTTCTCCGGAACCGGCAGGATGGCCGGACAGGGACAGGATGGACGTTCTTGGCGTGCGGATAATCCCGCTAGAATGGCCTTCACTATTCGTCCCAGTGGAACAACACGATGTCTATGGACCGTTTCGACACGATGCGGCTCTTCGTGCGGATCGTGGAGCGCCGCAGCTTCACGGCCGCCGCGGCCGACCTCGACCTGCCACGCTCCACGGTGACCCAGGCGATCAAGCGGCTCGAAACCCGGCTTGGCGTACGCCTGCTCCAGCGCACCACGCGCTCGGTCACGCCGACGCTCGATGGCGAGGCCTACCACCGGCGGTGTGTCGCCATCCTCGCGGACATCGAAGATGCGGAAGCCGCGTTCACCGATGCGCGACCGACCGGCCTGCTGCGCGTGGACATGCATGGCATCCTGGCGCGCACCTTTGTGTTGCCCGCCCTGCCCGACTTCCTCGCCCGCTACCCGGGGCTGCGGGTGCACATCGGCGAAGGGGATCGCTGGGTGGACCTGGTGCGCGAAGGGGTCGACTGCGTGCTGCGAGCAGGTGACCTGTCGGACAGCAGCATGGCCGGGCGGCGGATCGCGATGCTGCGCGAGGTGACCCTGGCCAGCCCCGCTTACCTGGAGCGCCACGGCGTGCCGCGCACGCCCGACGACCTCGACGGCCACCAGGCCATCGGGTTCTTTTCCACCGCAACCGGCGGCACGCTGCCGCTGGAGTTCATCGAAGACGGGAAGGTTCGCACGGTGGCACTGCCGTCGGTCGTCACCGTCACCGGTGCGGACACGAACAAGGCGCTCGCGCTGATGGGCCTGGGGCTGATCCAGGTGCCGTACTACAACGTGGTGGCCGACCTGGCCGAGGGACGGCTGGTCGAAGTATTGCCCGGCTATCCGCCGACGGAGACCCCGGTGTCGTTGCTGTATCCGCACAACCGGCAGCTCTCGCCGCGGGTGCGCGTCTTCATCGACTGGGTGGCGAGCACCTTCGCCGCGCATGCGGGCGAAGGCGTGCGCATGCTTTGAATCAGTTCTTCAACGGCACGGTTTCGAAGCCACCCTGCGGCGCGCTGTTGGACGGCGGCGGAGGCGGCGGGTTGTTGCCCTGCGGGCCGACGACGCGACCGCCACAGGTGTAGGCACCCCAGTCCTGCGAACCGTCGCGCGGCTCGCCCAGCGGCTTGACCGTATCCGCGCCCAGCTTGGCCGCTTCGTTGCGTGCGAGTACTTCGAGTTCGTCGCGCACCTTCAGGTCGCTGCGGTCGACCGGGCCGACCCGGCTGGTGACCGAGACGCTGACCTTGCCCTGGTCCTTGCAGCTGCCGACATCGCCGTTCCAGGCGGTGCGCACGTTGCGCGCCCGGTCGTCGAGCTTGATGCCCCAGTCACAGGCGGAGAGCGCGAGCGTGGCGAGGGGGATGAGGAGGAACAGGGCTTTACGCATGGATGGCTCCGGAGATGACGCGTTCGGTGGCAATGCTAGCCCGACAAAGGCGAAGGCGCGATGAGAATCCTCACCGCGCCTTCGCGATCAGTCACTTTGCAGCCGGTTTCGCCACGGTGTGTGCGGCCTTTGCGGGCGACTTCACCGGCGACTTCGCCGGGTTGCCATCCGCATCCACCACCTCGACCACGCCCAGGTTGAGGGCACGCACCGGCGCTTCGATCTTGCGCAGGTCGCCCACGATCACCCAGGTGATCGCATCGGGCTTCATCACCTGCGAGATCGCGGCTTCGGCACCCTTCTGGTTGACCGCTTCGATGCGCGGCTTGAGCGTCTGCACGTAGTCGTCCGGGCGGTTGTAGATGACGATGCCGTTCATCGCACCGAGCACCGCGCCGGTGGTCTCGAAGCTGCCCGGGAGGGCACGCACGCGCTGCGCACGGATCTTCTCGACTTCTTCGTCGGTCAACGGCTTCGCGCCGATGACGTCGCGCGACTCCTTGAGGATCTCCGCAGCGGACTCGGCCGTCTTGTCGGTCTGCACCGACGCGTACATGAGCACGGGACGCTGGCCCTGGGCATCGGTGAGGATGCTGTGCGCACCGTAGGCCCAACGCTTGTCCTCGCGCAGGTTCATGTTGAGGCGCGAGGTGAAGCTGCCGCCGAAGGCACCGTTGGCGATGCCGAGGTCGATCGCGTCCTTTGCCTTGGTCGACGGCGCCAGCAGGCCGGCAAGGACCAGCGACTGCGGAGCATCCGGACGGTCGATCAGGAACACGCGCGGCTTCGGCTGGGCGGCAACCTCACCGATGTTCTTCTTCGGGATGGCGGACGACGGTGCCGTCCAGTCGCCGAAGACGGCATCCAGCTGGGGCAGGATCTGCGCCAGCGTGGTGTCGCCAGCGACCAGGATCCGGACGTTGTCCGGGCGCAGGTAGTCGTGCTGGAACGTTGAGAGGTCCGCCGCGGTGAGCGAGGCGATGCCTTCTTCCGAACCGCTGCCGGTGAACGGAATGCCGTAGGCGTGGTGCTTGCCATACAGCAGCGGCGGCATGGAGCGCAGCGCCAGGCCGTCGGAGTCGGTCTTCTCCTGCGCGATGCCGGCGATCCACTGCCCACGGATGCGCTCGATGTCTTCCGACTTGAAGGCGGGATTCCGCGCGATGTCGGCGAACAGTTCTAGCGACGGACGAAGCTCGCTGTTCAGGGCGTTGAGGCCGACGCTGCAGGTATCCAGCGAGCAGCTCGAACCGATGATCGCGCCCAGCCGTTCCTTGCGTTCGGCCACGGCCACCGAGTCCAGCGACTTCGTGCTTTCGTCGAGCAGCTGTGCGGTGAACGCCGCGGTGCCGAGCTTGCGGCCCTGGTCGGCGGCGTAGCCCGCATCGAACAGCAGTTGCACCTGGGTGACCGGCACGGTGTGGCGCTCGGCCAGCACCACTTCGATGCCGTTCTTGAGCTTGCCGCGCTGCAGGTTCGGGAACGACAGGTTCGGGAACGTCGACACGGTGGGTACGCCACCGCTGCGATCGATGCCCGCCTTGGCCACCGTATAGGTCTTCGCCGCCGGCATGACGGCCGTCGGACGGCCCGGTGCATCCGACAGGCTGCTGACGGCCTTGTCTTCGGCGGCGGGATCGAAGCCCTTCGGCGCCGGCAGCACGGTCAGCGTGTAGCTGCCCTTGCCGAGCCAGTTCTTCGAGGCACCGAGGACCGACGCGACCGTCGCGGCCTGCGCACGCGAAAGGTCTTTCTTGTAGGCCTCCGGATCGTTCCGGTAGACCTGGCCTTCGGCGAGGATGACCGCCTTGCCACCGAAGCCACCGACCTTCTCCAGCCCGCGCACGAAGCCGGCACGGTTGACCACCTTGGCACGGGCCAGTTCGTCGTCGGTCGGCCCCTTGGCGAGGAATTCGTTCCACACGTCGGCCACGGCGGCCTCGACCTTCGCGGGGTCGACGCCCTTCTTCACGTCCACCGACAGCTGCACCTGGCTGGACAAGGCGAACGGCGAGATGCCGACGCTGACGTCATCGGCCAGGTTGTCCTTGTAGACGAGGCGCTGGTAGAGGCGGGACGTCTTGCCGCCACCAAGCACCGTGGTGGCGAGGTCGAGGTTGATCGCGTCGTCGGTGCCCAGCTGCGGGGCGATCCACGTGCGCACGATGCGGGTCTGCGCGACCTGGTCGTGCTGGATGCCCCGGGTGGATTTCTCCAGCGGCGTGATCCACGCCTGCTGGCGCGGCACCGGCGGGCCGGCAGGGATGTCGCCGAAGTACTTCTCGGCCTTTTCCTTCGCCTGCGCCTCGGTGATGTCACCGGCCAGCACCAGCGTGGTGTTGGCGGCGCCGTAGTAATCGTGGAACCACTGCTTCACGTCGCCGAGCGAGGCAGCGTCGAGGTCGACCATCGAGCCGACCGTTTCGTGGTGATAGGGGTGGTTGGCGGGATAGGTGTTGAGCAGCACGTTCTCGTCCACGCGGCCATAGGGGCGATTCTCGCCCTGGCGCTTTTCGTTCTGGACGACACCGCGCTGGGTATCCAGCTCCTTCTGGCCGATGGCACCGAGGAGATGGCCCATGCGATCGGATTCCATCCACAGGGCCATGTCGACCGCGGTGGTCGGCACGGTCTCGAAGTAGTTGGTGCGATCGAACCAGGTCGTGCCGTTCAGATCCGTGGCGCCAGCCACTTCGAACGGTTTGAAATACGTGCCCTGGTGGTTCTCGGAGCCCGAGAACATCAGGTGCTCGAACAGATGGGCGAAGCCGGTCTTGCCCTTCGGCTCGTCGGCCGAACCGACGTGGTACCAGATGCTGACCGCGACCACGGGGGCCTTGTGGTCTTCGTGCACGACCACGGTCAGGCCATTCGGCAGCTGGAAGCGCTTGTAAGGGATGTCGGGGATGCCGTCGGCGGAGGGAGTAGCCGCTGAGGCGGCACCGGCGACGGACATCAGCCCTGCGGCCAGCAGGGCGAGGCGTTTCTTCATGCACGGCTCCTGGGGCCCTCATGGCCCGTTGATCCCCCGAGGCTATCCGGTGCGAACCTTCCGACGCAATCGGCGGCACGTCATGGCCGCGGACGGTGTCCGCTTACCGGGTGCCGGTGTCCGCGGACAGGGGCACAAGAAAGCACCTACCTGACAAATCTCATACGAATCAGCTGATTGGCGCCTCTGAAAAGATGGCACGGCGTTTGCGTTACTAAGCGTGCCCCGGGGACATCGCCCCGACCCAACGCCCTATCAAGAGAACGCCATGAAATACGAACTGCCGATCCTCGCCAGCCTGCTCGCCACCACGATGGTCATCTGCGTCCTTGCCCTCGGCGGCATGGTCTGACCCCGGCCCCTTCTTCAAGGAACCCTGCCATGAACCACGAACTTTTGATGCTCCGTAGCCTGCTCGTCGCCTCGCTGCTGGTGTGCGGTCTCATCCTCGGCAACATGCTGACCTACCAGGGCAACCCGGTGCAGCTGGCCAGCAAGGGCACGGTCGGTGCCGTCGCCAACCGCTGCGCCCTGCCCCCGGATGGCATCGTTTGCCCGCGCGCGGCGGCATAATGGGGGCATGCCCCACGTCATCCTGTTCCGACCCGAGATTCCGCCCAACACGGGCAATGTGATTCGCCTCTGCGCCAACACGGGCGCGACGCTGCACCTGGTACGTCCGTTGGGCTTCGAGCTGGACGACACGCGCCTGCGCCGCGCAGGGCTGGACTACCACGAGTTCGCCCCGGTCGCCGTCCACGACGACCTCGACGCCTGCCTCGCCGCCATTGGCCACCCCCGGGTATTCGCCTTCTCCACCCGCGGCAAGCACCTGCACACCGACGTGGCGTACGCCGAGGGCGATGCCCTGCTGTTTGGCTGCGAAACCGCCGGCCTGCCCGACGATGTCCTCGATGCGATTCCGGAAGCCCAGCGCATCCGACTGCCCATGCGCCCGGGCAATCGCAGCCTGAACCTGTCCAACGCGGTCGCGGTGGCCGTGTTTGAAACCTGGCGCCAGGCGGGCTTCGACGGCGCGGGCTGACCGCGACAACACGGATAGGTCGCCACGGGAGCCACGGGCTACAATCGCTGCATGACTCCCGAGCGCTCCCCGGCCGACGCTGGCCCGAACCGTTTCCTGCCCCGTCCCCTTCGCGTCCTCGCCGGACGCGCCATGGAAGCCGCGCTCAATCGCGCCGTGGACCTGGATCCGGATACCCGCACGCGACTGGACGTGCTCGATGGCCGCAGCGTGCAGGTGCACCTGAGCGGACCCGAGCTGGCCCTGCGCATCCGCGTGGAAAAAGGCCGGTTGCGCGTCGGGCCGCCGGAAGATGGCGGCAGCCTGCGCGTCACCGCGTCGCCCGGCAGCCTGCTGGCCATGGCGCTGCGCCGTGACGACGACGGCGTGGCCCCCGGCAAGGTGGACATCGCCGGCGATGCCGAACTTGCCCGCCGGCTGGAACGGCTCGCCCGCCAGTACGCACCCGATGTCGAAGAGGCCTTCGCGAAAACCTTTGGCGACACGCTGGGCGTGGCGCTGGCGAAGGCACTGCGCGAAGGCCTCGCGCATGCCCGGGAAACCGGCAAGCACCTCGTCGAGGACGGCGCGGACTGGCTGCGCGACGAAGGCCGCGTGGCCGTGGCACCGGGCGAAGTCGATGCCTTCCTCGATGGCGTGGACACGGTGCGCGAGCGCACCGAACGACTGGAGGCGCGCATCGCCCGCCTGCAGCGCTCGCTGAAGGGGACCGGCGCATGACGCCGCTGCGCCTTGCCCCGCGCCTGCTGCGCGTCGCTGCCGTCCTCCTCAGATACCAGCTCGACGACCTCGTCGATGGCGCCCACCTGTTCCGTCCGCTGAAGCTGGTCCGCCCGTTCTTTCCCAAGCCGACCGCCGACGTGCGCAACCTGCCGCGCGGTGCCCGGCTGCGCCTCGCGCTGACCGACCTTGGCCCGATCTTCGTCAAGGCGGGCCAGGTGCTATCCACCCGCCGCGACCTGGTGCCTGCGGACGTCGCCGATGAACTGGCCCTGCTGCAGGACCAGGTGCCGCCGTTCCCGGGCGCGGAAGCACGTGCCATCGTCGAGCGCGAGCTGAAGGGTCCGGTCGCGTCGCTGTATGCACGGTTCGACGAAACGCCGCTCGCCTCCGCATCGATCGCGCAGGTGCATGCCGCAACCCTGCACGATGGCCGCGAGGTGGTGGTCAAGGTGCTGCGTCCCGGCATCGACAAGCGCATCGCCCGTGACGTCGACCTGCTGCGCTCGCTGGGCGAGCTGGCCCAGCGCTGGCATCCCAACGCCGACAAGATCCGTCCGCTCGAGGTCGTGGCGGAAGTGGAGAAGATGCTCGACAACGAGCTGGACCTGCAACGCGAAGGCGCCAGCGCGAGCCTGCTGCGGCGCAATTTCGCCAGCGGCATCGACCTCTACGTGCCCGAAGTGCACTGGGATTTCAGCACCGAGCGCGTGTTGACCCTGGAGCGCGTGCGTGGCGTCAGCGCCGACGACATCGTCGCCATCGACCTTGCCGGGCTGGATCGCAAGCGCCTCGCCGAGAAGGGCGTGCGCCTGTTCTACGAACAGGTGTTCCGCGACAACTTCTTCCACGCCGACGCCCACCCCGGCAACATCTGGGTCGATACCTCGCGCGTGGACGAGCCGCGTTTCATCGCACTCGATTTCGGCATCATGGGATCGCTGCCGGAGGCCGACCAGTACTGGCTTGCCGAGAACTTCATCGCCCTGTTCGAGCGCGACTATGCACGCATCGCGCAGCTGCATGTCGCCGCGGGCTGGATGCCGTCGACCGTCCGGCTGGACGAACTCGAAGCCGCGGTGCGCACCGTCTGCGAACCCTACTTCACCCGGCCGCTGGCGCAGATCTCAATCGCCGAGCTGGTCGTGAAGCTGTTCCAGACCGCGCGCCGTTTCGAGCTCACCTTGCAGCCGCAGCTGATCCTCCTGCAGAAGACCCTGCTGAACATCGAAGGCGTCGGCCGCATGCTCGACCCGGAGATCGACATCTGGGCCGTCGCGCATCCCGTCCTGCGCCGGATCCTGCGCGAGCGTTACAGCCTGCGCTCGACCCTGCGCGACGTACGCCGACGCCTGCCCGAGTGGATCCATACCGCACCGCGCGTGCCGGAAATGGTCCGCGACGCGCTACGCCAGGTGGCCAGCGGCGAACGCCGCGAGATTGCCGATCCGGTGGCGCTGGCGATGGCCCGCGACGACGCGCGGCGCACCCGGCGCTTGCTGGCTTGCGGCATGCTGGGTTCGTCGCTGCTGATCTGCGCCGTGCTCGTGGGCACGCTCGCGCCGCGCGGCATGTGGCCGGCCATCGTCGCGGGCGTGGCAGGCGTGCTGGCCTTCGCGACTGGCTGGCCGCGCCGCAACGCCTGAGGTCGCCGTGCTCGAGATTCTTTACCAGGACGACGACCTCGTCGCCGTCAACAAGCCTGCGAACCTTGCCGTCCACCGATCGAAGTTCGTCGGGCCCGACGATGCGTTCCTGATCGACCTGCTGCGCGAGCAGGTCGAAGGCCGGTTGCACCTGGCCCACCGGCTGGACCGTGCGACTTCCGGCGTCCTGCTCGTTGCCCGGTCGCCCGAGATCGCCGGCCAGATGGGCGAGCAATTCATGTCGCGCACGGTCAGCAAGCGCTATCTCGCCATCGTTCGCGGCTGGCCGGAACCGGCCGAAGGCACCATCGACTATCCCCTGCCGGGCTCTCGCGAGACCGGCCCGCGCAAGGACGCGACGACCGACTACCGTCGACTGGCCACCATCGAGGTGGACATCCCGCTCGGTCGCTACGACAAGCAGCGCTACGCGCTCGTGGTCGCCGAACCGCGCACCGGCCGCTTCCGCCAGATCCGCAAGCATTTCGCCCACGTCCACCATCCAATCGTCGGCGACAGCCAGCACGGCCGGGGCGACCATAACCGGCTGTACAAGCAGCATTTCAGCTCGCATCGCTTGCTGTTGCACGCACAGCGGCTGAGTTTCGTGCATCCCCGCTCTGGCGAACCGCTCGCTATCTCGGCCCCGATCGATGACACGATGACACGGCTGGTCGAACGGTTCGGCTGGAACTCAGCGCTGGAAGCCGAAGGGCTGACACTGCCGGGTTAACTGGCGACCAGGCGGCCGGGGCTTTCCCGCAACGATTGCATTGCGTCATGACCGCCAGCGCGACGCTGGTAGAATCGCCAGCGTCATGCTCATCGTCACCCCGACCATCGCCATTGCCGAATCCGAACTCATCGAGCGCTTCACGCGTGCCGATGGCCCGGGCGGTCAGCACGTCAATCGCACCGAGAGTGCGGTTGAATTGCGCTTCGATGTCGCCAGTTCGCCATCGTTGCCCGACGACGTGCGCGAACGGTTGCTGGCGCGGAGCGACAGCCGCCTGACCGGTGCCGGCGTCCTCGTCATCCAGGCCCGCCGGTTCCGCGACCAGGCGCGCAATCGCGACGATGCCCGCGAGCGGCTTGCCGAGATCATCCTCGCCGCGACCCGCGTGCCGAAGAAGCGCGTGGCGACCAAGCCGACGCGCGCTTCCAAGGAGCGGCGCCTGACGGGCAAGTCCCAGCGCAGCGACACCAAGCGGTCGCGGTCGCGCGACTGGAGCCGCGAATGAGCGGTGTGCCGGTGGAGATGGCGCCGAATGTCCCGCGTTTACCCGAAACCTGGTTCCGTCGACTGTGCCGATGGGCGATCAAGCGGACAGGGTGGCGCATCGTGGGCGACATGCCCAACGAGAAGAAGCTCATCCTGATCGGCGCACCCCACTCGTCGAACTGGGATGGTGTGTATGGGCTGCTCATGCTGCAGGCCATCCGCCTCGACCTCGGCGTGATGATCAAGCGCGAAGCCTTCGATGGCCCATTCGGCCCCATCGTCCGCTTGCTGCGGCTGATCCCGATCGACCGCAAGGCAGCCACCAACATCGTCGACCAGATGGTCCAGCGCTTCGCCGACAGCGACAAGCTATGGCTGGGCATCACCCCTGAAGGCACGCGCAAGCCCGTCAAGCAGTGGAAGTCCGGCTTCCTGCGCATCGCACGCGCAGCCAACGTGCCGATCCAGACGGTCTTCATCGACTACCCGACGAAGACCTTCACGCTGGGACCCATCGTGCGCGCGACAGACGACCCTGACGCAGACCTGGTCCGCATCCGCGCAATGTTCGTCGGCTATCACGGCAAGCATCACGACGCTTAGCCGTTGCTGCTAGCCGCCCGAGATCCGGAATCGCGCACGGTAAGCGATCGGGATAGCCGTGGTGTTCTCGACAACCAGGCGGTATCGGCCGGGCCCGAGCTGCGGTACATGCAACGAAATGCCCTGGGCCACCGTGACCCAGTCGTTGGCGACAGCGCGCTGCAAGACCAGGCGACCAGCCGACGTTGCCCCTGTCAGCAGGCCCGTACAGCCGGCACTCCACTCACTCAATGCCGCAGAGGTCCCGCTGACGAGCCTCCCGCTCATGTGTCGCTCGGGAAACGTTGTGAAACATTTCCTTGGTGATGCGATCTGTGGCGTAGCTGATACGCACACGAATGCAGCGGAAAGAACCAGGGCAGTGACACAGAGCAGTCGCGATCGCATATCTGTCTCCTTCGGTTGTGGAGAACCGACACTAGACACTCTTCATCGACGAACTGCCGTGCCTTACACACCACAAGCGCGCGACCTACAGCAACTGTGGATTTCGCCTTCATCCGATGCGTCGCGGGTCTCCGATAGTTCTCGTCACAGGAGGCGACATGAACATCGTGGTCACGAATCCAGCAACACCTGTCATGCAACTGGACCAGTTTGGTTCAGGCTCGACTACCAAAGACCTTGTGCGTCGCGCCGCTGACGGCATGTCGAACGAAACGATCGATGCGCTTGGTCGACTCGATCTGAGCAACGTCAGGCCCAGCCAACTCCGCGGGATCGTTGTCCGGCTGAAGGAGGAAGGGAAAATGACCGAAGACATGGCATCGGTCATCTTGCTCGAGCGCAGCCGCGGGACCGACAAGTTGTCCAGTGATACGCCGTTCAACCTCGTTGATCGGCTGGACCGTCTTCATCGCATCGTGCAGTCGCTATCGCCAACGGATCCAGCATTCAGTTTTCGAAGCGTGTATGAGGAAACGCTCTACTGCGCACGCGGCATGCAAAGACTTGCAAGCGTCCTGAAGACCGGGGAACTCTTTCATGTCATCGCCTGACCATCACCGCTCGGAATGCCCCGACTCGTCGTAATCGCGATGGGTCAGCAGGCCCGGCCGGATGAGGTCGATGAAGGCGCGTGCTTCCGGCGTGAGGAACTTGCCTTTGCGCATGACCACGCCATAACTGCGCTGCGGGAAGAACTGGCGCAGGTTACGGATCGCGAGGCGGTCGCGGTCCGCGTCGGTGATGCAGATGCCCGTGACGATGGAGATGCCCAGGCCCATGGCCACGTACTGCTTGATGACGTCCCAGCCACCGACTTCGATCGCCACGGTGTACGGCACGTGCCGCTGCTGGAAGACCATGTCGACCAGCTTGTAGGTGGTAAGGCGCTTGGGCGGAAGGATCAGCCCATAGGGTGCGATGTCCTCGAGGCGGATGTCGGCCTTCGCCGCGAGCGGATGATCCGGCGGCATGATCAGCATCGGATCGTAGTGGTAGACCGGCGCCCAGGCGATGTCATGCGGAACGTCGATCATCGAGCCCACCGCGATGTCGACCTCGTCGCTGCGAAGCAATGCAATGCCGTCGCGGTTGGTCACGTTCGACAGCGCGAGGTGCACGTGAGGGAACCGTTCCCGATAGGTCCTGACCAGTTCGGGCAGCAGGTACTGGATCGTCGACGAGCCGGCCGCGATCGTGAGCCGTCCCGCCTCGGCCCCTTGCACCTTCGAGCGGAACTCCCGATCCAGCCCCTCCAGTCCTTCGACCAGCGGGCGGGCCAGTTCATAAAGCACCTCACCCGCATCGGTGAGGGTGATCCGTCGGCGGGTGCGTTCGACCAGCGACACGCCCATCTCACGCTCGAGCGCCTGGAGCTGCAGGCTCACGGACGGCTGGGACAGGAAGAGCGCCTCGGCCGCACGGCTCAGGGTCCCGAGCCGCACGATGTACACGAAGGCCCGCAGCTGCTTTAGGCGATTACCCTTGTAGTAGTACCGGCCGACGGCGTCTTCCCCAGCCTTCACCACGGCACCGGGCGCGGATACACGCCGTCTTGGCGGCTTGGCCGGCGCTTTTCCGACGGGATTCAGCTTGCGAGGCATGAAGTATCCACAGTAGAAACGGAAGCTTACGGGCTACATTAACAATCTTAATGCGTTTGATTGAAACATATGCTTTGTCAACTAATGTAGCGGGCGCGTAGCTTGAACTCCAGACCCCGAGCTGGAGGCAACACCCATGGCAGTCCCCAAAAGCGTGATGGACCCCCTCGGCGGCGTCCGCCTGCACGACGCCGACGGCCGCTTCGATGACGTCCTGACGCCACAGGCTCTGGCCTTCGTCGCCGACCTGCATCGTCGCTTCGACGGTCGCCGGCTTGCCCTGCTCGCCGAGCGTTCGGCACGGCAACTGCGCTACGACGCCGGCGAGCTGCCGGACTTCCGCAACGACACCCTGGCGATCCGCCACGGCGACTGGCGGGTCGCCGAAATCCCCACCGCCCTGCAGGACCGTCGCGTGGAGATCACCGGCCCGGTCGAACGCAAGATGATCATCAACGCCCTGAACTCCGGCGCGAAGGTGTTCATGGCCGACTTCGAGGATTCGAGCGCCCCCACCTGGGCCAACCAGGTCGACGGCCAGCGCAACCTGCGCGACGCCGTGGCGGGAACGATCGATTTCACCAGCGCGGAAGGCAAGCACTACGCGCTCTCGCCGTCGCCCGCCGTCCTCGTGGTCCGTCCGCGCGGCTGGCACCTGCCCGAGCGCCATGTCGAAGTTGACGGCAGCGTGCTTGCCGGCGCCCTGTTCGACTTCGGCCTGTTTGCGTTCCACAACGCCGCCTCGCTGCACGAGCGCGATCGCGGCCCCTACTTCTACCTGCCCAAGCTGCAGTCGATGGAAGAAGCCGCCCTGTGGGACGACGTGATGGCCCATGCCGAGAACTCACTTGGCCTGCCAGCCGGCTGCATGAAAGCAACGGTGTTGATCGAAACCCTGCCAGCCGTCTTCCAGATGGACGAGATCCTGCACGCGCTTCGTTCGCGCGTCGTCGGCCTCAACTGCGGGCGCTGGGATTACATCTTCTCGTACCTGAAGACGTTTCGCGCCCATCCCGACCGGCTGCTACCCGAGCGCGGCCAGGTGGTGATGACGGTGCCCTTCCTGAAGGCGTATTCGGAGCTGCTCATCCGCACCTGCCATCGCCGCGGCGCATTCGCCATGGGTGGCATGGCCGCGCAGATCCCGATTCGTGGCGACGACGCCGCCAACGATGCCGCCATGGCCAAGGTCCGCGCCGACAAGCTGCGCGAAGTTACCGCCGGCCACGATGGCACCTGGGTGGCCCACCCCGCGCTCGTACCCGTGGCCCAGGCCATCTTCGACGCGCACATGCCGACACCGAACCAACTGCATGTGAAGCGAAACGACGTCGTCGCATCGCGCAACGCACTGATCGCACCGGCCATGGGCACGGTGACCCGCCCGGGCTTCGACAACAACGTGGAAGTCTGCCTGCGCTACACCGCGGCATGGCTGGACGGCCAGGGTTGCGTACCGATCCACCACCTGATGGAAGACGCCGCCACCGCCGAGATCGCACGCGCCCAGCTCTGGCAATGGCTGCACCACGGGCCGATCGAGTTCAGCGACCACGCACAGGTCAACTTCGCGCTGTTCGATCACGCCCTGGCGGCGCATACCCATCGCCTGCGCGAGTCGACGCTGCCGGGTGCGGCTCGCGCCGACGAGGCAGCCGCCTTGATCAGCGCCCTCACCCATGCCGACACGTTGCGCGACTTCCTCACCCTGCCCGCCTACGAACACCTCGCCTGATCCTGGCCATCCAAGGAGCCTTTCGATGAAGACGCATACCGCTGAACAGATCACGCTGGACTGGAAGAACAACGACCGCTGGAACAGCGTCGAGCGTCCGTACACCGCCGAGGACGTCGTGCGCCTGCGCGGCACGGTGCAGGTGGAATACACGCTCGCGCGCCGCGGTGCCGAACGCCTGTGGCGTTCGATCCACGACCGCCCCTACGTCAATGCGCTGGGCGCGCTGACCGGCAACCAGGCCATGCAGCAGGTGAAGGCCGGCTTGCAGGCGATTTACCTGTCTGGCTGGCAGGTCGCCGCCGATGCGAACACCGCCGGCACCATGTACCCGGACCAGTCGCTGTACCCGGTCGACTCCGTGCCCAACGTGGTGCGCAAGATCAACAAGACGCTGCTGCGCGCGGACCAGATCCATCACGCCGAGGGCAAGGATGGCCTGGACTGGCTGGTGCCGATCGTCGCGGACGCGGAAGCCGGTTTCGGCGGCGTGCTGAACGCCTATGAGCTGATGATGCACATGATCGAATCCGGCGCCGCCGGCGTGCATTTCGAAGACCAGCTGGCCAGCGCGAAGAAGTGCGGCCACATGGGCGGCAAGGTGCTCGTGCCGACCCAGGAAGCGGTGCAGAAGCTGGTCGCCGCCCGTCTCGCCGCTGACGTCGCCGGCGTGCCCACGCTGATCGTTGCCCGCACCGATGCCATGGGCGCGGGCCTGGTCACCTCGGACATCGACGACAACGACAAGCCGTTCCTTACCGGCCAGCGCACGGTGGAAGGCTTCTACGAAACCGAACAGGGCATCGACCAGGCGATCAGCCGCGGCCTCGCCTATGCGCCCTACGCCGACCTGATCTGGTGCGAGACCTCGACGCCGAGCATGGACGAGGCACGCCGTTTCGCCGAAGCCATCCACGCGAAGTTCCCGGGCAAGAAGCTGGCCTACAACTGCTCGCCCAGCTTCAACTGGAAGAAGAACCTCGATGAGAAAACCATCGCCAGCTTCCAGGACGACCTCGGCAAGCTGGGCTACGCCTTCCAGTTCATCACCCTTGCCGGCTTCCATGCGTTGAACTACTCGATGTTCCAGCTCGCCCGCGGTTATCGCGACCACCAGATGGAAGCCTACGTGGCGCTCCAGGAGGCCGAGTTCGCCGCGGAGAAGGACGGCTACACCGCCGCCAAGCACCAGCGCGAAGTCGGCACCGGCTACTTCGACAAGGTGAACCAGGTGATCGCCGGCTCGCTCAGCTCGCTGTCGGCGCTGTCGGGCTCCACGGAAGAAAGCCAGTTCCATCCCGCGTCGGCGGCGTAACCCGCGAACGAGGAGTCATCGCGCTGGCGGCACCAGCGCGATGACGTTCCAGCCCGGTCGCGGCTCCAGCGGCCGCAGACCGGTCGCGATCCGCAGGTCGCCGCGTTCGTCAACGCCGAACAGAGGCACGGTGCGCGAACCATACTGTTCGATGAAGTGCGGCCAGTCGAAGGTTTCGCTCAGGCGTGTCGTCTTGATCCGCCATCCTTCGCCCAGGAGATCGTCGAAGCGCGCGTGGGTCATGTCCTCGGTGAACAATGCCGGCGCAAGGAGGCTGCCTGCGAGGGAGACGCGGCCCTTGGCTTCTTCCGGTGCGAGGTTGCGCAAACGGTAGACCTTGTCGCGTCCGAACTCTTCGCGATAGTGCACGCTCACCAGCGAATTCAGCTCGCGATGGGTCGACATCGCCAGCAAGTGGCCGATGCCGGCGAGATCCAGGTCGCGATCGGCTGCCTGCGATGCGGGATTGCCGAAGAACGTCGCCAGGCCGGCCATGCGTGCACGACGGATACCGTGCCAGTCATCGTCGGCGACGACGACGCGCAGGCCTTCGACGGCGTGCAGCGCCTGCGCGACATCCAGCGCCACCGTGTTTGCACCGTAGATCAGCACGCCACGCGGTTCGGGATCGGCGACGCGCAGCCAGCGGGCGAGCGGCCGCGCCGTCGCGCTCTGGAACACGACGGTGCCGATGATCATCAGGAACACCAGCGGCACGAGCTTGTCGGCGCCCACCACGCCGACTTTTTCCAGGCGGATGGCGAACAGCGCCGAGACGGAAGCGGCGACGATGCCGCGCGGTGCCACCCACGCGACCAGTGCGCGCTCGCGCCAGCTCAGCCCGCTACCCAGGCTCGACAGCAACACCGAGAGCGGACGCACGACAAGCTGGGCCACGCCGAAGATCGCAAGGCCAGCCAGCAGCGCGCCGTCGGGGAGCGGCCAGTCGAGGCGTGCCGCGAGCAGGATGAACAGCGTCGACACCAGCAACGTGGTGAGGTGTTCCTTGAAATCCATGATGTCGTCGATGTGCACGTCGCGCATGTTGCCCAGCGCGATGCCCATGATCGTCACGGCCAGCAGGCCCGACTCGTGCGCGATGGCGTTCGACAGGCTGAAGCTCATCAGCACCGCGGCGAGCGTACCGAAGTTCTGCAGGTATTCCGGGATCCAGTGGCGACGCAACAGGTTGCCGTGGATGAAAGCGGCGACCGCACCCACCGCCGCGCCACACGCCACCGTGCCGAGGAACACGCTGAGCGAATGGCCTTCGCGATGCGAGGCGATGGCCTCGTAGACGAGCACGGCGAACAGCGCACCGATGGGATCGATGACGATGCCTTCCCAGCGCAGCACGTTGGCGATGCGCGCGTTGGGGCGGACCGTCCGCAGCATGGGTGCGATCACGGTCGGCCCGGTGACGCAGGTCAGGGCGCCGAACAGGAAGGAAAGCTCCCAGCTGAGGCCGCCGATGTAGTGGCCCGCCACCGCGAGCAACAGCAACGCCAGCACGGCGCCATAGGTGACCAGGCCGCGGACGGCATGACCGATGCCCTTCAACTCGTGGAAGCGCAGGGTGAGGCTGCCTTCGAACAGGATGACCGCCACGGCCAGCGACACGACCGGGAACAGCAGGTCGCCCATGACCTTGTCCGGCCGCAACAGGCCGGTCACCGGCCCGGCCAGGATGCCGGCCAGCAGGAGGAAGAGGATCGCTGGCAGGCGTACCCGCCACGCCACCCACTGGCAGAGGAACCCGATGCCAAGCATCAGGGTCAGCAGCATTCCGAGTTCGATGCCCATGTAAGCCCTTGTCCAAAAAAAGAATCGGCCTGCACCGAAACGGTGGGCCGACTAAAGGAAGAGCCTAACGAAGGGGATGTGAATTAAAAGGCCGGGTCCCGGTGCTGACGCGGGGGAGGGAGGGGTAGCCAGCACCGGGACGGGGCGGGCGGCCATTAGCGAACCGCCTGGTACAGAATTCTCCGCTCCCGCCACCCCATTTGTCAACTGGGGAGTACATGAAATAAGTATTAACTCTTACGAGGGGTGTTGGGCGTCGCCGATACTCGGCATGGACGCATGTTGTAACCATGGAATGCCCGAACGGCGGAGTCGCGCATGCCAGAGCTTTCCAGTGAACTCGTTGCCTTACTTCAATACCTGGCACCCGGGTTCCTGGTCGCGTGGATTTATCACGGCATCACTGCGCACTCGCGACCGTCGCACTTCGAGCGCGTCGTACAAGCGCTGCTCTATACGGTGATCGTGCAGGCCGTGGTTTCTGGTGAGCGACAAGCCGCATTCGCCCTGGGTCGCCTGGTCACGCTGGGGAGCTGGTCACAAACATCGGACATGGTCGCTGGACTGGCCACCGCGGTACTAGCCGGCTTGATATTTGGTGCCGCCTCGAACCGCGACATGCCGCACGCCGTGCTGCGACGATTCGGACTCACGACACAGACTGCCCACCCCGACGAGTGGGCGTGGGTCTTCTCCAGGAATCCACGATTCGTTACGCTTTATCTTTGTGATGGGACGATCATCTTCGGATGGCCTTCCATATGGCCATCTGACGCAACACATGGCCATTTTTTCGTGACTGGTGCCGTGTGGCGATCGAATCCAGACACCAGTGAATCCGTAGAAACTGAGGGAATCCTCATCAATGTCTCCGACGTGAAGTACGTCGAGTTTCTCTAACGGGAGTAGTTGCGTGAAGAAAGAAAAAGATCCGCTTGCACCTTTGCCTTTCGGCCCTAGGGTTAACTACAACCCACCACCCGACTTTCCGCCGCCCGCCTGGGCGCGTCCGTTTATGTTGCGCTTCTTGAAGGAGCGACCAAGCCCTGACCTGCGGCAAGAGCCAGAGAAATAGCTGCGCCATTCCGCCGGCTTGTGGATATCCGTCGCCGACCTGTCCTCGCGCCGAGCCGCCTACGCCGCCACAGCGTCACTTCGACGCGCACCTCAGGGTTTCAGACCTTCCAGAAACCTAAGCATCAGCTGCGCGATCTCATCCACCTTCTCATCCAGTGCGAAGTGACCAGCGTTCAGCTGGTGGATTTCCGCCGCGGGGATGTCACGTTTGAACGCATCGCCGCCGACGGCGATGAACGAGGGATCGTATCGCCCCCAGACGACGAGCGTAGGCGGCGTGTGTTTGCGGAAATACGCCTGCCACGTCGGATATGAAGCGACATTGGTTCGATAGTCGTAAAGCAGGGCGCGCTGGATGTCGCTCTCCCCGGGGCGATTGAGGAAAGCGAACTCATCGACCCAGGTGTCGGGGTTATAGCGCTCGGGATGCGGGCTTCCGGCGACGTGGCGCTGGTGCGTGCCTTCGAACGAGGTGAACGCTTCGAACACCTCGGGATGCGCCTTGGGATCCTCCCAGTATTTCGCGATGTTGACCCACTTCGCGCCGAGGCCTTCCTTGTAGGCATTGGCGTTCTGCAACACCAGGCCGCGAACGCGCTCGGGATGTTTCGCCGCGATGCGAAAACCGATCGGACCACCATAGTCCTGCAGGTACATCACGTAGCGCCCGATGCCCAGCTTCTCGAGCAGGGCATCGGTCGTTTCGGCGAGGTGGTCGAACGTGTAGGTGTATTGCGATGGCGTCGGGGCATCGCTGTTGCCGAAGCCGGGATAGTCCGGCGCGATGAGGTGGTATTTCGGCGCCAGCAAGGGGAGCAGCGTATCGAACATCCGCGACGACGACGGAAAGCCGTGCAACAGCACGATCGTCGGCGCGTCCCGCGGGCCGGCCTCGCGGTAGAACACGCCGACACCATCGACATCGACGCGGTGGTAGGTGATGGAGCTGGAGCTGGATGGCAACGCGGGCGGCACGGCGGCAGCCGCGGGCTCGGCGACCATGGCGAGGGCGAGGAACAGGGAAAGCATCATCGCGAGACTCCACGAGCAGGCAGGCCAAGAGCGTGCGCCCGGAACGCTGCCCTTTCCATCCCTTGATGGTGGGACCCCGGCGTCGCGCGCCAGGCGACACCGGCCGGGTCAGCCGACGGCAGCCTCGCTGGCGTGGGCGGCCGCATCGGCGTCGTAGCGACTGCGCGCAGCGTCCACCTCAGCCAGGTGCTGGTGCATCCACATATAGAGATCCTTGAACGGCTTATGCAGCGAGCGGCCGAGGTCGGTGAGCGCGTATTCGACGCCGATCGGCGCGGCCGGAACGATCCGGCGGGTGAGCAGGCCATTGCGCTCGAGGCGGCGCAGGCACTGGGTCAACGCCTTCTGCGTGACCCCTTCCAGCAGCCGGCGGATGGCATTGAAGCGCAGGGGGCCGCGGTGCAGGA
Source organism: Bacillus sp. NP157 (assembly GCA_018889975.1). NCBI lineage: Bacteria > Bacillati > Bacillota > Bacilli > Caryophanales > Bacillaceae > Bacillus > Bacillus sp. NP157. The sequence goes on from CP076546.1 coordinate 3,531,298, forward strand.
CGGTGAGCACCATCATCGACCACTTATCGGCGACCTGCTCGAAAAGCACGCGGCTGGGGCAGCCGGCGGAAAAGCGGTCGGGGGTGCAAATAGGGGCGCAGGTGGTTTCCATGGGGATACCTGAGGGCGTTCAAGTGCCTTATTGACGCCAAGTATATCCTGTATACCATCGGACGCATCCCTTATCGGTTGCGATCTTTCTCATGACCCAAGCCAACGTCGACACCCTGTTCCGCCCGTTCACGATCAAGGGCGTGACCCTGCCCAACCGCATCGTGATGGCGCCGATGACCCGTCTGTTCGCCCCGAACGGCGTCCCCGGCGAGGCAAACGCCGCCTATTACCGCCGCCGCGCGGCCGCTGGCGTGGGCCTGATCCTGTCCGAAGGCACGGTGATCGACCGCCCGTCGTCGCGCAACGAAGTCAACATTCCCTCGTTCTTCGGCGACGCCGCCCTGGCCGGCTGGCGCCACGTCATCGACGAAGTGCACGCAGCGGGTGGCCGCATGGGCCCGCAGATCTGGCACACCGGCGGCACGCGCGGCCGCTATGGATGGGTTCCGCCCAAGCCGGCCGAGAGCCCGTCCGGATTCAACGGCCCGGACGACGCCCATGGCGTGGCCATGACCGACGAGGACATCGCCGACACGATCGCCGCCTTCGCCAGTGCCGCGGCGAGCGCGAAGGCCCTCGGTTTCGACGTCGTCGAACTGCACGGTGCCCATGGCTACCTGATCGACCAGTTCTTCTGGAACGGCTCCAACCAGCGTGATGACCGTTTTGGCGGTGCGACGCTCGCGCAGCGCTCTCGCTTCGCCGCCGACGTCATCGCCGCCGCCCGCCAGGCGATCGGGCCAGGCATGCCGCTCATCCTGCGCGTCAGCCAGTGGAAGCAGCAGGACTACAAGACCCGCCTCGCCCACACCCCGGCCGAGATGGAAGCATGGCTCGCACCGCTCGTGGCTGCGGGCGTCGATATCCTGCACTGCTCGCAGCGCCGTTTCTGGGAACCGGAATTCCCCGGGATCGACGGTGAGGAAGGCCTGAACTTCGCCGGCTGGGCGAAGAAGATCACCGGTGCCGCGACCATCTCGGTCGGTTCGGTGGGCCTGTCCGGTGAATTCCTCGCATCCTTCGGTGGCGAGAGCTCGGCGCCCGAAGGCCTCGATCGTCTCGTGCAGCGCCTGGATCGCAACGAGTTCGACCTCATCGCCGTCGGCCGCGCCTTGCTCGGCGACCCGGAGTGGGTGACGAAGGTGCGCAACGGCGACACGCACAACCTCAAGGCGTTCAACCCGGCGTCGATGGCTGAGCTGGTCTGACCTGACGCCTCGACGTGAAGCTCGCTCGACGTCGTTCCGTTCCTACCGCCAACGCCGAAGAAGGTCTTCAAAGATGGTGGATGCATGCGACGACGGCGTTCCGGTTGCGCCATCGAGACGGAAGTCGGGGCTCGCCGGAACTTCGTAAGGATCACTGATGCCTGTGAACTCCTTGACGATGCCTGCTCGCGCCTGGGCATAGAGGCCTTTGGTGTCTCGCTGCTCACACACGTCGAGGCTCGTGCTGACGTGTACCTCGACGAAGTCGCCATATGCCTCGACCAGCCGGCGCGCTTCCGCGCGATCGTCCGCATAGGGCGCAATCGGGGCGCAGATCACCACGCCACCATGGCGGACCACTTCGGCGGCGACGAAGGCAATGCGTCGAACGTTGGCGGATCGGTGTTCCCTCGAAAAGCCAAGTCCGGCGGAAAGCGTCCGCCGGACTTCGTCGCCATCCAGCATCGTGACCTGCCGCCCGGTCGCTTCCAGGATGTGAGCCATGAGCGCCTGGGCGATCGCGGACTTCCCCGCGCCCGACAGCCCCGTGAAAAAGATGGCGGACCCTCGCTTCGCGCCAGCCGGGAAACGCTCACGCAGGACGGTTTCCACTTCGGGAAACGTGAACCAGGCGGGGATGGACGTCCCTGCGCGAAGGTGCTGCCGGAGTTCAGTGCCCGACACATCAGCCGCATCCTCACCGTCGGCCAGCTGGTCGCTCGGTACGAACTGTCGGCGAGCCTTCGAGAACACCATCGGCGGGAACGCCATGATCGTTATGCCCAATTCGCCCTTGTGTTCCTCCAGCAAATCCTGGGCCTGGCACGGCCCGTAGTACGGTCGTCCGGATCGATCACGACCGGGACCTGCGTGGTCGCGCCCAACGATGAAATGACTGACGCCATGGTTCTTGCGTATCAGCGCGTGCCACATCGCTTCGCGAGGCCCAGCCATGCGCATCGCCAGGGGCAGGACGCTGAGCTTTACCTGCCCTTCTGCGTAGTGAGGAAGGAGCGCTCGATAGCAGCGTACCCGGGTGTGCGCGTCGACGTCGCCTTCCTTGGTACGCCCCACCACAGGGTGCAATAGCAGGCGTGCGTCGATGGATTCGCAAGCCCGTCGCGTGAGTTCGAAATGTGCGCGATGAATGGGATTCCGTGTCTGGAACCCGACAATGCGGTCCCAACCATGCTGGATGAACCAGTGGCGAAGCTGACGAGGCGTCGATCTCAAGTCAAGGAAGTCGGCGTGTGCCGGCTCCCGTAAGCCACGCAGCGGTCCGCCCAGATAAACGGCGCCGCGAGCGAACAGTTCTTCGACACCTGGATGATTTCGGTCAGTGGTACCAAAGACGTGGTGCGCTTCGGCATGCTTGTCTGGGCGGTATATATCGTCCAGCCGCAACTCAGCCAAGGGAGTGCCCTGGCTATCCGTAAGCACGATCACCTGCCCGATCGATAGGCCCGCCGCGGTCGCTTCGGACACATCCAGCACGATGGGCATGGGCCAAAGCAGCCCATTGCCAAGACGCAGGTCGTGGACGACTCGATGGTAGTCGTCTGACGCCATGAATCCCGTCAGCGGGGAAAACGCGCCATTGAGCAAGAGTTCCAGATCACACAGATGACGATGATCCAGGGTAATCCTGGGGCTTCGGTCATCCGGACGTTCATCGAAGAGGCTGGCTGGCGATGTCGAATAGAGATCGGTCAGGACACCCCCGTGCGGCGTTACGAGAGCCGAGGTGCGGGCCGACGGCAGGGTCTCAATGGACATGTAGCTTTGACTCCAGGCTTCTAAGACTGGTGATTCACGTCATGGCGGGACGTGACGCTGGCCAAAGATACAACGTCTCATGGGTAGGTTCCGCACCGTCGGCGCGTCAGAACCGACGGTAATGCATCGCTTCCGCGAGGTGATGCTGTTCGACGCAACCGCTGCCGCCTTCGAGATCCGCGATGGTGCGGGCGACGCGAAGAATACGGTGGTAAGCACGTGCCGAGGCACCGAGCTTGTCCAGCGTGCCTTCGAGCCATTCACGCTCGGCCTGGGGTAGCGCGCAGTCGCGTTCGAGGTTGACGACGCTGAGTTCCGCGTTGGGCTGGCCGGCGCGCAACAAGGCTTTGCCACGCGCGGCGATGACACGCTGGCGCACGGTGGCGCTGTCGTCGTCGTTGGGGCCGCGTGTCGTGCCGAGGTCGGCGATGGCGACGCGCGGCACCTCCACGCAGAGGTCGATGCGATCGAGCAGCGGGCCGGAGATCTTCGAGCGATAGCGTGCGACCTGGTCCGGCGTGCAGCGGCACTCGTGCAGGGGGTCGCCGGCATACCCGCACGGGCACGGGTTCATCGCCGCGACCAGCTGGAACTCGGCCGGGAACGTGGACTGGCGCAGGGCGCGCGAGATAACGATCTGCCCGGATTCGAGCGGCTCGCGCAGCACTTCGAGGACGTGTCGGCTGAACTCGGGAAGCTCGTCGAGGAACAGGATGCCGTTATGGGCGAGCGAGATTTCGCCGGGACGCGGCGAGGAACCGCCGCCAACCAGCGCCGGCCCGGAGGCGGTGTGGTGGGGTGCGCGGAACGGCCGGCGGCGCCAGCTTTCCGGATCGATCGCTTCGCCGGCGAGTGAGCGGATCGCGCAGCTCTCCAGCGCTTCGGATTCGGTCATCGCCGGCAGGATGCCCGGCAGGCGTTCCGCGAGCATCGTCTTGCCGGTGCCGGGAGGGCCAATCAGCAGCAGGTGATGGCGGCCGGCGGCGGCGATCTCCATGGCCCGACGCGCCAGGTACTGGCCACGCACGTCGCGCATGTCCGGCCCACTGGTCGCCTGTTCGTCGAAGACCGGGTTGCTCGCACTGGCCAGGTCGGCATGGCCACCCAGCCAGGCGCACACTTCGGCGAGGCTGTCGGCAAGGAGGATGTCGCCCTCCCCCACCAGCGCCGCTTCGGCGGCGTTGCCGCGCGGCACGACGATCCGACGGCCGCAACGGCGCGCGCGGATCAGCGCGGGAAGGATGCCGGGAACGGGACGCAGCTCGCCGGAAAGCGCCAGCTCACCCAGGAATTCGCAATCGTCGAGGCGTTCGCGTGGCACCTGCGACCCCGCGGCGAGGATGCCCAGGGCAATGGCGAGGTCGAAACGGCCACCATCCTTGGGCAGCTCCGCGGGCGCCAGGTTCACCGTGACGCGGCGGTTGGGGTATTCGAAGGCGGTGTTCTGGATCGCGACGCGGACACGGTCACGCGCTTCGCGCACCGCCGAGTCCGGCAGGCCGACGATGGATGTGGAAGGCAGGCCACCGGAGAGGTGGACCTCGACGACGACCTGGGGCGCGGCGACACCTTCCTGCGCGCGCGAAAGGGTGACGGCGAGGCTCATGGCAGTCGGAATCGTAACTGCTTACGGAATTTGGGTGGTAGCGACCAGGGTCGATCCATGGTGGATCCGGCTCGCATGACGCACTCCTTTGCGTAGGCCTGGGGAAAATAACCGCCCCCGACCGCTCTCGGGGTGAGGGTGACGGATCGGGGGCGGTCCCGGGACCTGACGGCCGTCCTTGGTTACTGGCCGTTAGGCGTGGCGCCAGCCTCAAGGCTGGCGACCCGCTTTTCCAAACTTTCGAGCCTTTCGCGGGTCCGTGCGAGTACCTGGCTCTGAACGTCGAATTCCTCTCGCGTTACGAGATCGAGGCGGCGTAATCCTTGCGCCAGGATATCTTTGAAGTTGGCGTGCATATCCTCACGCGCTTGCGCCAACCCTGGCGGAACCAACGATGCCAACCGCTCTGCGAGTTGGTCGATACCCTGCATGTCCATCTTGCGACCCCGACGTCGTGGAATAAATTCTAAGTGATGAGAATGTAGGCGCTATCAGCGAACACCCCTACGTAGTGTAGGGTTTTTCCTACAAAGCACCCAGGAAGCGGCGACGCAGGCCTATGGCACAATGGCCGTCCGCGCGCCGCAGCCGGTGCGCCCCAAGGAGTTCTTACATGAAGCTGGTGGTCGCCATCATCAAGCCGTTCAAACTCGACGATGTCCGCGAGGCCCTCGCCGATGTAGGCGTCCAGGGCGTGACGGTGACGGAAGTGAAGGGCTTCGGCCGGCAGAAGGGCCACACCGAGCTCTACCGTGGGGCCGAGTACGTGGTCGACTTCCTGCCCAAGATCAAGCTGGAAGTGGCCGTGGCCGACGACCAGCTGGAGCGCGTGGTCGAGGTCATCCAGCAGGCCGCCCGCACGGGCAAGATCGGCGACGGCAAGATCTTCGTCACCCCGCTCGAGCAGGTGGTCCGGATCCGCACCGGCGAACTGGACAACGACGCGCTCTGACCCGCCTCAGGCCGCCTGGGCCAGCGCGGCCCGCTTGAAGCGGCGGTGGTGGACCAGGATGCCCGCGTAGTAGGCCAGGTAATAACCCAGGGTCAGGCCGACGACGGCCATCGTGAGCGGGCTGTCGCCGGGGCCCGGGCCATGGGCCGGCGCGGTGCCCGCATGCATGGCGCCACCCAGGATGATGAAGCGGTAGGCCATGCGCCCAACCAGCAAGGCCGTCAGGGCGGCGCCCAGCCAGGGGTTGGGGAAATAGCAGTCCGCGTTGTCCGTGCCCAGCTCGAACCGGGTTAGCTTCAGCCCCAGCATCGCCAGGGCGCCGCCTGCCACCAGGCCCGCCAGCGCGCCCTCGGCGAGGTTGATGCTGACGAAGCCGATCGTCATCAGGAGGCACGCCACCAGGGCAAAGATCCCGACGCGGATCGCCATCTTGCGCGTATGGATCGGCTGCCGGCCAAAGTTGCGCCGGACGCGCCGGTACACGATGAAGATCATCAGGCCGGCCATGGCGACCGGGACAAGGGCGGACGTGGACTGGGCGGCGGCCTGGGCAAGCATCATCGGTCTCGCGTGATTGGGTGTGGGCTTACCTTACGACCCCTGGCGCGCTCGCGGCAGGGACGGGAGCCATCCCGATCGGGTGACGACTGTCACGGCAGACCGGGATGGCGCCGGGCGGGCCGGTCAGGGCTTCGCCTTGCCCTGGTTGGCGACGGCCGCCATCTTGGCGGCGATTTCGGCTTCGTCACCCAGGTAGTAGTGCTTCACCGGGTTGAGCTCGGCGTCGAACTCATACACCAGCGGGATGCCGTTGGGGATGTTCAGTTCGGCGATGTCGTCGTCGGAGATGTTGTCGAAGTACTTCACCAGCGCGCGCATCGAGTTGCCGTGGGCGGCCATGAGCACGTTGTTGCCCGCCTTGATCGCCGGCGCCAGCACGTCGTGCCAGTACGGCAACACGCGGGCCACGGTGTCCTTCAGGCACTCGGTGAGCGGGACATCGGCGATGCCTTCGTAGCGTGCGTCGTCGGCGAAGGACATCTCGCCCGGCTTGAGGGCCGGTGGCGGGGTGTCGTAGCTGCGGCGCCAGATCTTGACCTGGTCTTCGCCGTATTTGGCCGCCGTCTCGGACTTGTTCAGGCCGGTCAGGGCGCCGTAATGGCGTTCGTTGAGGCGCCAGTCGGTCACCACGGGGATCCACATCAGGTCCATCGCATCCTGCACGTGCCACAGGGTGCGCACGGCGCGCTTGAGGTACGAGGTATGGGCCAGGTTGAAGCTGAAGCCGGCGTCCTTGAGCAGGCGGCCGGCCTCGCGGGCCTCGGCCACGCCCTGCTCGGTCAGGTCGACATCGGCCCAGCCGCTGAAGCGGTTTTCGAGGTTCCAGGCCGACTGGCCGTGGCGGATCATCACGAGCTTGTACATGGCATCCAACGATGGGAGGGGGAAAATCCGATGGTGGAACGGTGGCCGGGGGCCGTCAACACCGCACCCCTGCCGCAAGTCACGCTAAACCTTGCGCCGGCATGGCGCATCCTACGAACCCAGACCACTCGCGGAGCCACCCACCATGCGCCTTACCCTGATCTCGGCCCTGATTGCCCTCGCGTTTGCCGGCGCCAGCGTTGCCGCCGACGATGTCCATAAGGTCAACGGCACGGCGAGCGTCGAAGCCGGCCAGCACGCCGGTGACGTGAGCACCGTCAACGGCTCGGTCCGCGTCGGCGACAAGGCCACCGTCGAGAAGGCCAGCACCGTGAACGGTTCGGTCGAACTCGGCGACGGCGCCACCGCCACCCAGGTGCACACCGTGAACGGTGGCGTGAACCTCGGCGAGCGTGCCCAGGTGACCGGCGAGCTCGAGAACGTCAACGGCCGGGTGAAGCTCGAAAAGGGCGCCGACGTCAAAGGCCACCTGACCAACGTCAATGGCGACATCACCCTGGAGCAGGCGCACGTCGGCGGCGGCATCGAAACGGTCAACGCCAACATCACCGTGGGCGAAGGCTCGAAGGTGGAAGGCGGCATCCTGGTGAAGAAGCCGAAGATGGGCTGGAATTCCAGCGACAGCCGTCCGCCGACCATCGTCATCGGGCCGCATGCCGTGGTGACGGGCACGATGACCTTTGAGCGCGAAGTGCAGCTTTACGTGAGCGATTCGGCCACGGTGGGGAAGATCGAGGGGGCTACTGCCAAGAAGTTCAGTGGTAGTGCGCCTTAAGGTTGGTGGGAGCGTTCCTAAGGTGCTGGGAGCGTTCCTTGAGGTTGGTGGGAGCGCTTCGCATGGATGGTTCTTTCGCGCGCATGCGCGCTCCTACGGGAGCCAGTCGCGGGGTTTGAGGTATTCGGCGAGGCGGGCCTCGGCGCTTTCGGGCGCCGGGGTGTAGGCATATTCGAAGCGCACGCGCGGCGGCAGGCTCATCAGGATCGATTCGGTGCGACCGCCGGACTGCAGGCCGAACAGCGTGCCGCGGTCGTAGACCAGGTTGAATTCGACGTAACGCCCGCGTCGATACAGCTGGAATTCCGTTTCGCGCTCGCCGTACGGGGTGTCCTTGCGCCGCTCGACGATCGGCAGGAAGGCATCGAGGAAGCCCTGCCCCACGTCGCGGGTGAAGTCCATGCAGCGATCGAAACCGCCTTCGTTCATGTCGTCGTAGAACAGCCCACCCACGCCGCGCGTCTCGCCACGGTGCTTCAGGTAGAAGTACTCGTCGCACCACTTCTTGTAGCGATCGTAGACGTCCTCGCCATACGGGGCGCACAGGTCGCGCGCGACGCCATGCCAGTGCCGCACGTCTTCGTCGAAGGGGTAGTACGGCGTGAGGTCGAAGCCGCCGCCGAACCACCAGACCGGTTCCGCGCCATCGCGCGACGCTTCGAAATAGCGCACGTTCGCGTGCGTGGTGGGGATGTACGGGTTGCGCGGATGGATCACCAGCGACACGCCGGTGGCGATGAAGCTGCCGCCGACGAGGTCAGGCCGATGCGCGGTGGCGCTTGGCGGCAGCGGCGAGCCGGCCACCCGTGAAAAGTTGACCCCCGCCTGCTCGAACAGCTTGCCATCGCGTAGTACGCGCGTGCGTCCGCCACCACCAGCCGGCCGCGTCCACGCATCCTCCACGAAGGTCGCGCCGCCATCGGCCTGCTCGAGGGCCTGGCAGATGCGGTCCTGTAGCCCGCGCAGGAAGGATTCGGCGATGTCGGCTTGTTCGGACATGATGGCGCGTGGCCTCGATGGGAATGCCGCAAGCTTAGCAAGGCGTCGCCTGGCGGTTGCTGTGGCAGGCGGCCGCGCATGGCTGATGCGGCTCAGGCGATCCGCGCCAGCACCCGCTGGTTGCCGGTGAGCGCGGCCCAGCGCATGCCGGTGTCGATCCACATGAGGTAACCGGCCTCCAGGGCCATGCGCTTGACGTAGCGCGGCGTGAGCGTGAACACCGGCTCGGCCGCCACCGGCGTCGCCTCGAACGCCAGCCGACGCGCGAGGTACAGGCAGCGCGCCAGGTGATAACGATTGGTGACTAGCCCGACCGTCGGCAGCGTGCCGGCACGACGCAGGATCTCGCGAGCGTGGCGCAGGTTCTCCAGCGAGTCGACCGACTGTTGTTCCAGCAGCAGCGGCACGCCGGCGGGCCAGCCCGCTGCTACCAGCCAGCGTTGCCCGGCCTCCGCCTCGCTGATCTCGCCACCGCCGCTGAGGCCACCGAGCACCAGTACGCGCTCGGCCAGGCCGTCGCTCGCGTTCGCCTGTGCACAGGCCAGTCGTTCGATGAAGTCGTGCTCCGGCTCGCCCCTGACGAGGCGCCGCCCGAATACCAGCAAGGTCTGGCGGGCATCTATCCTGGGCAGGCTGCGCCGTGCGATATGCCAGACGCGAACGAGGTGGGCCACGTAGAGAAGCCCGGCGCTGGCGATGAGCAGCAGCAGCGTGACCGCGGCGGCCTGCAGGATGTCGCGGTCGCCGAGGTAACGCCAGACGCCGCGGTGCATGGATTTGGGCAAACCGGTCATGGCCGGGCAAGTCTTGCGGATGCGGCGATGGCATGCAATCGGCTGAATCACGGTGTTGCGTTCACGCGACGATGGGCCTCAAAAAGGATAGGCTCGCGGCATGCCTCATCCCATGCCTCCCCTAGCCATAAGCGCGTTCACGGCCACCTCGGCCCTGGGTCGCGGCCTCGAAGCCCACGCCCGCGCGATCGCTGCCTCCGAAGGCGGCCTGACGCCCAACGCGTTCTCCAGCGAACCGCTGCCGTGCTGGATCGGACGCGTGTCCGGCGTGGAAGACGAACCGCTCGAGCGCGAACACGCGCAGTGGGAATGCCGGAACAATCGGCTGGCGTGGCTGGCGTTGCGCCAGGACGGATTCATCGACGCCGTGCGCAGCGCGCGCGAACGCTATGGCGCCGCCCGCGTGGCGGTCCTGCTCGGCACGTCGACCGCCAGCATCGGCGCCACCGAAGAGGGTTACCGCCGGCTGGACCACGGTGTGATGCCGGCCGACCTGCATCGTCCGGCCATCCATACCCCGCACTCGCTGGCCGGCTTCGTCGCCAGCGTCTTCGACCTGGAAGGCCCCTGCCTCACCGTCGCCACCGCCTGTTCGTCCAGCGCGAAGGTGTTCGCCAACGCCGAGCGGATGATCCGCCTGGGCCTGGTCGATGCGGCGATCGTCGGTGGCGTGGATTCCCTCTGCGACAGCGTGCTGTTCGGCTTCAACTCGCTCGAGCTGGTCTCGGCCGAACCGTGCCGCCCGTTCGATGCGGATCGTGCCGGCATTTCCATCGGCGAAGCCGCCGGCTTCGCCCTGCTCGAACGGGTGACCGAAGGCAGTGCCACGCCGCTGTTCATCGGCTATGGCGAAGCCAGCGACGCCCACCACATGTCCACGCCCCATCCGGAAGGCCTCGGCGCCGAGCTTGCCCTGCGCGATGCGCTGGAACGCGCCGGCATCGAAGCGCGTGACGTCGACTACATCAACCTGCACGGCACGGCCAGCCAGAAGAACGACGAAGTGGAAGCCGCGCTGGTCGCGCGGAGCTTCCCGCAAACCACCCGCGCGAGTTCGACCAAGGGTTTCACCGGCCACACGCTGGGCGCCGCCGGGATCCTCGAAGCCGTGCTGACCCTGCTTGCGATGCGCGACGGCGTGGTCCCCGCGAATCTCGGTGCGACGACGCCCGATCCGCTATGTGGGCCGCAGATGGCCTGGCAGGCCGAGCGCGGCACGCTGCGCATCGCGTTGAGTAATTCCTTCGGCTTCGGCGGCAACAACGCCTGCCTGGCGTTCGCACGACAAGGGGTGCCGGCATGAGCGCGGCGCTTACCGTGTGGGTCAAGGGCATCGGCGCTTGGGCGCCGGGCGCATCGACGTGGCAGGCTTTTCGCGAAATCGCTGCCGGTGACGCTTCGCCCGGTGCCGCCGAGCGACCGGTGGCCGACGTGCTGCCTGCGAACGAACGTCGCCGCGCACCGGAAAGCGTGCTGCTGGCTGCCGCGGCGGCCGGGCAAGCCGTGTCGATGAGTGGGCTGGATGCCGCCACCCTGCCCTGCGTGTTCGCATCGGCGCATGGCGACCAGGTCATCACGGACTACATGTGCTCGACGCTGGCCACCGCGCCGGCCGAACTCTCGCCGACCAAATTCCATAACTCGGTGCACAACGCGCCGGCCGGCTACTGGACCATCGCCACGCATTGCCACGCGGCATCGAGCGCGGTGTCCGGCGGCGAGGAAACCTTCGGCGCGGGCTTGTTCGAGGCGGCGTCCCAGGCCGTCGCCGACGACCGTCCGGTCTTGCTCGCCAGCTACGACATCGCCGGTACCGGCCCGATCGGCGGCATGACCAGCACGCGCGGGCCGTTCGCCGTGGCGCTCGTCCTCTCACCCCACGCCGACGGCGCGTCGATCCGCCTCGATATCTCGCCCGAGCCGGGCAACAGCGGCCACGAGCCCAGCGGCGATGCGTGGCTGGACGACCTGGCCACCAGCAACCCGTCCGCACGCGCGGTACCGCTGCTGCGCGCGCTCGCCGCGGCACGGCCCGCCGCCTTGCGCGTCGCGGCCGCACAAGGCCTGGACCTGCACATCGACCTGTCGATCGCGCCATGACCCACGACGGCAACCGCTACTGCGTCCTCATCCCCTGCCTCAACGAGGCGCAGGCGATCAGGACCGTGGTCAGTGGCGCGTTGCAACTCGGCATGCCCGTGATCGTCGTCGACGACGGCTCGGACGACCGCACGCCGGAGATCGTCGGCGAGCTTCCCGTCACCCTGCTGCGCCACGCCGGGCGTCGCGGCAAGGGCGAGGCGTTGCGCACCGGCTTCCGCGAAGCGATGCGGCAAGGCTACGACGGCGTATTCACCATGGATGGCGACGGACAGCACCTGGCCGGCGACATCCCCGCCATGCTCGATGCGGTGACGACCTATCCCGGCGCCATCGTGATCGGCGCGCGACTGCTCGAGCGTGAACAGCAACCGCCCGGCCGCCGGCGCGCGAATGCGGTGGCCGACTGGGGCATCTCCTGGGCCTGCGGCCGGCCGATCGCCGATACCCAGAGTGGCCAGCGCTTCTATCCGCGCGCCGCACTGGAACTGGTCGACCTGCCCGCGGAGAATTTCGTGTTCGAGGCCGCTGTGTTGATCACGGCCTGCCGCGAGCGCGGCATCGGCGTCGTCTCGGTGCCGATCGCATCGCGTTACCAGGGTGATTTCCGCATCAGCCACTTCAGCCCGGTGCGCGATGTCACCCGGATCACCACCTATACGATCGGACGCCTGCTGCACTACGGGCACATCGTCGACAGTTACCGGCGCTCGCGCGCCACGCCGACGATCATCGGCGAACAACCCATGGGCACGACCGCAACGCACTGAGCGAGGCAACGGATGGAAGGGACGAAGCACACGATGCATGACGCGGTGATCCTCGGCGGGGGCCTTGCCGGCCTGACCCTGGCCATGCAGTTGAAGGGGGAATACCCCGACATGGACATCGTGGTGCTCGAACGGCAGGCGCGCCCGCTGCCGGAAGCCGCCTTCAAGGTCGGCGAGTCGACGGTGGAGATCGCCGCGCACTATCTCGCCGATACGCTTGGCTTGCGTGACCACCTGGAAGCCGAGCAGATCCGCAAGTTCGGTTTCCGCTTCTTCTTCTCCGATGGCCGCGACGACCTGGCCGACGTCACCGAACTCGGTGTCAGTGCCGTGCTGCCGACACCGAGTTACCAGATCGATCGCGGAATCCTCGAAAACTTCCTCGGCGACGAGGCGCGCCGGCGCGGCATCGATTTCCGCGAAGGCGCCACCGTGCGTGGCTTCGACATCGGCAGCGGCGACGATCCCCATCGCGTGCGCTTCAGCCACGACGGCAGCGACGGCGAGTTGCAGTCGCGCTGGTTGCTCGACGCCAGTGGCCGTGCCGGGCTGGTGCGCCGCAAGCTCGACCTTACCCGTGACAACGGCCACCACGCGAACGCCGTGTGGTTCCGCATCGACGAGCGCCTCGCCATCGACGGCTGGTGTGACGACGCGGAGTGGAAAGATCGCTGCCACCCGCCGGAGCGCTGGCGTTCGACCAACCACCTGGTAGGCCCGGGTTATTGGGTCTGGCTGATCCCGTTGTCGTCGGGTGCGCACTCGGTCGGCATCGTCGCCGACGCGACCATGCATCCGCTCGAATCGATGAAGAGCTTCGACCTCGCGCTCGAGTGGCTGTGGAAGCACCAGCCGGTGGTCGCCCGCCAGGTGGAGGCACGCAAGGACAAGCTGCTCGACTTCGCCTTCTTCCGGCACTTTTCCTACGGTTGCTCGCGGATGTTCTCGTCGGATCGCTGGGCACTCACCGGCGAGGCAGGAGCGTTCCTCGACCCGTTCTATTCACCGGGCAGCGACTTCATCGCGATCACCAATACGTACATCACCCAGCTGGTCGGGATCGACCGTCGCGGCGAGCACCTGGCACCGCACGCGCGACTGTTCGAGCGCCTGTTCTTCTCCTTCTATGACGGCACGCTGCGCATGTACCGCGGGCAGTACAACCTGTTCGGCGATCCGGAAGTCCTGCCGATCAAGGTGATCTGGGATTACGCGTATTACTGGGGCGTGTTGTGCCAGCTAGTTTTCCAGAAACGCCTCGCCGATGCACCGTTCATCGCACGGATGGGCCCGGAGCTGCTTGCGGGCGCCGAGCTGAATACGCAGATGCAGGCATTCTTCCAGCGCTGGCACGCCGTATCGGAAAAGCGCAATCGCAAGATGATGCTCGACCAGCGTGACCTGACCTGGTTCGCCGACATGAACCGGACGCTGCACGACGCGCTGGACGACGAAACGCTGGCCACGCGCCTGCGCGACAACGTGCAGATGATGCGCCTGCTCGCCGCCGGCATCGTCGAGCGCGCGGCGGCCGACCAGCCGTCGCTGCTGGAGGGCGCGGAAGGCCTGGTCGACGTGGAAGGCGTGCGCACGCGGCTGTTCGCCCGCGTCGCCTGAGCGCGCGAAGCCGAAGCTAGGGTTGCGCCGCCGGGTGGATGACCGCGGCGCGCCCCGAGGCGATCTCGCGCCCGGCGTGCTCGATCCGGAAGGTGTACTGGGCGCCGCTGTCGTCGGCGAGCAGGCATTCAGCGAAGACGTCGAGCGGGCCATCGAGGTCGTCGATACGATCCACGGCCAGCTTCAGGCCACGCAGGCTCACCAGCATGCCTGGGCGAGGCTCGGTGGCACCGTTGGCCTTCGCCCGCAGCGCGCCGTGCACGGCCGTGGCCTGTGCGCCGTATTCGGCCAGGTGCACGGCATGCAACCCGTGCGCGCCGCGCAGGGGATGATCCGCCGCGCGGTGGCCGTTGCTGGTCGCATGGATCGTCTGGTCGTCGAACGAAGCCACGCTGTCGAGCAGGCACATGTCGCCCGCGTGCGGCACGAGGTCGATGAAGTCGGCGCGGGGAATCATGCGTGGCCGCTCATGCGTCGACATGCTGGCTGGGCAACGGCTCGGCGGGCACGGCGGCATGCACGCCATCGGCCTCCTGCCAGAAGTCGTAGAAGTTGAACCAGTTGAAGGGATAGAGGCGGCAGTAATGCTCGATGCGCGCCGCGTAGTGGCCGATCACTTCATCCAGCGCTTCCGCGCGGCGGCCGCGTGGGATGTCGATGCCGTCGGAGAACGCCTCGAAGATCAGCTTGTAGCGATTGCCGCCCAGGTAGATGCCGAAGCACAGCACGACCGGGATCTTCAGCGCCGAGGCCAGCAGCCAGGGACCAACCGGGAACGAAGCCGGCGTGCCGATGAAGGGCACGCTGCGCGCCGCCTCCAGCCGGTGCCCACGGTCGGCGAGCAAGGCGACCATCGCGCCATCCGCCGCACCTTCGGCCATCGCCAGCGCGACGGACGCGCCACCGCGCGACGCGTCGATCACGGCCGCGCCGACGTCCGGTGCCAGTGCTTCAAGCAGGGTCGTCAGTGCCGGGGTCTTCTGTTTATCGAGGACCACGCGCAGCGGCACGTCGGGGCGACGCTGGCCGAGCGCACGCAAGGCCTCGAAGCTGCCCTGGTGCGAGCCGAGCAGGAGCACGCCCTGGCGCACGTTGATCCAGCGATCGAGCGCGGGCAGTCCTTCCACTTCGACTCGGAAATCGCGCTCGCCGCGGGCAAGGAAGAACATGCGGTCGAGCAAGGTCGCCGCGAACATGTAGATATGGTGGAACACATCGCGCTGGGTCACGGCGCGGTCGAGCACGCGGGCGAGGTAGAGCCGCGACACGGCGCGTTCGACCGGACGGCGCAGGAAGAAATACAGGGCGATGGGCCACAACAGCACGCGCGCCACGCGGCGGCCGAGGCCGAGGCCGATGGTGCGAATCAGCCAGATGGCGAAGAAGCCGCCGCCTTCCCGTTGCTGCCAGTGGCTCATGCGCTGCCCTCCAGGGTGCCACGCAGCAGGATGTCGTCGCCGCGACGCACGATCAGTCGATAGCGACGCTCACCGGCCTCCGAAAGTTCGAGGCTGGCGTCCTGTCCAGGCAGCAACGGCGCGACGAACTTGGCGTCGATCACCTGGCGCAACCCGGCCGCGCGCCAGGCGCGCAATGCCAGTGCCGCCTGCTCGAGGATAAGCACGCCCGCCACGATCGGCCGACCGGGGAAATGCCCGGCAAAGCTCGGGTGATCCGCCGCGAAGCGGAAGCGATGGACGTGGCTGGCGGTCGTTTCGGTCATCGTCGTATGTCGGGTTTGCCCGGAAGCAAACCACGGCAAGGGTCAGTGCGACCTGAACGAAAGATCAGGCGGCCGCGCGGTGCTGTTCGATGTGCTCGGACAGGGTGCGCAGGCTGGTGAAAATGGTGCGGTTGTCGGGGTTGTCCGACTTCAGCTGGAAGCCATAGCGCTTGGACACCGCAAGGGCGATCTCGAGCGCGTCGATGGAATCCAGGCCCAGGTCGCCGCCGAACAGCGGGGCTTCCGGGTCGATCTCGGCCGGCTTCACCGTCTCCAGGTTCAGGCTGGTGACGATCAGTTCTGCCAGTTCTTTTTGTGCTTCGGTCTGCGTTGCCATGGTGCCTTCGTGTCCCCGGATAGTGCCTGCCTCCCCCCGGAATGGCAGCGGCGGCGGAGTGTAACACACGTGTTTTCAGTGCCCTGCGAGCCTACGTTCAGCGACGTGAAGGCGCGGCCACGACGCTGCGCCGACGCCCCCACGATATGATTGGGCCCAGCGTCTCCACGGAAGTTCCGATGCGTCCAGTCAGTGAAATGCGCGAGCCGTCGCCGCGCACGGCCCGCCCCGCCCCGAAGGTGGTTTATCTCAACGCCACGGGCGATCGCCTGCCGCCGGGTACGCTGGCCGCGTTCGGCTTCGGCGCGCGTGCCGTTGCCGTGGACGACCCACGCTGGCTGCGCGTGGCGCTGGAACCGCTGGGCGATGCCTGCGTGGAAACCTGGACCGTAGACGCCGATGTCGAGCACGGTGCGGACGGCGACCTGCGCTGGTCGCGCGGTGGCGGCTGGCTGTATGCGGCCGTCGAATGCCACGAGGACGACCACGGCGGGCCCGAAGCCGCCGCGGCGCATGCCTACCGGCGCCTGTCGGCACTGGTCGCCGCTTCGCCGGAAAGCCACGTCCAGCGCATCTGGAATTACCTGGGCGCGATCAATGCGGGTGCCGGCGACGACGAGCGCTACAAACAGTTCTGCACCGGCCGGATCGACGGCATGGGCGATGCGTTCGCGCAGGGCTTCCCGGCCGCCTCGGCGATCGGCCACCACGCGTCGCAGGGCCTCCTGCAGGTCTACCTGCTGGCCACCGACCGGCCCGGCACCCGGGTGGAAAATCCGCGCCAGGTCAGTGCGTGGCGCTATCCCCGCCAGTACGGCCGCACGCCGCCGAGCTTCGCGCGCGGCACGCTGCTTCCGGCGGACGACGTCCTGGCGATCTCGGGGACGGCTGCCGTGGTCGGGCATGCCTCTGCGCATGCAGGCGACGTGGTGGCGCAGCTGGACGAGACGCGGCGCAACCTGGATGCGTTACTGGCGAGCGGCGGGCTGCCGCCCGGCTTCGATGGGCAGGCGTCGCTGAAGGCTTACGTGCGCCATCCGGACGATGCGGCTGCCATGCGGGCGTTTGCCGAAGCGCATTGGCCGGCGGCACCGTTGCTGATGCTGCACGGGGATATCTGCCGGGAGGAGCTGCTGGTGGAGATCGATGGGTGGCGGTATCGGTGATGGGGGCGCCGGTCGTGTGACGGCGCCGCATGAGTTGGTCGCGCGCGGGCGCGCTCCTACAATTTGGTGGGGCGGTGCCAGCCTTCGAGGGTGGCCTGGCGGGCGCGAGCCAGCGTGAGCTTGTCGGCCGGGGCATCGCGTGTGACCACCGAGCCTGCGCCGATCGTGGCGCCCTTGCCCAGCGTTACCGGTGCCACCAGCGAGCTGTTCGAGCCGACGAATACGCCGTCTTCGATGGTGGTGCGGCTCTTGTTCACGCCGTCGTAGTTGCAGGTGATGGTGCCGGCGCCGATGTTGACCTTGCTGCCGATCACGGTGTCGCCGAGATAGCTCAGGTGATTGGCCTTGGAGCCCGCCGCGATCACGGCGTTCTTGGTTTCCACGAAGTTGCCGATGTGCACGCCCTCGGCGAGGTCGGTGCCCGGGCGTAGCCGAGCGAACGGACCGATGGTGCACGGACCGTGGGTCACCACGCCGTCGAGATCGCAATGGGCGAGCACGACCGTGCCCGCGGCCAGCTTCGCGTTGCGGATGCGGGTGAACGGCCCGATCCGTACGTCGTCGCCGAATTGCACGTCGCCTTCGAGGATCACGTTGACGTCGATCTCCACGTCGCGGCCGGCGATGACCTTGCCGCGCACGTCGATGCGCGACGGGTCGGCAAGGCGGACGCCCGCCACGGCAAGCTCGCGCGCCATGCGCTCGCGGTACATGGCCTCAAGCCCAGCGAGCTGCCACGGATCGTTGGCGCCCGAGGCTTCGACCGGGTCGCAATCCACGCATGCCGCCGGCGTGCCTTCGGCCGCGGCCATCTCGAAGACGTCGGTCAGGTAGTACTCGCCCTGCGCGTTGTCGTTGCCGAGCCGTTGCGTCCAGGCGAGCAGGCGCGCGGCGTCGCCAGCGACGATGCCGGTGTTGACGATATCGATGGCGCGTTGTGCCGCGCTGGCGTCCTTTTCCTCGACGATCTGGCGAACCTTGCCGTTGGCGTCGAGCACGACGCGGCCGTAGCCGGCCGGGTTGGCCAGGCGCGTGGCGAGCATCGCCAGGCCTTCGTCGCCAGCCACCATGGCGGCCAGCGTTTCGCTGCGGATAAGCGGCACGTCGCCGTACAGCACGAGCACGCGGCCCTCCAGCTGGCCCTTGGCCTGCAACGCTTCGAGTGCCGTGCGCACGGCGTGGCCGGTGCCGAGGCGCTCGCGCTGCTCGATCCAGCCCAGCGACGCATCGCTGGCGAAGGCGTGCCGGACCTGGTCGCCGTTGTGACCGTAGACCACGTGCACGCCGGCCGGCCCGAGGGCACGCGCGGCATCGATCACGTGGGTGAGCAGGGGGCGGCCGGCCAGCGGCATCAGGACCTTGGCCGAGGCGGATTTCATCCGCTTGCCCTCGCCAGCGGCGAGGATCAGGACGTGCAACGGGTGGGACATGGGCTTACCTGCCGAATTACCAGGGGCGCACTGTCGCGCGTTTGGGGCCGTCGTGCCAAGTCTGACCTCTGGACTAACCGTCCTTGCCAGCCGCCTTGTCGTCGTCCGGCCGCGGCACGAGGTGCTCGAGATTGGGCTTGTAGGCCTGCACGAACGCGTTGCGCAGGATGCCGATGATCGCCTCGCCCATCGAGGTGCTCTTGTCGTCGATCGTGCCGGAGATGGGCACGCGCGTCGCGAACTGGTCCTTCGACTGGTTCTTGAACACCTTCGCCACGCCTTCGGCGACGGCCTCGTAAGCCAGCTTCAGCGGACCCTTCTTGTCCTGCTCGACGTCCTGCTTCCAGCTGAAGATCTTCAAGCCATGGAACAGCGGCTTGGCGTAACCGTTGAGCTTGCGATCCTTGGCCTGCAACTCCATCACGAAGTCGCCTTCGCCACCGGCGAAATCCAGGCCGGAATAGGCACGGACGAGGTCGTTCGCACGGACCAGTTGGATGTTCTTCACGGTGAGCTCGTAGCTGAAATCACCGGCCTTCTCGAGCGGGTCAAACTCGGCCTTCGTCTGCAGCGGTGCATCGCCGAGGATATGCGCGGTGGCCTGCATGTGCGCCACGCGCGAGCCGCCGACGCGCTGCACGTTGGTGAGGTTGGTCACCGTGCCGTTCACGTCGGTCATCTTCAGGTCCACCCTTGGGCTGGACACGAAGTTGTGGAAGGTGACCGTGCCGTTCATGACGTTCAGCTCATCGATCTGGGTCGGCACGATCGCGCGCAGCTGTGCGCGCCAGTCGACGCCTTTGCCGGTCTGCGTATCGCCCTCGCCGCGGCCATCGACGAAGTTCAGCACCGGTTGGTAGAAATCGACCTTGCCACGCAGGTGGCCGCGGCTCAGCGCGCCCCAGCTCAGCGAGATGTCGGTGCGCGCCGCGTCGAACAGGGGCACCGGCACCTTGCCGTCAACCTTGGTGATGCGCAGGTTGTCGAGCGAGTACGAGCTGCGCCACAGGTGGACATCGATGTCTTCGATATGGCCCGAGTAGCTGCCCATGTGCGCCAGCCGCGCATTGAGCTGGTTGAGAACGATGAAGGGCAACGCGATGCGCAGCGCCACCAGGACGACCACGAGGGCGAGGAGGATCCAGAGACTGCGTCGGTAACGTACGTGCATAACCGGCAGTCTGCCGTTGGCGAAGTCTTCGCAGGATGAAGACAAGGCACAAAAAACCCCGCCGGTGGCGGGGTTTCCATGGGATTGGCCCCGCGAGGGCCAACCCGCGACAGGCGCCCCTGCGGGCGCCGGGTGTCGCTTAGTGCTTCAGCGTCTTGCGCATGCGCTCGAGCGCCTGCAGCTGGGCCAGGGCCTCGGCCAGCTTGGCCTGGGCCTCCGCCACGTCGAGCTGCTCGCCACGGTTGGCCAGTGCGGCCTCGGCTTCTTCCTTCGCCTTCAGGGCCGCGGCCTCGTCCAGGTCGGCCGCGCGGGCGGCCGTGTCGGCGAGGATCGTGACGACCTGCGGCTGCACTTCGAGGATGCCGCCCGAGACGTAGAACTGCTGGCGGTCGCCGTTGGTGCCAACGACGTCCACATGGCCCGGCTTCAGGCGAGTGATCAGCGGAGCATGACGCGGCGCGATGCCCAGCTCGCCAAGCTCACCGGTGGCGACCACGAGCGTGGCTTCGCCGGAGAAGATCTCGGCTTCGGCGCTGACGATGTCGACGCGGATGGTGTGGGGCATGGGAGGGATCCGTCTGCTTTTAAGAGTGGAGCGTTAAGAGTTCAGGGTTGAGAGTAGCGAGTGAGGGCTGGAGCCCGGGCGAAGCGTTGTTGCGTGCTTTTACCCTGAACCCTCAACTCGATACCCGCTACGCTCTTGAAGGCTTAGGCGGCCTTCTTCGCACCCATGTCCTCGCCCTTCTTGATGGCTTCGTCGATGCTGCCGACCATGTAGAACGCCTGCTCCGGCAGGTGGTCGAGGTCGCCATCGAGGATCATCTTGAAGCCGCGGATGGTTTCCTTCAGCGGGACGTACTTGCCCGGCGAGCCGGTGAACACTTCGGCGACGTGGAACGGCTGCGAGAAGAAGCGCTCGATCTTGCGGGCGCGCGACACCGAAGCCTTGTCTTCCGGGGACAGCTCGTCCATGCCGAGGATGGCGATGATGTCCTTCAGCTCCTTGTAGCGCTGCAGGGTGCCCTGCACGCGACGGGCGATGTCGTAGTGTTCCTGGCCGATCACCGACGCGTCGAGCTGGCGGCTGCTGGAAGCCAGCGGGTCCACGGCCGGGTAGATACCCAGCGAGGCGATGTCGCGGCTCAGGGTCACGGTGGCGTCGAGATGCGCGAAGGTGGTGGCCGGCGACGGATCGGTAAGGTCATCCGCGGGCACGTACACGGCCTGGATCGAGGTGATCGAACCGGTCTTGGTCGAGGTGATGCGTTCCTGCAGGACGCCCATTTCCTCGGCCAGCGTCGGCTGGTAGCCCACGGCCGACGGCATGCGGCCGAGCAGTGCGGACACTTCGGTACCGGCCAGCGTGTAGCGGTAGATGTTGTCGACGAAGAGCAGCACGTCCTTGCCCTTGCCCGACTCGTCCTTCTCGTCGCGGAAGTATTCGGCCATGGTCAGGCCGGTCAGCGCGACGCGCAGGCGGTTGCCCGGCGGCTCGTTCATCTGGCCGTAGACCATCGCGACCTTATCGAGGACGTTGGAGTCCTTCATCTCGTGATAGAAGTCGTTGCCTTCGCGGGTGCGCTCACCGACGCCTGCGAACACGGAAAGACCCGAGTGCGCCTTGGCGATGTTGTTGATGAGCTCCATCATGTTGACCGTCTTGCCGACGCCGGCGCCGCCGAACAGGCCGACCTTGCCGCCCTTGGCGAACGGGCACATCAGGTCGATGACCTTGATGCCGGTTTCCAGCAGTTCGTTCGCGGCAGCCTGCTCGTCGTACGACGGGGCTTCGCGGTGGATGACCCACTGTTCCTTCTCGCCGATCGGGCCGGCTTCGTCGATCGGGTTGCCGAGCACGTCCATGATGCGGCCGAGCGTGGCCGAACCGACCGGCACCTTGATGCCTTCGCCGGTGTTGCGGGCGATCAGGTTGCGGCGCAGGCCGTCGGTCGAGCCGAGCGCGATGGTGCGCACGATGCCGTCACCGAGCTGCTGCTGCACTTCGAGGGTGATCTCGGTGCCGTCGATCTTCAGTGCGTCGTAAATCTCTGGCACCTGGTCGCGCGGGAATTCGACGTCGACGACCGCGCCGATGATCTGAACAACTTTGCCCTGGCTCATGGAATGCTCCGGATGAATCTAAAGTAAGGTTCTGTTCGGGCGCCGCATGCTGCGTCGCCATCGCGTGTAGCTGTGTCGTCAGACGGCGGCGGCGCCGCCAACGATCTCCGAGATTTCCTGGGTGATCGCGGCCTGGCGAGCCTTGTTGTAGATCAGCGTCAGTTCGCCGATGACCTTGTTCGCGTTGTCCGACGCGGCCTTCATGGCGACCATGCGCGCGGCATGCTCGCTGGCCAGGTTTTCCAGCGCGGACTGGTACACCACCGACTCGATGTAACGCGTCATCAGGTGCTCGAGCACCGTGCGCGCATCGGGTTCGTAGATGTAGTCCCAGTCGTGGGTCTGCTCGACCTTGACGCCTTCGGCCGTCGAGCCTTCGGCGTTTTCCAGTTCCTTCGCCACCAGCGTCAACGGGAGCAACGCTTCGATCGTCGGCTTCTGCACGATCGTGTTCACGAAGTTGTTGTAGACCAGGAAAACGCGGTCGAGCTTGTTGTCGGCGTAGGCGTCGAGAACGACCTTGATGACGCCGACGAGGTCTTCCAGCTTCGGCTTCTCACCGAGGTGCGTCGCGCTGCCGATCAGGTTCACGCCCTTGATGCGGCGGAAGAACTGCACGGCCTTCTGGCCGACGGCAACGACATCGATCTGCGCGCCCTTGTCCTGCCACTCGCGGATGCTGGTCAGCGTGCGACGGAACAGGTTCGAGTTCAGGCCGCCCGCGAGGCCGCGGTCGGTCGACACCACGATGAACCCGACGCGCGCGACGTTCTCGCGCTCGGTCAGGAACGGATGCGTGAAGTCGGTGCTGGCCTGGGCGACGTGGGCGATGACCTTGCGCATCAGGCGCGCATACGGACGCGACGCCTTCATCAGGTCCTGCGCCTTGCGGATCTTCGACGCCGAGACCATTTCGAGCGCACGCGTCACCTTGCGCATGTTCTGCGTGCTCTTGATCTTGGTTTTGATTTCGCGGCCGCTAGCCATGGCTTACTCGTCTAAGTGGTGCGGGAGGCGCAAGCGCCTCCGGTTAAGAGTCAAGAGTTGAGAGTTCAGGGGAAAAGCAGGAGCGGCGCTTTCGCACTCGCCCTTACTCGCCACTCTTAACTCCCTACTCTCAACGCTCCATCCTTCTTACCAGCTACCGGTCTTCTTGAACTCGTCGGTGCCCGCCTTGAAGGTGGCCTCGATGTCCTTGTCCCAGTCGCCGGTCTCGTCGATCTTCGCCATCAGCTCGCCATTGTTCTGGCGGAAGAAAGCGTGCAGGCCCTTCTCGAACGGCAGCACCTTGTTGATCGGCAGGTCGTCGAGGTAGCCCTTCTCGGCGGCGAACACGGACAGGCCGAGTTCGGCGATCGACAGCGGGGTGTACTGCGGCTGCTTCATCAGCTCGGTCACGCGCTGGCCGCGGTCCAGCTGGGCGCGGGTAGCGGCGTCGAGGTCCGAAGCGAACTGCGCGAACGCAGCCAGCTCGCGGTACTGGGCGAGGGCGAGCTTCACGCCACCGGACAGCTTCTTGATGATCTTGGTCTGGGCGGCGCCACCGACGCGCGACACCGAGATACCGGCGTTCACCGGCGGACGGATGCCCGCGTTGAAGAGGTCGGTTTCCAGGAAGATCTGGCCGTCGGTGATCGAAATCACGTTGGTCGGGACGAAGGCCGAAACGTCACCCGCCTGGGTTTCGATGATGGGCAGCGCGGTCAGCGAACCGGTCTTGCCCTTCACTTCGCCGTTGGTCATCTTTTCGACGTACTCGGCGCTGACGCGCGATGCACGCTCGAGCAGGCGCGAGTGCAGGTAGAACACGTCGCCCGGGTAGGCTTCGCGACCCGGCGGGCGCTTGAGCAGCAGCGAGATCTGGCGGTAGGCGACGGCCTGCTTGGAGAGGTCGTCGTACACGATCAGCGCGTCTTCGCCGCGGTCACGGAAGTATTCGCCCATGGCGCAGCCGGAGTACGGCGCGACGTACTGCAGGGCAGCCGCTTCGGAAGCCGACGCCACGACGACAATGGTGTTGGCCAGCGCGCCGTTCTCTTCGAGCTTGCGCACCACGTTCGCGATCGAGCTGCGCTTCTGGCCGATGGCCACGTAGATGCACTTAATGCCGGAATGCTTCTGGTTGATGATCGCGTCGATCGCCACGGCGGTCTTGCCGGTCTGGCGGTCGCCGATGATCAGCTCGCGCTGGCCACGGCCGATCGGGATCATCGAGTCGATGGACTTGTAGCCCGTCTGCATCGGCTGGTCGACCGACTGGCGCCAGATCACGCCCGGCGCGACCTTTTCGATCGGCGAGGTGCCGGCGGCGTCGATCGGGCCCTTGCCGTCGATCGGGTTGCCCAGCGCGTCCACGACGCGGCCGAGCAGGCCCGGGCCGACCGGCACTTCGAGGATGCGGCCGGTGGTCTTGGCGGTGTCGCCTTCGCGCAGGTGCTGGTATTCACCGAGCACCACGGCGCCGACCGAGTCGCGCTCGAGGTTCAGCGCGAGGGCATAGGTGTCGTTCGGCAGTTCGATCATTTCGCCCTGCATCACGTCGGCCAGGCCGTGGATGCGCACGATGCCGTCGGACACGCTGATGATCGTGCCTTCGTTGCGTGCCTCGGCACCGAGCTTGAACTGCTCGATGCGGGACTTGATCAGCTCGCTGATCTCGGACGGATTCAGAGTGGTGCTGGACATGGTCGGTTCCTTGGGTTGCGCCGCTCTCACGGCACCCGGTGGTATGAGAAGCTCGTAATCAGTGCGTCAGCACGCTGGCCAGCCGCTGCAGGCGGCCGCGCGCCGAACCGTCGATGACCTGCTCGCCCGTGTCGATGACGACACCACCGAGTAACGCCGCGTCGACGTGCGTTTCCAGTTCGATCTCGCGCTTGAAGCGGCGCTTCAGCGAAGCGCGCAGCACTTCGGCCTGGGCGGTGTCGAGATCCAGCGCGCTCGTGACCTTGACCTTCAGGGTCGACTCCGACTCCAGCTTGTACTGGTCGTAGAGCGTGGCGATTTCCGGAAGCAGGCCCATGCGGCCGTTTTCCGCCAGCTCCTCGAGGAAGCGTGCGAACGGCGCATCGGCAGGCATGCCCTGCGGAAGATGGATCGCGACGAGCTGCTTCGGCAGCACGCGCGGGTCGGAACCGAGGCCGGCGACCTGCGGGTCGACAGCCACGGCACCGGCGAAATTCAGCGCCGCCGACCAGTCGGCGAGCGCACCGGACGCGTGCGCTACCTCGAAGGCAGCGCGCGCGTACGGTCGGGCGAGGGTGAGCGCCTGTGCCATGGTCAGATCTCGGCAGCGAGCTGGTCGAGCAGCGCCTTGTGGGCCGCCGGATCGATTTCACGCTGGACGATCTTCTCTGCACCCTGGATAGCGAGCGCACCCACCTGCTCACGCAGCTGTTCGCGTGCACGCTGTGCCATCGACGCGATCTCCTCCTGGGCCTGGGCCTTCAGACGGTTGATTTCGTCGGTAGCTTCGACGCGAGCCTTCTCGATGATGGCGTTGGCCTGGGCCTGTGCCTTGTCGATGATCTCGGTCGACTGCAGGCGAGCCTGCTTGATCTCGGCCGCGACCTTGACGTCGGCGTCCTTGAGCTCGGCGCGCGCACGCTCAGCCGCGGCCAAACCCTCTGCCACCTTCTTCTGGCGCTCTTCGATGGCACCGTTGAGCTGGGGCCAGATGAACTTGGTGGTGAACCAGACCAGGATCGCAAAAGAGATCATCTGGCCCAGGAAGGTCATGTTGATTTCCATGATCTCTCCGAAAGACTCCGAACGCTTGTGTACTGACAATCGCCGTGACGTAGGCCGTCACGGCGACAAGACCAACGAACGGCTTCTTAGCCGCCGACCGCAGTGCGGACGACGTTGACCAGCGGGTTCGAGAACGCGAAGAGCAGCGCCACGGCGAGGCCGATGATGAACGCCGCGTCGATCAGGCCGGCGAGCAGGAACATGCGGCCCTGCAGCAGCGGGACGAGTTCCGGCTGGCGGGCGGCCGACTCGAGGAACTTCGAACCCATCAGGGCGATACCGAGGCAGGCGCCAAGCGCGCCAAGACCGATGATGACGCCGATGGCGATGGCGGTCATGCCCTGCACGTGGGCGAGAAGCGAGGCGAGTTCCATGGTGTTCTCCTGGATAACGGATAGCTAAAGGTTGAAAAAAGATGAAACGAAAAAGGGTGGAACGTCGGTGCGGTGAGTTAGTGGTGTTCCCGCGCCGTGGCGATGTAGACGATCGTCAGCATCATGAAGATGAACGCCTGCAGGGCGATGATCAGGATGTGGAAGATCGCCCAGGCCGTGTTGAACACGACGCCAGGCACGAAGCTGATCCAGCTCACCATCAGACCGGCAATCAGCATGAACACCAGTTCGCCGCCGTACATGTTGCCGAACAGTCGCATGGCGAGCGACACGGGCTTCGACAGGGTTTCGACGACGTTGAGAAGAAGGTTCGGGATCACCAGGATCGCCTTGGCGACCGGGCTCTCCGCGTGGAACGGGGCCGTCAGCAGTTCCTTGCCGAAGCCGAAGCCGCCCTTGGCCTTGATGCCGTGGCCGATGACGATGAACAGCACGGCGACCGACAGGCCGACGGTGGTGTTGATGTCGGCGGTGGGGACCTGGCGACCAAAGGTGTGGTGGGCCGCTTCCGGACCGGCAACGTGGGTCACGATCCAGCTGAACAGGTCGACCGGCAGGAGATCCATCGCATTCATGAGGAACACCCACATGAAGATCGACAGTGCCAGCGGCGTCACCGTGCGGCGGTCACCGTGGAAGGTGTCCTTCACCTGGGTGTCGACGAACTCGATGATGATTTCGACGAACGCCTGGCCCTTCGACGGCACGCCCGACGTCGCCTTGCGGGCGAACAGCCAGAACCACAGGCAGAAGATCACGCCAAGGCCGAAGGCGATGACGATCGAGTCAGCACGCAGGTTCCAGAACCAGAAATGATCGGCGCTGAAATTCACCGTCATGTGGTTCAGGTGGTGCTGGATGTATTCGGTCAGACCGCCCTGCGGTTCGCTAGCCATGCCTCAACCCTTGAATCTGAATGCAAATACGTTAACCACGTAAGCCGCCACGAGGCCGACCAATGTCGGCAAGGGTGGCAGCTTCCACTGAACCAGGATGAGCAGCAGTCCACCAATGAGGATGATCCAGCGAAGGATCATGCCCACGAGGAACCGCATGAACGTTGCCCCTGCCCCGCCCAGCGCGCTGAACGCTCGCGCAGCAAGCAGCGCGGTGGCGAGAGCGACGATCAGGGCACCCGTGAAAGCGGCCAGTCCAGCGGCACGCCCCTGCAGGCAAAAAGCGAGTCCCGCGACCACGGCCACCGCCAGCTGCGTGAAGACCACGCGCATAGCTAGGTGACGACCGGCTGCAAGACTATTGAGCAACGCGAGGCTCCCGTGGTTTCGCTCGAAGGCGGCACCAGCTGGTTCAACGGGCCACGGTTTAATCTGGAAAAGTATACCAGTGGGTCAAAGGACCGGACAAGCGACGAAAGTGCATAACCGACCGCCGGCGCGACGATCCGTCGCGTCGTTGGCGTCGAGCGGCGATGGATCAGGCCCTGGCGGGCTGGCCCACCAGTGCACCCAGCGATGTAGCCGTCTGCACGGCCACACCCACGATGTCGCCCGCGGCCGTTGCGGCCCGCTCGGCACCTTCCCGCTGGAGTTCGCCGCCACGCGCGAGCACCGCGCGCATGGCATCGGCATCCTGCACGAGCATCGCGTCGGCCATCAGGCCGGACGCCGCGCGGGCATGGCCCTCTAGCGCCTGCAGGTGCAGGTCCGCGACGCGCTCCATGCCACGCCAGGCTACGGCTTGCGCGGCGGTCGCCTGTTCGACGAACCGGGTCAGATCGGCGTAAGCGTTTACGTGGGGCATCGGGAACCGTCGGGGAAACGGGAAGGTGCCGGAGTGTAGTCCCGCCTGCTGCAGGGCAGCAACCACAATTTGTTGCGTAGACAGGTTTTGTCTTGCCGAATAGGCGCCTGCGTCAGTCAGGCGAAGCCCGCAAGCGGTGATCAACCGACGTATTCGGCGCCCGAGGTGCAGGTCTCATGCACCACGACCTTGCACAGCAAGGGCACTTCGGCCCGAAGGTTCTCGAAAATCCAGCGCGCGAGGTTCTCGCTCGTGGGGTTTTCGAGGCCGGGGATGTCATTGAGGTAGTTATGGTCGAGCCGCTCGTACAGCGGCTTGAAGCGCGCCTTCAGGTCGCCAAAGTCCATCACCCAGCCGAATACGGGGTC
Source organism: Bacillus sp. NP157 (assembly GCA_018889975.1). Lineage (NCBI taxonomy): Bacteria > Bacillati > Bacillota > Bacilli > Caryophanales > Bacillaceae > Bacillus > Bacillus sp. NP157. The sequence continues at coordinate 3,559,677 of CP076546.1, forward strand.
GATCGGACCCTCCACGTGGAGCTCGACATGGAAGGAGTGGCCGTGCAGGCGCGAGCACTTATGGCCCTCCGGCACGTTCGGCAGGCGGTGGGCCGCCTCGATGTTGAAACGTTTGAAGATGCGCATGGAGAATCGTCTGAAGGGTTGGCTGCCGCCTAGTGTAGCGGAGGGCCGGAACCTGACCGGGCGCAAGGAACCTTCACGACGCGGGTCACGCTTTGCCGTATCCGCGGCCGCGGTTCATGGACATTTCATCGCGCAACGGTTGCAGTGGTAACTACACCGGCGGGGCACGGGGGCCCGCCCACATCCTGTATTGGTTCACTTCAAGGAGGCATCCATGTGCCTTGGCCGTGAGTCCATCGACCAGCCGCAGCCCTGCGTCCTGGCCGAGGGAGTGTTTTCTGCATTGCCCTGGCCCTGCGTGGTCTGGCGCGACGACGGCGGCCGGGCCGTCATGGTCAATGCCGCGTTCCAGCGTGAGTTCGGCGTAGGCCGCGGACGGGTCGGACCCGCGTGGCTTGCCGCCCACCTGGTGGAAACCGACCAGCCCGATGAATTCCTCTTCGTGGACCGGCACGCCCGCACCCGGCGTTATCGGGTGACCCGGGAAAGCCTGGACGTGGCATCCGTGAGCTTCCAGGCCGTTTTCCTGATGCCCCTGGGCGAGGAAGCGGTCGCAACGACTGCGCCCAGCCCCGCCACCTGCCTGCCTCCGGGGGTGACCCTGACCCCGCGCGAATCGCAGGTCCTCGACGGCATCATGCTTGGCAAGCTCAACAAGATCATCGCCAGCGAGCTGCGGATCAGCCCGAAGACAGTAGAGCTGCACCGCTCGAACCTCATGGCCAAACTGCGAGTGCATAACGTCGTCGAACTGGCGCGCGTGGTGCTCGATACGCCACCCGACATCGCCCTGGCTCAGCCGTCTCGCGTCGCCTCGTAAGGCTCGCCGGCGGCAGCACCCAGGGGCAGCGGATAGGACAAGAAAAAAGCCGCCCCGTGACCGGAGCGGCTTTTTCTTCGTTCGATGGTGGCTAGAGGCGGGCTCGAACCGCCGACCTCAGCATTATGAGTGCCGCGCTCTGACCAGCTGAGCTACCTAGCCATGGAACCTGGTCTTCCGCGGGCTTGGCCGCGAAGGCCGGGCAGTTTAAACGGCACCGGGCTGGCGATCAAGTGGCGCCTTGTAGCGACTTCTCGCGCTGTGGTTGAATCGGGCTAACGCGAAAGGTTCGCGGAGGGCGAATGATCGACGCAGATGGCTATCGACCAAACGTGGGGATTGTCCTCCTCAACGGCGACGGCCGCCTGTTCTGGGCGCGCCGGGTGAATCGTGACGGCTGGCAGTTCCCTCAGGGCGGCATGCGCAGCGATGAAACCCCGCTGGAAGCGATGTACCGCGAGCTGGAGGAAGAAACCGGCCTGCATGCGGAACACGTGGAAGTGCTGGCCGAAACCCGCGGCTGGCTGCGCTATCGCCTGCCGAACCGGTTCGTCCGCCACCACCAGCGTCCCACCTGCATCGGCCAGAAGCAGGTCTGGTTCCTGCTGCGACTCACCGGAGGCGAAGACGCTCTTCGCCTCGACGCCTGTGAAAAGCCGGAGTTCGACCTCTGGCGCTGGGTGGATTTCTGGTACCCGGCCAACCACGTGGTGAACTTCAAGCGCCAGGTCTACGAGCGGGCCCTGCGCCAGTTCGCGCCGATGGTCGAAACGCTCTGCCGGGTCGAGGTGGGCACCTGCCCGCAACAGGCTGAACTGCTCCGCCTGGCCCGCGAGGCCGCAGGCCAGGGCTGAGCCTGAACGACTTTCACATTTGTGCTGTTGACAATCGTTCGCATTCGCGTTCGAATTCGCACCCATGTACATCTGCATGTGCAATGCCGTCACCGACCACGCCATCCGCCGCCTTGCGGCCGAGGGCGTCGACTCGTTTGCCGAGCTGCAGTCCCGCACGGGCTGCTCGGACTGCTGCGGCGCTTGCGAGCCCGAGGCGCGGGCTTGCCTGAGGGAAGCGGTGGATGCGACGGCGAATGCCTCGCGGCCGGCGATTCTTACGTTCTTGCCGGCTTCGGCTTGACGGGGGTTTGCTGGGCACACGCCGGCGGGCGGGCTTAGCGCAGACGCAAACCGTCTTCATTCTCGTTACGTCATGCCGCTTTGCAGCGACGTATAGTCGTGCCCTGAATCCCAGGGAGACGCCACATGAAGGGCGACGCGAAAGTCATCGAATTCCTCAACAAGGTCCTCTACAACGAGCTGGCCGCCATCAATCAGTACTTCCTGCATTACAGGATGTTCAAGGATTGGGGTTACAACGAGCTGGCCAAGCACGAGTACGAGGAATCGATCGAGGAGATGAAGCACGCGGACAAGCTCATCGAGCGGATCCTGTTCCTCGATGGCCTGCCGAACCTGCAGCACCTGGGCAAGCTGCGCATCGGCGAAAACGTTGTCGAAGCCCTGCAGGGCGACCTCGACCTCGAGATGATCGCCACGAAGGACCTGCGCGAAGCCATCGCCTATAGCGAAGGCATCCATGACTTCGTCAGTCGCGACCTGTTCAAGTTCATCCTCGGCCAGGAAGAAGAGCATATCGACTGGCTGGAAACCCAGTTCAGCCTGATCTCGGACATCGGCGCCGAGCGCTACATGCTCAGCAAGGTCGGATCGCTCGACAAGCACTGATCCCTCCGAAGGCCGCCGCAAGGCGGCCTTCTCCGTTCCGTGGCCCGGTTCCTTGACGCTTTTGAACCGCAGGGGCTATACCATCGCCCTTTCACGCTTTCTGCACGGACCCGACCATGGCGCCACGCCACCCGCCACGCTTCGTCGTGCGCACGCACGACGCAGTCCGCGAGCGGCGCCAGAAGGTGCTGCTCGGCGCCGGCTGGTTGGCCAGCATCCTGCTCGCGGCCTTGCTGGGCTGGGCTTTCGCGCCTCGCCACGCCGCGAAGGCGGCCCCCGCGGTGGCGGGCACGGCGGCCGAAGCGGACGGCTCGGAAGACCTTCGCCAGCAGGTGGCGAATCTCCAGCGCGCCGGCCAGGTCGCCGACGTGGCGGCGAAAGAACTCAAAAAGAACCTCGCCGAACGGGATGAGGAAATCAGCGGCCTGCGCACCGACCTCGCGTTTTACGGACGCCTCGTTGGTAGCAACGGCCAGCGTGACGGGCTGAAGATCCAGGGAGCCCGGGTTACCAGCGTGGCGGGGTCGCCCAACGCGTGGAACCTCGTGGTCACCCTCACCCAGAACGCCCGCCGCGGTGACCTGGTGAAGGGCTCGCTGACCGTCTCGGTCGAAGGGATCCAGGGCAACAAGGTGGCGACCCTCGAGGGCGCCGGCCTTGGCCAGGCCACGACCCATGGCGGCCTTCCGTTCGCGTTCAAATACTTCCAGCAGATCCAGGGCAGCTTCATCGTGCCCGCCGGCTTCAAACCGACCCGCCTGCGCTTCAGCGCCGGCGCCGACGGCGGAGATGCCGCCACCGCGACGGTCGCATGGACCGACGCCATCCGAAACGACGAGGTCAGCGATGTTCAGCAGCAACCGTAAGAACCAGGGCCCCGCCGTCGGCACGGCCGCCACCAGCCTGATCGCCCGCGGCGTGACCTTGCGCGGCGACGTGCACTTCTCCGGCGCCCTCCATCTGGACGGGACCGTCGAAGGCTCGATCCACGCCGATCCGTCCAGCGATGGTGTTCTCACCATCAGCGAGACCGGCCGCGTAGTCGGCCGCATCGAGGTGCCGCACGCCGTGATCAATGGCGGCGTCACCGGCGACATCGACGTGGCCGAACGCCTTGAGCTGGCGTCCCTGGCGCGGATCGACGGCGACGTGCACTACCAGGTGCTGGAGATGGCGGCGGGCGCCCAGGTCAACGGCAAGATGATCCATCGGGCCCCGGTCACGGTGCGGCAGCTGGCCCAGGCGGCGATCGAGGCAGCGCCCGCGCTCTCCTAAAGGCTTGACCTGACACGGATCGGCGCCATTATGGTGGCTATGAACAACCCATTCCCCATGGCTCCGACCGGCGCACCGGACTACCGGTCGGCCGGTACGCCGCTGAACTTCACCGAGGCCGCGGCCCGCAAGGTCCACGAGCTGATCGAAGAAGAAGGCAATCCCGGCCTGAAGCTGCGCGTGTACATCAGCGGCGGCGGCTGCTCGGGCTTCCAGTACGGCTTCACCTTCGACGAAGACCAGGCCGAGGATGACCTCGCCGTGTCGCGCGAGGGCGTCACCCTGCTGGTCGATCCGCTTTCGCTGCAATACCTGACCGGCGCCGAGATCGATTACGCCGAGTCGTTCAGCGGCTCGCAGTTCGTCATCCGCAACCCCAACGCGAAGACGACCTGCGGTTGCGGTTCGTCCTTCAGCGCCTGACCGGCCCGGCCGCGTGAGCGTCGAGCAGGAGCGCGACAAAGCCGCGGCGACCCGCGCCCGGGAAAATGTCTTCGCCGGGATCGACATCGACCGCATGGCGGAGCGGCGCGAAGACCGGCTCTGGATCGAAGAGACCGAGCGCGCGGCCAGCACGCAATTCCTCGTGCTCGACACCGAAGGCCAGGCCTTCGTCACCGCCGACGCCGACGCGCCGCACTGGATGACTCCGGCGATGCGCAGCGAGCGCTTCGGCGACGTAGTGTCGACCTTCCTCGGCCTGTCCGCGGGCAAGGCGTGGTTTGCGCTGGTCCTCGATGAAGCCCACGGCGAGCTGTTCAGCGCGCTGACCGGTGCGCGCCGGATGTCCCTGCGCGAAGCCGGCCTGCTGTTCGATGCGTTCGAGGCGGGTCTGTTCGCCTATGCCAAGGGCGTGACCCACTGGCAGCGGCAGACGCGTTTCTGCACGCTATGCGGCTCGCCCACCGTGGTGGTCGCCGCCGGCCATCGCGTGCAGTGCACGAATCCCGATGGCGCACACCTGCACTTTCCACGGACCGACGCCGCGATCATCGTGATCGTGGAGCACGGCGACGCCTGCCTGCTCGGCCGCCAGCGCGGCTGGCCCGCGGGGCGTTACTCGACGCTTGCCGGCTTCATCGAACCGGGCGAGTCGCTGGAAGACGCGGTGCGCCGCGAAGTCCGCGAAGAATCCGGGGTCGAAGTGCAGCACGTGACGTACCACTCGTCGCAGCCGTGGCCGCTGCCGGCGTCGTTGATGGTGGGCTTCACGGCCACGGCCCGCACGCGCGAGATCCACCTGCGCGACGACGAGCTGGAGGACGCGCGCTGGTTCACCGTCGACGACATCGTCCAGGGCATGGCCTCGGGCAGCCTCGGCGTGCCGCCCCCGCTGTCGGTGTCCTACCGGCTGATCGAGCACTGGCTGGGCCTGCGCGGCGTTAGCCTCGGCGAACTGATCGCCCGTGCACCGAAGCGGCCCGTGGCGTAAACGCCGGGCGATCGCTCGCTAGCTTGCGCCCACATTCGCCTACAATCGGGGTAACACTCCCCTGATTGCGTGCCCATGGCCTTACGACTGCTTGCTGTCCTCATCGCCCTCGTCATTGCCTGGAGCGTGCCGCAACTCGCCCGCTGGCGCGACGAGCGCTGGTTCCGCGGCTGGGTAGGCCGGCTCGCCGACACCTCGGGTCCGGGCCGCGTCGCCATCGTCCTGCTGGTACCGGTCGTGGCCTGCGCCATCATTGGCGGCATCCTGCGCGCCCTGCCCTTCTTCGACATCGCCTGGTTGCTGTTCGCCGTGCTGGTGCTGGTCTACTCGCTGGGGCCGCGCGAAATCGAGAGCGACATCGACGCCGTGGTCCGCGCGCCGGACACGCTACGCCGCGACGAAGCCGTCGCTGCGCTGCGGATCGATGCCGAACCGCTGGCGTGGTTTGCTCCCGCGCTGGTGGAGGCGAGCTTCTACGCCGCGCTGCGCCGTCGCTTCGGCGTGCTGCTGTGGTTCTTCCTGCTTGGGCCGGCGGGTGCGCTGGGCTATCGCCTTGCCCAGACCCTCGCGCGCGACGCTGCGCTGGCGCTGGACGCCGCCACGCGTGGCGCGGCACGTCGCCTGGCCGATGCGCTGGACTGGATGCCGGCGCACCTGATGGTGTTCGCCATGGCGCTGGTGTCCGATTTCGACGCGGTGATGAACGCCTGGAAGGAGTGGCATCGCCAGTCAGGCAGCCCACGTTCGCGGCTGGAGCCGGACTTCCTTGGCGCCGTGGCCCGCGCCGGCGTCGATGCGGATGTCGAGGCCGGCGATGGGTATGCCCACGATGTCAGCGACCCGGTGGCGGCGCTGGAAGATGCGCGACGGGTGATCCGTCGGGTGCTGGTGGTGTGGCTGGCCGTGGTGGCGTTGCTGGTGCTGGCGGCGCTGGTGGCTTGAGGTTGCGGCTTGAGGCTGGCGGCTTGAGGTTGGCGGATTACGGGTTGGTCTCGGCCGGGGCTGGAGGTACGAGTCCGGGGATAGAGGTACGACTCCGGGGATAGTGGTCGCGGGATCCGTCGCGCGCGGGCGCGCTCCTACAGGTGGGGGCCGCGGAGTTCGTTGACGCGGGCTTCGAGGACGGCGGCGGTGGCGGTGCCGACCGGTAGCGGCGCACCGCCGACCAGTTCGATGCGGGACCAGAAGCGGCGCGGCAGGCGTGCCCGGCGCAATGCGCCGTCGCGGCGGCTGAAGATGCTGCCCCACATGCCGCGCAGCGCGAGCGGCACGACCGGCACGGGCCGTCGCTCGAGGATGCGTTCCACGCCAGGGCGGAAGGTATCGATCGCGCCGTCTTTGGTCAGGCCACCCTCGGGGAAGATGCAGACCACCTCGCCCTCGGCGAGCGCCTCGTCGATGAGTTCGAACGCGCGCTCCATCAGCGCCGGATCTTCGTTGCGGCCGGCGATCGGGATGGCCTTCGCCGTGCGGAAGATGAAATTCAGCACGGGGATGTTGAAGATCTTGTAATACATGACGAAGCGCATCGGCCGACGTACGCAGGCCATCAGGATCAGAGGATCCATGAAGCTCACGTGGTTGCACACCACCACGGCCGCGCCCTCGTCCGGCACGTTCTTCAAGCCATCCACGCGAACCCGGTACAAGGTGTTGACCAGCACCCAGGTGATGAAGCGCATCATGAATTCAGGCACGAGCGTGAAGATGTACACCGCGACGGCGATGTTAACCACGCCCGTGATCAGGAAGATCGTCGGCGTATCCAGGCCCATCGCCGTGAGCCCGATGCCGAAGCCCGAGGCGATGCAGATCAGCAGCGCATTGACGATGTTGTTGCCGGCGATGATCCGCGACAGGCGTTCGCGCGGCGCGCGGCTCTGCACGAAGGCGAACAGCGGCACCACGTAGAAGCCGGCGAACGCGCCGATCAGGGTGAGGTCGAGCGCGGCGCGCCACGCACCGTGGACGCCGAGGAACGCGGTCCACGACAGCGAGGCGCCAGCAGCGACTTCGGGCCGGGCGAAATACAGGTCGATGGCGAACACGGTCAGGCCGAACGCGCCCATCGGCACCAGGCCGATTTCCACGCGCTTGCGCGACATCTTTTCGCACAACAGCGAGCCGATGCCGGTGCCCAGCGAGAACAGCGTCAGCACCAGCGTGTTGACCGAGCCGTCGCCGCCGAGCACATGGCGGGTGTAGTTCGGCAACTGCGCGATCATCACCGTGCCGAAGAACCAGAACCACGAGATGCCCAGCACCGCGTTGAACACCGCGCGATCTTCGTGGGTGAGCTTCAGCACGCGCCAGGTTTCGGAAAGGGGATTCCAGTTGAAGCGCAGGTCGGGGGCCGTGGCCGGCGCGGCCGGGATGGCGCGTGAAACGAGGTATCCGGTGGCGGCGATGCCGATCGTCGTCAGCGACGCGGCCAGGGTGCCGTAGCCCGCGATGAGCATCAGCGAGTTGCCGACGATCATGCCGACCAGCATCGCCAGCTGCGTCCCCGTCTCGACCAGCGCATTGCCGCCGACCAGTTCGCTGCGTTCGAGTGCCTGCGGCAGGATTGAATACTTGATCGGGCCGAACACCGTCGAATGCACGCCCATCAGGAACAGCACCACCAGCAGCAGCGATATGTGATGCGTGTGGAAGCCGATCGCCGCGATCACCATGGCGGCGATCTCGAACAGCTTTACGTAACGGATGATCCGGGTTTTCTCGAACTTCTCGGCGACCTGGCCGGCCGTGGCCGAGAACAGGAAGTACGGCAGGATGAACAACGCCGGGGCGAGGTTGGTGTAAAGCGACACCTCGCTGTCGGGCAAGGCCATCTGGAACGCGACCAGCATGACCATCGCATTGCGGAATGCGTTGTCGTTGAACGCGCCGAGCGCCTGCGTCCAGAAGAACGGGGCGAAACGGCGCTTGCCGAGCAAGGAGAACTGGGACATCCGTGGTCAATCCTGTCGTTTCGGCGGAGTGTAGCCGAACCGGCGGGATCGACCGTCACGTCCCGCGTGCGAAGGCGCGATGGGCGATGTCCGTGCGATGGAACGCGTCGGCGAAGTGGATGCGATCGACGGCGGCGTAGGCTTTCGACCGCGCATCGGCGAGATCCGTGCCGACCGCGCAAACCGTCAGCACGCGGCCGCCGGCGGTGACCGGCCGGCCCTCGGCACCCGTCGCCGTACCTGCGTGGAACACCTTCACGTCGGCGCCGAAGTCGACATCGGCACCCGTGATGACGTCGCCCGCGCGGACCTTGCCCGGGTAATTCCCCGCCGCCAGCACGACGCCCAGCGACGGCCGCGGATCCCATTCGGCCTGCACCCGACCCACGTCGCCATCCAGCGCCGCCTCGACCAGGTCGACGAGGTCGGAACGCAGGCGCAGCATGATCGGCTGCGTTTCCGGATCGCCGAAGCGGACATTGAATTCGATCACCTTCGCGGCGCCGCCCTTGTCGATCATCAGGCCGGCGTAGAGGAACCCGGTGAACGGCGCGCCGTCGGCGGCCATGCCGGCGAGCGTCGGTTCGATGATCTCACGCATCACCCGGGCGGACACCTCGTCGGTGACCACCGGCGCGGGCGAGTAAGCACCCATGCCGCCCGTGTTGGGGCCCTTGTCGCCGTCGTCGCGGCGCTTGTGGTCCTGGCTGGTGGCCATCGGCAGGGCACGCGCGCCGTCGGCGATGACGATGAAGCTGGCTTCTTCACCGTCGAGGAATTCCTCGATCACCACGCGCGACGAAGCGTCGCCGAAGGCCTTGTCACCGAGCATGTCGCGAAGCGCCGCCTCGGCTTCCGGCAGGGTCATCGCCACGACGACACCCTTGCCCGCGGCCAGGCCGTCGGCCTTGATCACGATGGGTGCGCCGGTGCCGCGCACGTGCGCCAGCGCGGGCTCGAGGTCGGTGAACACGGCGTAGTGCGCCGTCGGGATCCGGTGGCGGGCGAGGAAATTCTTGGCGAAGGCCTTGCTGCCCTCAAGCTGCGCGGCGGCGGCGCGCGGACCGAAGCAGCGCAGGCCCTCGGCGGTGAATCGATCGACCACGCCGGCGACCAGCGGCACTTCGGGGCCGACCACGGTGAGCGCCACGCCCTCGGCCTTTGCCAGCGCGAGCAGGCCGTCGATGTCGGTCACGGTGACGTTCGCGTTGCGCAGGCCCGGCTCGATCGCCGTGCCCGCATTGCCCGGAGCCACGATCACCTCGTCGACGCGCGGCGACTGGCCGAGCTTCCAGGCCAGGGCGTGCTCGCGGCCGCCACTACCGATGACGAGGACTTTCATGGGGAATCTCCGGTTCGATGACCGGCGATTGTAACCCGCCCTAGTGCCGGACCAGCGCCAGCAGGGCGCCGCGTGGCAGCTTGCCGGTCTCGTTGCGCGGCAGCGCGTCGACCAGGCGCAGCGGACGCGGCAGGAACACCGGATCCATCGCGTCGCGCAGGGCGGCGAGCACGGCCTGCTCGGTCAGTCCCGGCGCGACCACCAGGGCCGCGATGCGCCGCACGCCCGCGGCGTCCGCCTCGTCGAGCTGGAACAGGACACCGTCCTGCACGCCGTCGATGGCGAGCAGGCGGCGGTTGAGGTCGCCCAGCGACGCACGCTTGCCGGCGATCTCGAGCAGGTCGGTGTTGCGGCCACACAGGCGGAAGCGGCGGCCGTTCGCGTGCAGGGTGACGATGTCGGCCAGCGCGATCGGCTCGGCCAGTTGCGGGGCGTCGACGAGGGTGCCGTCGGGCTGCGAGTGCAGGGTGACGCCGTCGTAGAGCAGCCAGTCGTCTTCGCGGGCCGTGCGTCGGCTGGCGAACACGCAGGTTTCGGTGGAGCCGAAGACTTCGTGCAGCGGTGCGCCGAAACGCGCCTCGGCGGCCGCGGCCAGCTCCACCGGCATCGGCGCGGTCGCCGACACGAAGGCGGCCAGGGACGGCAGGGCGATGCCCGATTCGACCAGCGCACGCAGGTGCACCGGGGTGATCACCAGCACGCGGGGCTCGGGCATGGACGCGAGGGCGCTGGCGACGTCGGCCGGGAAAAACGGACGCCCGGCATGCACGCTGACATCAGACATCAGCGGCATCACCACGGACATCTCCATCCCGTACATGTGTTGGGGCGGTACGGTGGCGACCACGTCGAACGGACCGCCGATGGCGGCCTGGAGCATGCCGATGTTGCCGGCGTTGCTCGCGTGGAAGCTGCCCCACGTCTTGATGTTGGGCTTGGGCTTGCCGGTCGAGCCGGACGTGTAACCGATCGCCACCACGGCGTCGGCGGGGATCGAAGGCATGTCGCCATGGACGGGTGACGCATCCTCCAGAGGCGGCATGCGGACGTAGCCGGCAGGCGCCGGATCCAGCGCCAGCTCGCCGATCGCGTAGCAACCGGGGTGGTTGTCCATGACCTCGTCGACCGCGTGCGGTGCGCGCGACGGCGGTAGCAGGTTGACCTGGCCACGCAGCACTAGCGCCGCGAAGGCGACCAGGAACGCGTAGCGGTCTTCGCAGAGGTTCACCGCGGCATCCGCGTCGGGCAGCAGCGCCGCCACCTGGCGGACATGGCCGAGGAAGATCGCCGCCGAGACGGGCTGCCCATCGCGCCATGCGATGGCGCGGGATGGTGCGCCAGCCAGCAGCGGCAACGCTGGCGCGGCATCGCGCCCACTCGCTTCGTACACAGTGACCAACGGAATCCCCCTGCCCTAGGCGCGGATGATAGCGCCGCTCAAGGCGTCGCGGATCACGGTGGGGCGGTCGAGGCCGCCCAGCGGCGCGTCGAGCGCGGCCTCGAGGCGTTTGCCGAAATACGCCACCAGCGTGTCGACATCGCGCGCGGGGGGCTGGCCGTGGGGATTGGCGCTGGTCGACACCAGCGGGGCACCGAACGCGCGACACAGGGCCGCAGCAGGTTCGTGGGCGGTGACTCGCAGGGCGATGCCCGCGTGGCCGCCGGCCACCCATTCGGGAACGAGCGGGCTGCGCGGGAACACCCAGGTGTTCGGCCCCGGCCAGGAGGCCCGGACCTGCGCCAGCACGCCATTGGGCACGGCGCCAGCATCGATGTAAGGCTCGACCTGGGCGAAATCCGCCGCGATCAGGAGCACGCCCTGCGTGGCCGGGCGCTCCTTCAGGGCGAACAGTCGTTCAAAGGCGGCGCGATCGTGCGGGTCGCAACCCAGGCCGAACACCGCTTCGGTGGGATAGGCCAGGACACCGCCGTCGCGCAGGAGCGCGGCGGCGGCATGCACGTTTTCCAGGCCGAAACGGCGCACGTCAGGCCGCCGGCGTAGTCTTCGCGGCGGCCTTGGTCGTGGCGGCCTTCTTCACGGCGGTCTTGGCGGCAGTCTTCTTCGCAGCCGCTTTCTTCGCCGTCGACTTCTTCGCCGTCGCCTTCTTCGCCGCCGTCTTCTTCACCGCGGCCTTCTTAGCCGCCGGTGCCTTGGTCGTCGCGGCCTTCTTGCTGGCGGCTTTCTTCGTCGCCGTCTTTTTCGCCGCCTTGCCACCACGCGGCTTCTTCAACGGCGCGGCGGCCAGCAGTTCGGCGCACTCGGCTTCGGTCAGCGTCTTCGGCTCGCGATCCTTCGGGATGCGCGCGTTCTTCTCGCCGTCGGTGATGTACGGCCCGTAGCGGCCGTTCAACACCTGCACGCCGTTGCCGAAGTCGAGGATGGTCCGGTTCGCGATGGCTTCGAGCTTTTCCTGCACGAGCTGCAGCGCGCGCGGCAGTTCGATGGTGTACGGGTCGTCTTCCGGCTTGAGCGAGGCATAGGTGCTGCCCTGCTTCACGAACGGCCCGAAACGGCCGATCCCGACGGTGACGTCGTCGCCCTCTTCGGAGGTACCGAGGTTACGCGGCAGCTTGAACAGCTCCATCGCCTCTTCGAGGGTGATGGTATGCATGCTCTGGCCGGGGCGCAGGCTTGCGTAGGTCGGCTTGGCTTCGTCGTCCTTGGTGCCGATCTGGGCGTAGGCACCGTAGCGACCCAAGCGCACCGACACCGGCTTGCCGGATTTAGGATCCTCGCCCAACTCGCGCGCGCCAGTGGCTTCGCTGCGATCGACGCTTTCCGTCTTGTCGTCCACGAGGGTCTTGAACGGCTGCCAGAAGCGCTCGAGCAAGGGCACCCATTGCTCTTCGCCGCGGCTCACCGCATCCAGCTCGTCTTCCAGCTTGGCGGTGAAGTCGTAGTCCACGTACTGGGCGAAGTGGCCGGACAGGAACTGACTGACCGCGCGGCCGACGTCGGTCGGGCGGAAACGGCGACTGTCGAGGAGGACGTACTCGCGGCTGATCAGCACCTGGATGATGCTCGCGTAGGTCGACGGCCGGCCGATGCCGTATTCCTCCAGCGCCTTCACCAGGCTGGCTTCGGAATAACGCGGCGGCGGCTCGGTGAAGTGCTGGTCGGCGACGATGGCGGTGACCGGGACGCGGTCGCCCGTCGCCAGTCGCGGCAGGCGGCGGTTGTCTTCGTCGTCCTCGTTCTTCTGGTCGCGGCCTTCTTCGTAGACGGCAAGGAAGCCGGGGTCGATGACCGTGGTACCCGTGGAACGGAACCCGGAATCGCCCACCGGGAATTCCACCGACACGGTGTTCATCGTGGCGTGGAGCATCTGGCAGGCGACGGTGCGCTTCCAGATCAGCTCGTAAAGCTTGCGCTGGTCGTCGTTGAGGAAGGAGGCGACGGTGCGCGGGATGCGCATCGCCGAGGTCGGGCGCACGGCTTCATGCGCTTCCTGTGCGTTCTTCGCTTTGGACTTGTAGACCTGGACGGCGTCAGGGAGCGCGCCCTTGCCGTATTCGCGCGTAATCAGGTCGCGCAGTTCGGCGACGGCGTCTTCCGACAGGGCCACCGAGTCGGTACGCATGTAGGTGATCAGGCCGACGTTGCCCTCGCTGCCGAGCGCGACGCCTTCGTAAAGGCCCTGTGCCACGCGCATCGTGCGGCTGGTGGAGAAGCCGAGCTTGCGGGCGGCTTCCTGCTGCAGCGTGGACGTGGTGAACGGCGGTGCCGGGCGGCGCTTGCGCTCGCGGCTGGTGACGTCGCCCACCGTGAATTCGCCGGCCGCCGCCTTTTCCAGCGCAGCCCGCGCCTTCATGGCGTCGGTTTCGTTGTTCAGGTCGAACTGTTCGAACTTCTTGCCGTCGAGCCGGACCAGGCGAGCGTCGAAGGCACCGTCGGCGTGGGCGAGGTTGGCCTGCACCGTCCAGTATTCGCGGGCCTTGAACGCTTCGATCTCCAGCTCACGCTCGACGATCATGCGCAGCGCCGGCGACTGCACGCGGCCCGCCGACAGGCCACGCTGGACCTTGCGCCAGAGGACCGGCGAGAGGTTGAATCCGACCAGGTAGTCCAGCGCACGCCGGGCCTGCTGGGCATCGACGAGGTCGTGCGACAGCTTGCGGGGGTTGGCCACCGCCTCCTTGATCGCCTTGGGGGTGATCTCGCTGAAGACGACGCGCTGGACGTCCTTGCCCTCGAGCAGGCCGCGCTCCCTCAAAATCTCGCTGATGTGCCAGGAGATCGCCTCGCCTTCGCGATCCAAGTCGGTCGCGAGGAAGATGCTGCGGGCCTTGCTGGCCGCCTTGGCGATCGCATCGACGTGTTTCTCGTTGCGGTCGATCACCTCGTAAGCCATGGCGAACCCGTGCTCCGGATCCACGGCACCCTCCTTCGGCCGCAGGTCACGGACGTGACCGTACGAGGCCAGCACCTGGAAATCGGCGCCCAGGTACTTATTGATCGTCTTGGCCTTGGCCGGCGATTCGACGATGAGGAGGTTCTTTGCCATGCGTTAGCGATTCCGGAGACCGCAGGGGCGAGTGGACCCGAGCGTATGTATATATTTAGTTGGAAACACACCGCGAGGACGACTGTCAAGCGGCGCTTAGCGAACGACCCTCTGGTAACGGTTCCCGGGAAGGGGGGCAATCTCGCCCTCCAACTCCAACATAAGCAGCATCGATGACAGCGCGCCAGGGGAGAGGGCGGTCGTGCCGACCAGGGTGTCCAAAAGGACGGGATCGTAACCCATGGCGTCGAGAAGGCGGCGATATTCCTCATCTTCACGCCAGTCGAAGGGCCGCCGATCGCGCCGGGGCGCGGCCGTGGCGGCCCCGCCACCTTCCAGCCGGGCCCTGAGTTCGGCGCCCAGTTCGACCGCTGCGGGGGCGAGCGCCGCAAGGATCTCATCGCTACGCTGGACAAGCCGTGCCCCATCGGAAATCAGGGCGTGGCAGCCCTCGCTGAGGGGGTTGTTGATCGAGCCCGGCAGGGCGAAGACCTCGCGCCCCAGTTCCCCAGCATAGCGCGCGGTGATGAGCGATCCCGACCGGGTGCCCGCCTCCACGACCAGCACGCCAAGGCTAAGGCCCGCGATGATCCGGTTGCGCAGCGGGAAGTGGTGGGCAAGCGCATGCACGCCGGGTGGGAATTCGCTGACGATCGCACCGTTTTCGGCGATCCTTCGTGCCAAAGCATGATGTTTGCTCGGGTAGACGCGGTCCGGGCCGGTGCCGATCACGGCGACGGTCGGTTCGCCCTCGTCGAGCGCACCCGCATGGGCGACGCCGTCGATGCCATCGGCCAGGCCGCTGGTGACGAGCAGCCCTCCCGTCGCCAGTTCCGCGGCGAAACGCCGCGCCGTGGCCAGTCCCGGGGCCTGGGCACGACGGGCGCCGACGATGCCCACCTGCGGACGCAGCAGGAGCGTCGGGTCGCCCTTGACGAACAAAGCGGCGGGCGCGTCCTGCATCGGCTCCAGCTGGGGCGGAAAGTCCTCGTCCGTGCAACGCAGGAGGCGGTGGTTCGCGCCGTCGAGCCAGGCGAGGTCGCCGTCCAGCGTGGCCTCGTCCGGATGGGCCAGCCATGCCGCGCCCTCCTCGCCGATCGCCTGTGGATGGCGCTGCAGCCACTCCAGCAGGCCGGCCGCGCCGCCGCGCAACACCAGGCCCTCGCGGAGCCTGCGAGCGCCAAGGCCGGGCGTACGGATGAGCAGGAGCCAGTGTCGAAGGTCGCGATCAGTCATGCACACAGTGTAGGGGTGGCCCGTGGAACGGTTGCCCACGGGCGGCGGTAGGCCACGAACGAAAAAGGGAGGCCGAAGCCTCCCTTTTCCGGGTAGGCCCGGGCGAAACCCGGGCCAGGTATTTCCTACAGACCGGTTCCGGATTACTCCGGCATCACCAGCTTGTCGCCGCGGCGGACCGGGCGCAAGGCATCCATCACCAGCGCATAGCTCACGTGGTCGAAGGTGCGGAACACCATCAGGTGGCCCGCGTATTCGTCCGGCAGCTGCGCCTTGCGCGAGGTGCTGCGGCGGTTGTAGTTGCCACTGACTTCGTCGGCGATGGTCTCGCCCTGGCTCATGACCTGGAAGGTCGTGCCGTTGTCGACACCCTCGGACTTGCCCGCCGAGATCGAGACGACCTGGTGGGCGCCTACGCCGAACGAGGCTTCCGTCAGGCCGGTGATGCGGCCGTCAGCCGGCAGCGACTTCGGTGCGTGCGGGTAGAAGTAAGGGTCGTAGGGTTTGTCGTCGACCGGCATGAAGCGGTCGCCCTTGCGGATTTCCAGGGTCGAATCGACGATCACCAGGCTGGTGATATCGCCGTTGGTCTTGAGCACCTCGGCGTTGCCGATGACCGTGACCTCGACACCGGCATCGTCGCCCTTGCCGTTGTGCGTGTCGTGGATGGTGTCCTCGCGCCAGGGACTCGGGTTCATCGACACGTCGCTGTCCAGGTCGTCGGCGACGAACGAGCCGTGCGACGGGTTGTTCACGATGTCGAGGTGGCCGGTGTCTTCGCCGTGGTCGCGGAAGCGATGGGTCGGGCGAACGATGGCCCAGCGCTGGCCCGGGGCTGCGCTGTCGAGGTCGCGGGCATAGACCTTGTTGCCCGGGGTCCCGCGCAGCATGGCTTCCTCGAAGCCCACGACGTAGGGCGCCTGCTCGACGTCATCCGCGTCCATGACCCGCATTTCCTTCAGGAAGGTGCGCATCTCGGAGAGGGGAATGGCCGTGATCGGCTCGCCTTCGGAACGGACCCGCGGCTGCAGGCCAACCCGTGCGCTGCCGCCGAACATGCTCAGGTTGAGCACGTCGCCGGGGTAAATGAGGTGCGGATTGCGGACCTGCGGGTTCGCCTGCCAGATCTCAGGCCACAGCCAGGGCTTGCTCAGGAACTTGGCCGAAATGTCCCACAACGTGTCGCCCTTGCGCACGGTATAGGTGTCCGGCGCGTTCGGACGGAGCTGTGCGGCCGCGGCATAGACAGCCACGGTGAAAAACATGCCGCCCAGCAGCATGGCGAACTTCTTGAACATGGCGGGTTTTCCCCCTTCCCCGGTGCTGTCGCGAGTGTAACCGAAACGTTAATGGGCACAATATGTCAGCACGCTCGCCGGGCCCTCGGCGTCAGCGTAGAATGTGAAGGCATCCTACAGGGTCGAAGCGCTTGGTTTTCGCCTACTTGCCCGCAATTTTCGGGGCATGGCGCGCCCTCCCCGGCCCGCAACCGTTCAAGGTGACACCGTGTCCACGCTTACCATCCTCGAATTCCCCGATCCCCGCCTGCGTACCGTCGCGGCGCCCGTGACCGTCTTCGACGCCGAACTCAAGCAGTTCGTGGCCGACATGTACGAGACCATGTACGCCGCCAATGGCGTCGGCCTGGCCGCCACCCAGGTCAACGTACACCAGCGCGTACTGGTGGCCGACATGAGCGAAGGCCGCGACGAGCCGCTGGCGCTGATCAACGCCGAAATAATCGAAAAGGACGGCCAGCAGGTCTACCAGGAGGGCTGCCTGTCCTTCCCGGGGATCTATGCCGACGTCACCCGCGCCCTGAGGGTGAAGGTGAAGGCCAACGATGTGGACGGCAACGAGATCATCGTCGATGCCGAAGGCCCCCTGGCCGTGTGCATCCAGCATGAGATGGACCACCTGGCCGGCAAGGTCTTCGTCGACTATCTCTCGACGCTCAAGCGCAGCATGCTGCTCAAGCGCATGGAAAAGCAGCGCAAGGCCAGCGCCTGACCGATGACCGGACGTCCCTTGCGCGTGGTGTTCGCGGGAACGCCTGACTTCTCCGTCCCTTGCCTCGAGGCCTGCCGTACCGCGGGCGTCGAGGTCGTGGCCGTTTATACGCAGCCGGATCGTCCTGCCGGCCGTGGCCGCAAGCTGGCTGCCAGCCCGGTGAAGGAAGCCGCGCTCGCGGCCGGCATCCCGGTCGAGCAGCCCGAGTCGTTCAAGGCCGAGGCCGACCGCCAGCGCCTGGCCGCCTACGCGCCGGACCTGATGGTGGTCGTGGCCTACGGGCTCATCCTGCCGCGCAAGGTGCTGGCCATCCCGAGCCTGGGATGCTGGAACGTGCATGCGTCGCTGCTGCCGCGCTGGCGTGGCGCCGCGCCGATCCAGCGCGCGATCCTCGCCGGCGATGCCGAAAGCGGCGTCGACCTGATGCAGATGGAAGCGGGGCTGGACACCGGCCCCGTGCTGGTTGAACGGCGCACGCCCATCGCCGCCGACGAAACCGGCGGCAGCCTGCACGACCGGCTGTCGTCGCTGGGCGCCGATGCGCTCGGCGAGGGACTTCGCCGCGTGCTCGCTGGCGAGACCATCGCCCCGCGCGTCCAGGCGAGCGAGGGCGTCGAGTACGCCCACAAGCTGGACAAGGCCGAGGCGAAACTGGATTTCGACCTGCCCGCCACGGCCGTCGAACGCAAGGTTCGCGCCTTCGATCCCTGGCCGGTCGCCGAGGGCGACATCGCCGGTGAACGCCTGCGGATCTGGGCGGCGCACGCCGTGGCCGGCCGCCCGGGAGCCACGCCTGGCAGCGTGCTCGGCGCCACGCGAGACGGCATTGATATCGCCTGTGGCGAGGGCGCGTTGCGCCTGACCGCCGTGCAGCGTGCCGGCGGTCGCCGGATCAGCGCCGCCGACTACCTCAATGCCCGCCCGGAGCTGAAGCAGGCCGCCTCGTGAGCAAGGCGCCGTCGGTTCGCGCGCTCGCCGCCGAAGCCCTGGCCAGCATCGCGCTCTCCGGCCACTCGCTGCGCGAAGTGGCCGATCGCGCGCTGCCGAAACTGCCCGATTCGCGCGATCGCGCGTTGCTTACCGCCCTGTTGAACGACGGCGCCCGCTGGTGGCCGCGCTTCGACGCGGCACTCGATCGCCTGCTCGACAAGCCGATCCGCCGCAGCGACCCGGTCATCCATGCCTTGCTCGTGACCGGGCTGGTCCAGTTGGAAACGCTGGAGCTACCCGGCTACGCCGCCGTGGCCGCCACGGTGGAAGCCGCGCGCGAATTGCGCCGGCCGCGCCTGGCCGGCCTGGTCAATGCCGTGCTGCGCCGCTGGCAGCGCGAGCGCGAGGCGTTGAACGCGGCGCTCGATGCCGTCCCGGCGACGCGCCATGCGCATCCGGCATGGCTGGCCAGCGCCATCGCACACGACTGGCCGGCCCAGGCCGAGGCGGTGCTGGCCGCCGCCAACGTCGAGCCACCGCTGATGTTGCGGGTGAATCGCCGGCGCGCGGCGCGCGACGCCGTGGCGGCGGCACTCATCGAAGCGGGCCGGGAAGCGAGCTTGCATCCCTGGCTCGCCGATGGCCTCGTCCTGCCGCACAGCACCGACGTGACCCGGCTCCCCGGCTTCGCCGAAGGCCACTTCGCCGTGCAGGACGGTGCCGCCCAGGTCCCCGCGGACCTTCTCGACGGACAGGCCGGACAGCGCGTGCTGGATGCCTGCGCCGCGCCGGGTGGCAAGGCGTGCCACGTGCTCGAGCGGGCGGACGTCGCGCTACTGGCGGTGGAATACGAAGCCCCGCGGGCGCGCAGGATCCAGCAAAACTTCGATCGCCTGGGCCTGCGTGCCGAGGTGGCCGTAGCCGACGCCGGCGACACCGCCGCATGGTGGGACGGCACCCCGTTCGACCGGATCATGATCGATGCACCGTGCTCGGCCACCGGCGTCATCCGCCGCCGGCCCGACGTCCGCCTGCACCGTCGCGCGACCGATATCGACGCGCTGGTCGCGCAGCAAGGCCGCATCCTGGCGGCGTGCTGGGATACCCTCGCAGCGGGCGGTCGACTGCTTTACGTGACGTGTTCGATCCTGCGCAGGGAGAACGAAGGCGTGGTCGGCGCCTTCCTTGAAGGCCATCCGGACGCACGGGTCGTGCCCATCACCCTGCCCGTCGGCCAGGCCGCGGCCATCGGCTGGCAGATACTGCCCGGCGACGGCGACCTCGACGGGATGTACTACGCCCTGCTCGAAAGAAGCGCCTGATACGCGCGCTCGGTCTCGTCCACGAAGTGTTCGAGGCCGAAGCGCGCTTCGGCATGCGCCCGCGCCGCATCCCCCATCGACGCCAGCCCGGCACGCCTCTCCCACAACCCACGCAGGGCACCGGCGATCGCCTCGCGATCACGCACGGGGACCACCCAGCCGTCGATGCCGGGCCGGATGTTTTCCGGCAACCCCGCGTAGTCGCTGACCAGCACGGGCTTGCCCATCGCCATCATTTCGCGACAGGCAAAGGAAATCGTTTCGACATCCCACGAGAGGACGAAACCGGCGTCCAGGCCGGCCACCATCGGCCGCACGTCGTCGAGCCGGCCGGTGAACGTCACCAGATGCGACAGCCCGAGTTCCTGGATCCGGGCAAGCTCTTCCCCGCCCGGAAGGCCGCCAGCCAGCACCACGCGGAAACGCTCGCACTCGCCGGGCGCCAGCAGGGCCAGCCCTTCGAGCAGGTCCATCCAGCCCTTGTAACGTGCCGTGCCCGCATTGCTGCCGATGACCAGCGCCTCGCCCTCCCCAGTCGGGGCCAGCCAACCGGCCCGCTCGCCGGCAGGCGGATCGACCGGGACAAACCTGTGGATATCCACGCCGTTGAACACGGTGGCAACGCGACAGCGCGCGTAGGGGGACGCCTCGAGCTGGTGTCGGACGAACTCGCACACGGCAATGACCATGTCGGTACCGAAACGGGCACGCCAACGGTGCCCGATGCCGGTCATCGGCTTGGAATTGTGCTTGGTCAGGACGATGGCAGGGCGCCGCGGCAGTCCGCGCACGGCCGCCATCACCAGCCGGTGGTCGGCCGACCCGTTCACGTGGACGATGTCGAACGCCTGCTCGCGCAGGTAACGCTTCAGCTGATGGAGGGCGCGCCGGCGCGCGGCCCACTTGCCGAGGCCATTCGGAAACGGCTGGTCGAGCACCGCCACGCTTCCCAGGTCGCGTGCCTCGCGGTTGAGGCGGCTGCCGGGCGGCGCGGCCACGTGCACGTCGTGCCGCGCCGCGAGCCCGCGGGCCAGCGCTACTACGTACGTCGTATGGCCACCGCCGTCGCCAGCGTGGAAATTCGTGAACAGGAGCTTCATGCCCAGGCCTTCGATTAGCTGAATTGAGGCCGGACCACGGAGCACCCACGGAGCGGCATCCGCGATCCGTTAAAGTACCATGCCTCGCGCGGCTCCCCCTCGTCGCGCGACGCCACGAGGGCCCCTGGGGTTGCTCACTGAACAAGGTGCCGAGTGCTAGAAAAATCGAAAGCGTGGCGCCCCTGGATCCTGTCGCTGCTGATCGCCCTCATGCCGCTGTCGTTCGCGGTGCCGGTGAAAGCGAAGGCGCTGCCAGCGGCTGTCCTGCTGCTTACGGGCATCTGGATGCTGGCGACGAGCCCGGACGCCCGCCGCGCTTACCGTCGCGCCGTGCCCGTGCTCGGCCCGGCCGCGCTGGCCTTCGTGTTCTGGTTCGGCAACGCCCTGGCGCACGGCGTGTCGCTGAAGGAATTCGACGTCATGTCGCATGTCCTGGCCTTCCTGCTCATCGCGGCCAGCTTCGCGGCGCCCCTGCGCGCCGTCGTGCTGCGGCTTGGCTTCAGCGCGTCGGCCGGCATCCTTGGCCTGGTCTGCATCGAGCAGCACTACGTCGAGGGGATCGACCGGGTCTACGGGATCAATAACGGCCTGTGGGGCGCGATCGAGTTCGGCATGTTCATCCTCGTGCTCTCGCTCACCGGGGTGATCCAGGCCCTGCGCATCGAACTGCGCCGCCGCGAACGAGTCCTGCATGGGCTGTTCGCCGCCCTCGGCATCTACGGGGCGCTGCTGACCCAGAGCCGTGGGCCGCTGCTCGCCTGCATCCCGGTCTTCGTCGTGCTGGTCTTCCTGCAGGCCCGCCGTACCGGCCGCTGGCGCCAGGCCGTATCGGTGCTGGTGCTTGGCATCGCCGTTGCCGCGGTCGCCGCCACCACGCTGCACGGCGAGGTAGCCGAGCGCTTCGCCGCCGTGTCGCAGGAGATGTCGACCTACAAGGACCAGGACGCCACCGGCGCGGTTCGCGAACGGATCGAGATGTGGCGCAACGCCGGCACGGCCATCGAGGCGCATCCGCTGGCGGGCGTCGGGATCAACCAGTTCGGCGCGTACGCGCGCAGCCGCATCGCCGAGGGCAAGGCCTCGGATTCGATCGAGCGCTACGACCATCCGCACAGCGAATACCTGGAGTGGGCATCCACCGGCGGCCTGCCCGGCCTCGCCCTGCTCCTGCTGATGTTCGGCAGCACCCTGGTCTACTTCGCCCGGCATGCGACCCACCGCGACAACGGCGTGGCCATGCCCGCCTGTGCCGGCCTGGCCGTCACGGCGATGTACGCGCTGTGCGGCCTGACCGACAACGTGTTCTACCGCGCCATGCCGCATTCGCTGTACTTCTTCCTGACCCTCGGCCTGGCGGTCTACGTCGCGCGCATGGCCGATGAACGCATGCGGGCGAAGGCCCGCTGATCCGTGGCGTCGATCCATCTCATCGCCTGGAACAACGGTCGCGGGCTCAGCCATGACATCGTGCTGCTGCGCGATGCGCTGCGCGAGCTCGGCCACGACGTCGCGGTGACCGACGTGCCGCGGAAAAGTCGCGGCCTGCCGTGGCGTGCATGGTGGCAGCGGCTGCGCATGCATGCGAACTGGCTGCGGGGCCGCGGGCCGCGTCGCTTCGATCTCGGCATCACCCTGGAACACGTGCACCCGGCGTACCTCGGTCTGGCCCGGCGCAATGCGTTGGTGCCAAATCCCGAGTGGCTTTCGCGCCGCGACCGCAAGCAGCTTGGCCGGTTCGATGCGATCTTCTGCAAGACCGAGGTGGCGCGTGAGACCTTCGCCGCCCAGGGCCTGCCGGTGCGCGTGATCGGCTTCCAGAGCATCGACTGCCATCGCGACGGCGTGTCGCGCGACCGCGCCTTCCTCCATCTCGCCGGCGCCAGCCGGATGAAGGGCACGCAGCAGCTGCTCGAGGTCTGGCGCAGGCATCCGGAATGGCCGGTGCTGCATGTGCTGCAGGCGCCTTCCACGGCCACGCCTAGCGAGTCCACCCACGCCAACCTCGATCATCGCGTCGGCTACGTCGACGACATCGAAGTGATCCGGCACCTGCAGAACGCCCACGCGTTCCATGTCTGCCTGTCGGAAGCCGAAGGCTGGGGGCATTACATCGTGGAAGCGATGAGCTGCGGCGCGGTGGTCCTTGCCACCGATGCGGCGCCGATGAACGAGCTGGTCACGCCGGCGCGAGGCATCGTGGTCGCGGCGCATGAAAGCGGCACGCTGAACGCGTCGAAGCTGTGGCGCTTCGATGAAGCTGCCCTCGAGGCTGCCGTCGGGCGGGCGATGCGCATGGGCGATGCCGAAATCGATGCCCTCGGTGGTGCAGCGCGGCATTGGTATGCGACCAACCAAGCCGGGTTCGGCACGCGCCTGGGCAAGGCCCTCGCTGGCCTGCTCTGAGTCTCGACGGTTCCGCGACAGGGGGCGCGGTACACCGGGAGTCAGCGAACATACCGCCCATGCGTTTAGAATTCATGATCCTTTAACGGTGACGACGCCCTTGTCCAACAGCGCCTATACCCGATCGGAACATCTGCGAGCCCTGTGGCCATGGCTGCCGCTATGGGCGGCGATGGCGTTCCTGGCGATTTTCTCGCATGGTCCGATGCCGATGTTTTCCACGCGTACGCTCGCAGTCGCCTGGGAAATGTGGGCCCACCACGCCTGGCTGGTGCCGCACATCAACGGTGAGGCGTACAGCGAGAAAGTCCCGCTCCTGTTCTGGATGATCCACGCCGGCTGGGCGGTTTTCGGCGTCAACGACGTGTGGCCGCGCATCCTCGAAGTGATCTTCGGCGGGGCCCAGCTGGTGCTCGCCTCGGTGCTGGCCAGCCGGCTGTTCCCGGCGCGCCCGTGGGTAGCGAAGGCCACCCCGTGGCTACTGATGGGGTTTGCCTATGCCTTCCTGTTCGGCCTGCAGATCATGTACGAGGTGCTGCTGTGCGTGTGGGTGCTGGCCGCGCTGCTGTGCCTGACACCGACCGCCCGGCGCCCGGCGCCACGCTGGTGGCTGTTCGGCCTGCTGGTGGGTGCCGGCCTGCTGACCAAGGGCCCGGTGATGCTGCTGCACGTGGCCTTCCCGCTCGCCTTCGGCCCGCTGTGGAACGACTGGGCCCGGCAGAACAAGGCCCGCTGGTACGGACTGGGCGTGCTTGGCATCCTCATTGGCCTGCTGATCCTGCTGGCCTGGGCGATCCCGGCGGGCGAAGCCGGAGGCGAGGCCTATCGCCAGCGCCTGTTCTTCACCCAGACCGCAGGACGCGTCGTCGACACCCATGCGGCAGACCTGCAGAACCATGCACGGCCGGCCTGGTATTACCTGCTCTTCCTGCCGGTGATCGTGTTCCCGCTTAGCGGCTGGCTGCGCGGCATCGTCGCGCTGCCGACCACCCTGTTCCGCAAGCCGCTGGCGCCGAACAGCGTGGCGCCGCTGGCCTGCGCCGCCGTGGGCCTCGTCGTCACCTTGCTGGCGGCCGCGTTGCACCTGGGTCCGGGCATCGACAAGGTCGGCGTCATCCTGCTGATCCTGCCGCTGTTCGTCGCCGTGCTGCGGCAGCCGATCGAACCCGGCCTGCGCTTCCTGGCCTGCTGGCTGCTGCCGACCTTCCTGGTGTTCTCGCTGATTACCGGCAAGCAGCTGTATTACGTCCTGCCTGAGTTGGGCGGCGTCACGATGCTGGTCGCGGCCTGCGTCGCCGACCTGCGCGAGCGCCACCCGAAACTGGCCAACCACTGGGCGCTGGGTACGTGGCCGCTGTCGCTCGGTGCCTTCCTGCTTGCGATCGTGCTGTTCGCGATGCCGGCCGTGGTGCCGACGCGCTTTCCGGACAACATCTGGCTGACCGGCATGGCGCCCTATGCGCGCTTCTTCGGCGTGGTCTTCGTTGTGCTCGGCGCCCTGTTGCTGCTGCGCGGGCGCGGCGAGATGCGCCGGCTGGCCTTCGCCGGCCTGATCGGCACCGTCGCGCTCAATGCGCTGTTCACCCTCGGCCTCTGGTACCGCTACGACCTGACCCCGGCGTCGCTTTACCTCGCCCAAGCGGACGCCGCGGGCCGGCCGATCGGCAATCTCGGCGTCTCCTACAACGGCCAGTACCACTTCGCCGGACGGCTCATGCATCCGATCGCCAAGATCAAGCTGCAGCCGGGCATGGCCGCGCCGAGCGACGATGACGACGACGATGTGGTGCATGACGGCGACAGCCTGGCGGATTTCGCGGGCCACCATCCGGACGGCCTGATCATTTCGTACGCGAAGCATCCCCCGGCCGACGCCTACCGCTTCGCCCGCCTGATCCAGCCGTCCCGCACTGGCTGGCTGATGATCTGGGACGCCGACACGCTGAATGCCTTGCAGACGGGCCGCGTGCCCGCCGAGCCGAGCGTTCCCACCCAGCTCTATCCGCTGGACTACTGGCGCACTCGCGCGGCCGTCCGATGACCGACCCGCTGGTCGAGCGCCTGCGCGCCCAGGTCGGCGGCGTCCGCGATGGCGCACTGCTGCGCTTCTCGATCGGTAATGCGCTGCTCTCCGACGGCCAGTACGCGGAAGCGGCCCACGCCTTCCGCGAAGCCCTGGTCTTCGACCCGAACTACTCGGCGGCGTGGAAACTGCTCGGCAAGGCGCTGCTGGCGGTGGACGACGAGGACGGCGCGGCCAGGGCCTGGAGCGAGGGCGTCGCGACCGCCACGGCGCGTGGCGACATCCAGGCCAGCAAGGAAATGACCGTCTTCCTCAACCGGCTGAAGCGGCAGGGCTAGCCTTGTAGGGGTCCGGCCGGTCGTGCGCGGTGAAGCGCTTGTAGTGCCATTGGTACTGCGGGAACGCGATCTCCACGCATTGCTGCACGCCACGATTCAGCGCCGCACACGCGACCTTCAGGTCGGCATCGCGGATGCCTTCAGGGGCCGGCAGGACATGGATGCGGAAACCCGCGCCGTCCGCCAGTCGCTCGGCAAAACTGAACAACACGGTCGCCCCCGTGCGCGCCGCGAGCCGCGGCAGCAGCACCATGGTCAGCGCATCCACGCCGAAGAACGGGGCGAACTCACCCTCCCCTTCGCGTGGCTTCTGGTCCGGCAGGATGCCGACGGTGCCACCCGCCGCCAGGCGCTTGAACAGCGTGCGTACGCCGGCACCCTCGGCGCGTACCTGCTCGGGCGCCAGCTTGCCGCGGACCTTGCGCAGGAGGGCTTCGATCGCATGGATCCGTGGCGGCCGGTAAAGGATCGCCATGGGCGTCTTGCTGCACAGCCAGTAGTTCAGCAGCTCCCAGCAGCCGAGGTGGGGCGCGGCGACGATCACGCCCTTGCCGGACGCCAGCGCGGCCTCGAACAACTCGCCGCCCACCACCTCGCGGACGAGGCCGAGCGACTTTTCCGCACCGCCGCCCCAGATAGCGGCGACCTCGGTCACCGACTTGCCTGACTCCTCCATCGTGCGGCGGAGCAGCTCCTCGCGCTCGGCGACGCCAAGCTGCGGCCGGGTAAGCCGCAGGTTGGTCGCGCTGTAGCGTGCGCTACGCGAGTTCGAACGCAGGGAGCGACGGCCGATCCAGGCGCCGAGGGCATGCACCGTGCGTAGCGGCAGCAGGCTGACGAGGCGCAGGAGGAGGTAGAGGAGGTAGATGTCGGGGCGCATCCGGGGAAGTTTAGGAGATGGGGGGCGGGAGTGGGGCGTGGCCTCGGCCATGGCGCCCCCATTTCCCACCTCCCGCCCCCGCTCTTCGCTTAAGCTACGCCCACCCCAGCCGCTACCTTTCCCATGATCGCATTGCTCCAGCGCGTCGAATCCGCGCGCGTCGACGTCGAGGGAGAAACGGTGGGCGCCATTGGCGCCGGCCTGCTCGCGCTCGTGGCCGTGGAACCGGGTGACGGCGAGGCGCAGTGCCGCCGGATGCTGGAACGCCTGCTCGGCTACCGGGTGTTCGGTGACGCCGAGGGCAAGATGAACCTCAGCCTGGCCGACACGGGCGGTGGGCTGCTCCTGGTCAGCCAGTTCACGCTGGCGGCCGATACGCGCAAAGGCATGCGCCCCAGCTTCACCAGTGCGGCACCGCCCGACGAAGGGCGCCGCTGGTTCGACTGCCTGGTGGCCATGGCCCGCGAGGCCCACCCGCAGGGG
The DNA here is from genome assembly GCA_018889975.1 of Bacillus sp. NP157. NCBI lineage: Bacteria > Bacillati > Bacillota > Bacilli > Caryophanales > Bacillaceae > Bacillus > Bacillus sp. NP157. The sequence goes on from CP076546.1 coordinate 3,586,601, forward strand.
GTGGAAACCGGGCGCTTCGGTGCCCATATGAAGGTTCACCTGATCAACGATGGCCCGGTCACCTTCCGTCTGGAGGTGCGCTGAGGCGTATCCACGGGGCCCGAGCGCCCCATCCCATCTCCCATCGCGACGCAAACGCCCGGCCAGCAAGGCAATCTGGCGCGATTCTTGCGTTCCCCCGATGGAGCCAATCCACTTGAAAACTGGTCAAAAAATCATCAAATGACTATACTGATCGGTTCCTGTAACCCGCGGCGGTCGGCATGACTAACAAAGCTCACGAGCAACAGTCTGAAATCAAGCAGCTCATCTCCAAGGGTTTGGAGCAGGGCTACCTGACCTACGCGGAAATCAACGATCACCTGCCCGACGACATCGTCGATCCGGAGCAGATCGAAGACATCATGGCGGTGCTCAAGGGCGTCGGCATCGAAGTCCATGATTCCGCGCCCGATACCGACACCATCAGCGATGGCGGTGCCCCCGGCTCCGGCACGGACGACGAGTCCGCGGCCGAAGAAGCCGTGGCCCTGCTTTCCGCCGTGGACTCCGAGGTGGGCCGCACCACCGACCCGGTCCGCATGTACATGCGCGAGATGGGTACGGTCGAGCTGCTGACCCGCGAAGGCGAAATCGCCATCGCCAAGCGCATCGAAGAGGGCCTGAACCAGGTCCAGACCGCGCTGTCCTCGTTCCCGCTCACCATCCAGCTGCTGCTCGAGGAATACGACCAGCACCTGGAAGGCAAGCGCCGCCTGAGCGAAATCCTGGCCGGCTTCGCCGACCTGGAAGCTGCCGCCGATGAAGCACAGGCCGCCGCGGCCGATGCGGCCGACGAAGCGGGCGACGCCGACAGCGAAGACGAGACCGAAGAAGCCGACGGCACCGCCACGGACGAGGACGAGGGCCCGACCGGTCCGGATCCGGAAGAAGTGAAGCGCCGCATGGAAGAGCTGCGCTCGCTGCACGGCAAGTTCCAGAAGGCTGCGCCGAAGGCTGAGATCAACGATAAGAAGGTCCTTAAGATCCGCGAGCAGATGTCTGAGGCGTTCCTCAACCTCAAGCTGCCGTCGGCGCTTATCGATAGCTTCGTGCGCAAGCTGCGCGAAGTGGTGAACGACATCCGTCACCACGAGCGCGTGCTGATGGACATCTTCGTCAAGCAGGTGAAGATGCCGCGCGCCGAGTTCCTGAAGAGCTTCCCGTCCAACGAGGGCAACCTCGAGTGGGCCGCCGACCTGTCGCGCAAGCGCCAGAAGTGGTCGCCGAACATCAAGAACTTCCGCGAGGCCATCGATGGCGAGCAGGAGAAGCTGGCGCAGATCGAGCGCACGCTGTACCTGCCGCTCACCGACATCAAGGAAATCAACCGCGCCATGTCCGTCGGCGAAGCGAAGGCTCGCCGCGCGAAGAAGGAAATGGTCGAGGCCAACCTGCGCCTCGTGATCTCCATCGCGAAGAAGTACACGAACCGCGGCCTGCAGTTCCTCGACCTGATCCAGGAAGGCAACATCGGCCTGATGAAGGCCGTGGATAAGTTCGAATACCGTCGCGGCTACAAGTTCTCCACGTACGCCACGTGGTGGATCCGCCAGGCCATCACCCGTTCGATCGCCGACCAGGCACGCACCATCCGTATCCCGGTGCACATGATCGAAACGATCAACAAGCTCAACCGCATCTCCCGCCAGATGCTCCAGCAGTTCGGCCGTGAGCCGACGCCGGAAGAACTGGCCAAGGAAATGGAGATGCCGGAAGACAAGATCCGCAAGGTCCTGAAGATCGCGAAGGAACCGATCTCCATGGAAACGCCGATCGGTGACGATGAAGATTCGCACCTTGGCGATTTCATCGAGGACACCAACGCCAGCTCGCCGATCGAGTCGGCGACGGAAACGGGCCTCATGGAAACCGTGCGCGACGTGCTGGCCGGCCTCACCCCGCGTGAAGCCAAGGTCCTGCGCATGCGCTTCGGCATCGACATGAACACGGATCACACGCTGGAAGAAGTCGGCAAGCAGTTCGACGTCACCCGCGAGCGCATCCGCCAGATCGAAGCCAAGGCCCTTCGCAAGCTGCGTCACCCGAGCCGCTCGGAAACGCTGCGCTCGTTCCTCGACATCGATTGATGTCGCGGCGTTAGATCGTGATGTGGAAACGCCCGCGCAAGCGGGCGTTTTCTTTTGTAGGGTTTCGCTGATTGACGACATGGAGCCTCGAGGGCATCATCGCTTCAACCCCCCCGTCGGTTTCGGTCGCCGGGTGCCACGCCACCACTTCGCTGGTGGCGTTGCTTTTTCCAAGGATAGGAAATGCGCACGGCTGTATACGTGGATGGATTCAACCTGTTTCACCGGCTCCTGCAAGGTCGCCCCGAATTCAAGTGGCTCGACCTGATTTCCCTCGCAAGCACGGCGCTGAAGCAAGAAAATGATGTTGTCTTGCTTCGCTACTTCACCGCAAGGGTAGCCGACACCGCTAGCGACCCAGACAAGGCTACCCGTCAAGACGTTTACTTGCGTGCCTTAGCTTCCAGCGGCGTCCATATCCACCTTGGTGCGTTTCGGCTGCGCGAGAAGCGAGCCAAGTTGGTCACCGCGCCTACCAACGGGTCGAGTCCGTATGTGACGGTCTGGGCGCGCGAAGAAAAGGGGTCGGACGTCAACCTTGCAGTTCACATGACGAACGATGCCTGGAAGAACGCCTACGACTGCGCCGTCATCGTCTCAAACGACTCCGATCTCGCCGAGGCGGCACGCGTTGTCAGGGACATGGGCAAAGTAGTTGGGATTCTCAGTCCCGTAGCTTCCCCCACATCGGCGCTACGCGAGCATGCGGACTTCGTCCGGAACATCCGGGCAGCTCACCTCAGTAGCGCACAGTTCCCGCCTGCTATTCCGCTTGTAGATGGCGGGATGATTCATCGACCGAATGCATGGGCAGCGAGTGCGGTAGCCACCCAGGACGCGCCCACACCAGGTTTGAGCGGAGCACTACTTAAAAGCGCGGACCCTCTGCCGAATGCATTTACGCCGACATACTGATGATCAAGTTCTGAAAACAGAAGGCCCGCCTTTCGGCGGGCCTCTACTGCTCTTACCTAGCGTCATCACCAGTAAAAGTCGCTGGGAGAGGACGTCCTAGGGCGGCACGGCGAGTATATCCAGCTACATTGCGGGCGCAATGCCGCGCCGCGAACGTAGCTTGATCAAGCACCAGCTGGCGGCGGAGCCGGCACCAACTTCTTCTTGCGCGGCTTCGGTTTCGCCTTCGCCTTTGGCTTGGGCGACGCAGCCCCCCTGGGCTTTTTCGTACCAATTGGCGCTGGCTGCTGCGTGGCGGGTCCGGGTGCTGGTGCGGTGGCGGCGCTCATGCGTTCCATCCACGACAGGTCGTCGACGTACGAGAGGAAGTGCTGGAGATAGCCGGGCGAGAGATCGCGCATCAGTTCCATCGCGCGATGGACCAGCGCGGCGGAGTTGAGTGGGCCCGTGCTTTCCATCTCGGGCATGTGTAGCTCCGCTTGTTGCAGCTGGCTGCGCGTGCGCACACCGCTCCACAGCTTGCGCACGGCGGCGAGCTCCGCCGCGATGTCGACGGTGGCGGCGTGCTGCTTCGACATATGGTCGAGCAGATCGCCTAGCGGACGTGTCGGCTTAGGGGCCATGCGCCTTCGCATCGGTTGCCGAGGGACGTGGGATCGGGGCGATTTCCACGCGGCGGTTCTTCGCCCTGCCCTCTTCGTCGGTGTTGGCGCTGACGGGCTGCTCGGAACCGAACGCGGCCGAGAAGATCGACGAAGCCGGCACGCCTTCGCTGACCAATGCGCGCGTTACCGTCAGCGAGCGTTCTGCGGATAGCTCCCAGTTATCCGCGAATCGGCGGTTGCCTTCGTGCACGGCCTGGTCGTCGGTGAAGCCACTCACCATCAGGATCTCATCGCGCGACTTCAGGTAATTGGTCAGCGGACCGGCCAGCGCCTTCATCAGGTCACGGCCTTCCGGCTGCAGCTGGTCCGAGTTCAGTGCAAATAGCACGTTGCCACGGATACCGATGCGTCCGTTGACCAGCGTGACCCGCCCGGCTGCCAGCGGTGCCGCCAGCGCCTGTTCGAGCGTGATGCGCCGCTGCTGCTCGGCCTGGCGTTGCTTCGTTTCCTGCTCGAGCTTGCTAGTCAGCTGCAGCTGCATGCCGATCACGCCAACCAGGATCAGGACGAACGCGCCGAGCAGCACCGACATCAGGTCGCCGAAGGCCGCCCAGATCGGGGTGCCCGAGTCGCCGTCGACGTCGATGTCGCTCATGCCTTGCCACCACGCTTCGTGGCCAGCTGCTGCATGTCTTCGAGGATCTGCTTCTGCGACAGCACGCTGAGGTCGACTACTTCACGCGCCTGGGCCACGTAGTACGCGAGCTGTTCGTCGCTGCGCACGAGCGAACGGTCCAGCGCCTCGCCGATCTCCTGCAGGCGCGTCAGCAAGGCGTCGTTGGCCTGGCCGAAGGCCTGCACCGCGGTACCGAACGCTTCGCCCAGGCCCGCCACGTGGTCGGCACTGCCGGTGATGCGCTCGGCGACGCCTTCCAGCTTTCCGGTCTCGCCCTGCACGTGCTCGATGAAGCGCGTGCCCACCCGATCGAGCAGGTCGGCCGATGTGGTGACCAGGCCATCGATGGCGGCACGTTGTTCGGTCGACGCGTGGTTGACGGCCCCGAGCAGGGTCTCAAGCGTTTCGAGCAGGCGGCTGCGCTCTTCCAGCATCGCGGTATCGCGCACCATGCTGTCGGACAGCTTCTGGCGAAGCTCCGCGACCACGTCGGCGGCGGCCTTCGGCGCTTCGGAAGCCGCATCGACCAGCCGGGAAATTTCCGCGATGGTCGCGCTGGCATGCGCCTGCGACTGCGTGGTGATGTCGTTGGCCAGGCTCGCCAGAGTCTCGCTGGTGGCCTGGTGCTGGGCGACCGCGCGGTCGCCGGCCTCGGTCCACTGTGTCGCGAGCTGGTCCGCGGTGCGGTTGAGCGACGTGGTCCAGGCGTCGAGGCGCGCGGCATCGCGCGATTCCAGCGTCGCCTGCAGCTCGCCCTGCGCCGCCTTCATCGCTTCGATGAGCGCGAGGGCTTGGCCTTCGAATGCCGCGAGCACGCTGGCGGCGGTGGATGCCTGCGCCTCGCGCTGCGCGACCAGCGTATCGCTCCAGCGCGCGCCGACCGTATCGGTGGTGGCAGCGAAGCTGGCGGAAGCCTCGGTGAGGCTGGTGGCCAGCGAGGCAGCCATCTGCTCCAGCCGCTCGTTCAGGGCGGTGGTGACGTCCTGCCACTGGCTGCCGAGCGCCGTGCCCAGCGCACGCTGTTCCTGGGACACCGACGCCACGAGGGCAGCCTGTGCTTCGGCAAGTGCGTGCAGGATCGTGTCGTGGCGTTCTGTGACATGGCCGAGCAAGTCCGCCTGGCGCGCCGTGAGCGTCGCCACCAACGTGCCCTGCTGCTCCGTCAGCGTCGTAAGCAACGCGGCCTGCCGTGCGGACGCGCTGGCGGCCGCCGTCGCCTGCTGCTCGTGCAGGCCGCTGACCATGCTGGTCGAGCGCTCGTCGAAGGAGACGTTGAAAGCCTGCAGCGAATCGCGCAGGTCGGCGGCCAGTTGGGCACCGCTCGTGCGCTGCTCGGCGATGGCGTCGTGCCACGCCACGGCCATCTTCTCGGTGGTCGCATCGAAGCCGGTCGCCAGCGAGGTCACCTGGCGATCGACCGCATCGGTGACGCTGGCGTGCAGCGCCGCGGTGTCGCGGGCGATGCCTTGCATCGTGGCATCGACCACGGGCTGCAACGCGGTGCTGGCGGCGCGCGCGCCATCAGCCACGCCATCCTTCAGGGATTTTTCCACGGAAGCCGCGAGGCGCTCGAAGGTGGCTTCGATGCGGGTGTGGAAGGTGTCCTGGCTGGAGGCGTGGCGTTCGCTGGCGGCGGTGCCCTGCTGTTCCAGCGCCGACATCATGCCTTGCAGGCGCTCGACCAGTGCCGGCATCAGCTCGGTCTGCTGCTGCAGGAGGCGGAACGAGGCTTCGCGCTGATGGGCCTGCGAGAACTCGCGCAACGTCGACGAAGCCTTCGCGTCCAGCAACTGCACCGCCTCGGCGCGCTCACGGCGTGCAAGCGCGACCAGCAAGCCCAGCATGGCGGAGGTCGCGACACCGGCGATCGACGTACCGAAGGCGAAGCCGAGGCCCTTCACCGGCGCGGCGAGCGAGCTGCGGATGGCACCGAGGTCGGTCGCGCTTTCCAGCGCGATGCCGGTGCCACGCAACGTCGCCATCATGCCAAGCAGCGTGCCGAGCATGCCGAGCAGGACGAGCAAGCCCACGAGGTAGGGCGCCAGCGTCGGTGCCGGCAGTGCCACGCGCTCGCCCTCCACGCGCAGGCGCACGGCGTTGCGCAGGCTCGGGTTCACGCGGTCGAGCCACGTACCCAGGCTGGCAGGCGGTGCGCTGAGTTCGTCCACGGCCTGGAACAGCGAGACGGTGGCCATCCGGTAGCGCTGCAGTTCCAGCGCGCCGACGCAGTAGCCGATGGCGATCATCGCCGCGATGAACGAGCCCAGCGGATTGGTGCCGAGGTAGCCGATGCCAACCCAGCACACGGCGACGAAGCCAGCGAGGAAGACGACGAGATGGATGAAGTGTCTAGGCATGGTTGACCAGTCAATGGCTACGGAGGGCGGCGATCAGCCCTTCGAGCGGTTGGAAACGTACGTCCAGTTCGGCGAGCAGGACATCCTGCATCTCCTGGATGAACACATCGAGCCAGGCGGCGGTGGCGCCAGCGTTTGCTTCGGCCACCTTCTTCGCCTTGTCGAAACGGGATTCGAGCATGCTGGCGACGCCGCCGAGCAGGCGCTGCTCGCGCGGGCTCAGCGCCCCTTCCATCACGGCATCCACCTCGGCCAGGCGCGCGAGCTCGGGGGAGCTGGCGGCCAGGTGGTCGCGCAGCTGGCCGCGCAACTTGCCGGTGGTGCCCTGGATGGAGCGCTGCATCAGCAGGTAGCGCTCGCGCAGGGCGGAGTAGTCCACCCGGGTCACGGCGTCGCCTTCGACGGCACCGGCGCGGGCGATGGCGCGGCTGCGGGCGCGCGCCCAGCTGGCTTCGTCGTTGACGGCCTCGAGGAGGGCGGACCGGGCGCCCTCGAGCAGGGCCTCCGACGGCGTCTCACCCAGGGCGATATCGTCGTCCAGCGGCGCGGGCTGCCCGTCCAGGGCCGACGACAGGGCAAGCGACTGCGTCCAGCTGAGCCAGTGGCTCAGGCGGTCTGGCAGGGAACCGCTTGGCTGTGCCGCGTCGACCTCCCCCATGCGCGCCAGCAGGCGCACGAAGGTCGATCCCCGGACAGCGGGTCGTGGATGGGCTTGCGCCATGCTAAGTCGCTAAAAAGCGGACAGTTTACCCTATCGGCGTTGCACGCTGGCCGGCGCGGGCATGGCGGGTGCGCACGGCGTGCCCCGCACGGCCGAGTTTCCTCCGGCGAGCGATTGGGTACACTCCCGTTCCCGCGAGGGGCCTATAGCTCAACGGTTAGAGCAGGGGACTCATAATCCCTTGGTTCCAGGTTCGAATCCTGGTGGGCCCACCACGTTTCAGCGGTGACCGACGACTGCGAACCACTCGGCGCACCCGATACGCCGAATCAATCCTGCGGACTGGTGCAGGCAGCGTAACGGGTACCTTCCACGTGGGTGATCTCGCCGCGACCCTCGACCGTGACGCTGCCCGTGTAGTGCTTGGCGCTATCGAAATCCACGTGGGCCGAAGCCGTCGATGTTCCCTTGCAGGTGAGCTTCCATGCCAGCGAGGTGCTGCGGCGTTGCTGGTCCGTGGCGGTGCACTCGCCTTCGGCCGGCGTCCACGCTGCGAAAGTGGTCCACGGGTCGGCACCTTCATCGACGCAGTGCCAGTGCACTTCCGCCGCACCCGCCTTGCCGTTGACCACGTGCCTGACCAGGATCTTCCATAGCCCCGGCATGGCGCCGAAGTCGCCGGGATCCGCACGAACGGGCAAGGTCGCCGTCATGGCAAGTGCACACGCGGCGGCCGCAACGGTGAGCTGCAAAAACTTGTGCATCATCTGACTCCTTTGCAACACGAAAACCCTGCCCGCTTTCGCGGGCAAGGTCGGTATCGAGTGAACCGTGGGCGATCAGTCGACGATCGCTGCGGTATCGCGGACATCCTTCCTGGCGAAGTTGAACATGTCCATGAGGTTGCCGATGGCCGGGGCATTCACCGGCACGTACGGACGCTCCTTGAACGAGACCGGGTTAGGCAGGTTGTCGCGGCTGCGGGCGGAGATCTGGTCCTTCAGGTTCCAGTTGGCCTCGACGAATTTATCGAACGAGACATGGTCGTAGTACGTGTGCACGACCTTGCCGCCCTGCGAGTACTTCGACACCACCAGCAGCGGGATGCGCGTACCGTCGCCGAAGAAGTCGATCGGCTGGATGTAGCCGGAATCGTAGTAGCCACCGCCTTCGTCGAAGGTCACCATGATCACGGTGTCATCCCAGACCTTCGGGTTGGCCTGGGCCATCTCGACGATCTTGCGCACATAACCTTCGAACAGGTCCAGCTTCGACGAGGCCGGATGACCATCCAGGATGCCGTCCGGCTTGGCGATGGACACCGCCGGCAGCGTGTTGTTCTGGATGTCGTCGTACAGGTCGTTGATGTCCTGGTTCTTGGCGCGCAGGGCGGGATCGGTCATGACCTGGGTGGAGTACAGGAAGGGATCGCAGATGTTGCAGAAGGTGCCGGCCTCACCGTCTTCCTTGCCGCCGCCGAAGCCTTCGCCGTAGTACTTCCAGGAAACCTTGTGCTTCTCCAGCAGCAGCGCCAGGTTCTCCTGCGTGGTCGGCGGGATGGTGAACTGGTCGGGGCCCAGCGGTGCCGGCGTGCCGTCACCCATGTAGCCCGGGTTGTAGTTGTTCACCAGGTAGTAGGCCTTGGGCTTGCAGTCCGTGCCCTTGAACGAGAGGTACGGCAGCGAGCGCAGGTAGTTCCTGACCTGCTTCACGCCCGGCTGGCTTTCGTCGGCGCACTCGACGTACGAACCGCCGCCGTAACCGTCCTGCACCCACCAGTTGTTGGTACCGAACTGCGCGTCCGGGTTCTCGATCTGGTTTTGCGGCGGGGTGGCCGGGTTGCCATTGGCGTCGGCGTAGTAGATCAGGGTGCCGAAGCCCAGCATGATGTGGTTGGCACCCGTGCCGCCCATCACCGACTGGTGGAAGTTGTCGCTCAGCGCATACTTCTGGGCCAGTTCCTTGAAGTAGGGCGCATCGCCCTGGGCCATGTTCAGGAACTGCATGGCGGTGGAGCCTTCACCGGTGCTCTGGTCGTTGAAGTTCGCCGGCAGCGGCGCGCCGTTGTTGCCTGCGCCCATGGTCGTTTCGACCCAGGGAAACAGGTCGTTGCGGCAACCGCTGGGATTGGCGGCGGTGGCCGCCTTGGTGTCGCAATCGAGCTGCTGCCACATCTGGAAGAAGCGATGCACGGGGCTGTTGGCGTAGGCGTCGTAGCTGATCGACGCATGCATATCCACCGGCGCGTTGACGAGTTTGGCCGGGAAGCGGGTATCGACGACGCCGTTGGGCAGGCCCGTGCCGCCGGCAGCAAGCATGTCGTAGGTGCCATCGGGAAGAGCCGGTTCGATCGCCTCGGCCTGCGCCGCGGAAGCGAACGGTGCCGCGGTGGGTGCACCACCGGTGTTCATCTGCGGAAGCGTCTTGTACTTGCCGGCCTTCTTCGGCGACATGTCGTACTTGCCGGTGCTCGAGGCCATGAACTGCGTGGCGAGGTCCACGTTCGGACCCGGCGTGCCGTCGGCATTGACGATGCCCTTGGACAGCAGGTTGTCCACCGACTGACCCTTCGGTGCGGTGTAGGTGCCATAAACGTGGTCGAACGTGCGGTTCTCGCCGATCAGCAGGATCACGTGCTTGATCGGGGTGGCGGTGTTGTCGCTGTTGTCCTGGCCGTGGGGCGGCTTGTGCAATACGACGATGCCGCCGGGAGGGCCAGCCTGGGGCTTGAAGGGAGCCACGGGCACATTCTGGCGGAACTGCGCATCATGGTCGGGTGGAGTGGTGTCCTGCGCGCTGACGACGCCACCGAGGCCGACGGAAAGCGCACCAATCAACAGCGGCGAAAGCCGCGTGCGGCGCAACCAAGTAACCATTTGCGATTCTCCCTACGGAAGCCTTCCCCCTGATGCGTATCGACTGCGGTTGTGTGTGACCCGTCGATCGCAAGGAGCTTCTGCTTCGCATGTGACGAATCGTTGGCATGGCGGCGACAATGCGCGAGGACGTGATGACATTCACGTGTCAACGCAAGATATTGCGAACAATCGTGTTTTCAGACGAGTTCGTAGGGACGCATCATTTCGTTGTCTTCGTGCTCCAGGTAATGGCAGTGCCAGACGTATTTGCCGGGCTCGCCGTCGAAGCGCGTGATGATGCGGGTGACCATCCCGGGGTCGCAACGCACGGTGTCTTTCCAGCCGGCTTCGTGCGCGGCCGGTGGGATCGATGGTCCGGTGAATTTCAGTTCCTTGCGGGCGTTCCACGCGAAGAGATCGAACGGACGGCGCTCCAAGACCTGGAATCGCACGAGATGCAGGTGGATGGGATGCGCGTCACCCGTGACATTGACGAACGCCCAGGTTTCCACCGTGCCTTTCCTGGGTTTTTCACTGATGGGATCGCTCCACATCTTTCCATCGAGCAGCATCGTCATGGGATTGCCGCCGGAATCGTCCTGCTCGCCCAGTGCAAGCACGCGATCCTGCACCGCCGTGGAGGGATCGATGCGCTGGACCGGCCTCAGCGCGGCCGGTACCACCGACGTATCGCGGCGTCCTCTGGCGCGAACGCGGAACTCGACGATGCCGTCGGCCTGGTGGCGTAGCTGCACCGACTGGCCCGCGTATGCGCTGAAATCGACGATCACCTCGGCGCGTTCGGCCGGGTAGAGCTCGATGTTCAGTCGATCCGTGGGCGCTGCCAACAGCCCCTGGTCGCTGCCGATCTGCTGGAATGGCTTGCCGTGCGACAGCGACAGGTTGAAGAAGCTGGTGTTGGCCACGTTGGTCAGCCGGAAGCGGTAACGGCGCGGCTCCACTTCAAGATACGGATACAGCTTGCCGTTGCACAGCACCGCGTCCCCGCGGCATTCGGACACCCAGGGGGCCTCGGGATCGTCCGACACCGGGTAATAAAGCGCGCCGCTCCTGGCGAGCAGGCGGTCGTAGAGCATCAACGGGATATCGAATTCGCCCGAGGGCAGGCCCAGGGCCTGCTCATCGTCGTCGTGCACATGGAAGCTGCCGAACAGGCCTGCGTAGATGTTCAGCCGCGTGATGCCCATGGCGTGATCGTGGTACCACAGGGTGGTGGCATCCTGGTCGCCCGGGTAAAGGGCGGTCAGCGATTTGCCCGGCACGTACCAGTCTTCGGGCCAGCCGTCGTTTGGTGCGGAAACGCGCGCACCGTGTACATGGGTGATGGTGCGGACGTCGGGTTTCGATTTCTCCGCGCCATGGATAGCGTGATCGATAGGCAGGAAATGCCGCGTGGGAAGTTCGTTGGCCCATTCCACCAGCACAGGCTCGCCACGGCGCGTCACGATCGTGGGGCCCGGTGTTGACCCTGCGTAGCCCCATTGCGGTGTCGGTGGAAGATCCCGGTGCACCCTGGCACTGAATGCCTGCATCGGCATGCGGTAGAACGGCAACAGCCGGCTACCGAACGCGGCGTGGGCACGCGTTCCCGTGGGCAGGGCAATCTTCGGCACCGGCAGTGCGTCGACGAACCTTGCCATGGTCACCGGGTTCACCAACGGCACGTTCGGCGCGGCCAGGCCCGGCATGACCATCCGTTGCTTCATCGGCATGGCCATCGGCGCATCCATCGCCCGTGCCACGCGCAAGGTATCGACGAAGACGCATGCACCGGCAAAGCCGCCGGCGACGCCCAGGAAACGGCGTCGGGAATTATCCATGGGATTGATCGCTCGTTGCCTGTCGAGCAATCGAACGTAGGTCGGCTGGATGACAAAACCATGTCAAGCCAGGTGGCTACCGACCAGGGATCGGGTTAGCCTTATCAAAGCTATAGGGGGAGAGCGGAATGAATCCAGGCGATGTTCTCGTTGGCCTTGGGGATGATGACTTATGGACCACCGTGAAAATCCTTGCGATCGACCCGTGGCCAGACGGCAGTGCGGTCTTTCACTGCCTGTTTTATGAGAAGTCGTCCCGACGCCCCACCCCCGAGACCGTCGAGTCCCTGAAAGTGGTGGCATGGCATTCGCCGATCGCTGCACAAGCCTATCAATCAGGCTGGGACGTGCTCTGCTCGACGCCGGTGCGCGATGCCGAACTCGTAGGATTTCACGAATACCTGAGGCTGACGGATTTCCCGCGGTACGTTGACGTGACGGGACGGGATGCGCGCGCCCTGGTATCACAAGCCAGCGAGCTGTATCGGCGCGCGTGCGCACTCGGCGAAGCGGGAGATCGGCACGGCGCCATCGGCCTCTACACCGACGCAATCGACATCTTCCCCTTGTTCTACGAAGCAATCGATAACCGGGCTTTCACCTACATGGAGCTTGGCGACTACGCGTCCGCACTGAACGGATTTGAAGCTTCGCTTCAGGTCAAACCCACGGGACACGCGGCATTCTTTTCCCGGGGAGAATGCCTGATGAAGCTAGGTTTGCTGGACAAGGCCGTGGCTGTCTTCGAGGATGGCATGGTGCGTTTCCCCGAGCACAAGGATATCTATGAGCGCTTCCTCACCGAAGCAAGAACGAAGGCGCAGGAAGCGCGCTCTGGCGACGACGTGCCGGTTACAGAAGTGACAGACTCGACAAACAACATCCGTCGCCGAGCCAAACCATGGTGGCAATTCTGGCGAAGCTAACTGTTATCACTTGCGCGATTTCACGACGAGCATCTTACTGTCCAATGGAATTTCGCGGACGTCGTCAAACGTCTTTGTCACGCTAATTGTTCCCGACAACACGGCGGGTCCATCGGATTCTCCGGGCGGATCCCGGAACATCCAACCGTGCTCGACTTCTGACGGCGAAAGTGCGGCCGCGCCTACTATGATCGCTCCAGAAATCTCTGTGTTTCCCGCGGGATCCGTTTCAATCTTGAAACTCCAGCCGTTGGGGAAATGCACGACCTGGTCCAGGATCAGATTGGCCCCCTTGATGTCGAACCCCACCACCCGATCTCCAGGGTGAACATCCATTCCCTTGAACGACAATTCATAGTTCTTGGCAGACGCGGTGGCAGTCGCGCCGAGTACGGCCAACAAAGCGACAGCATGAAGAGCGTTGCGCATCATTTATCGGTCCCCGGAGCACAGTGACGGTGACATCGTAGAAGCGACCCCGCTTCGTGTCGCCGACGAGTGCGCCTAAAGCGTCTCGCCCAGTTGAAAACTTGCGGCGAGCCTACAGCCTGTCCTATGTCAGTTTCAGCTGAAAGCGGTGTAGGGTTTCTCTGACACGACTGGCGCACACAGCGGAGCCGCAGACGCGCCCACCAGCCCGAATGATGTATTCCAACAGGATTCGGATTAACCTGACCGAAGCTGCGGAGAGAGCTGACCGTTGGGCAAGGTCTGGCATTGGAGCCATTGCTAACGGCTGGGTTGAACATGGGAGCGAGCGAGGCCCAATTCAGAGGCTACCCACCGCATGGGTGGCGACGTATCGCAAAGGAGTTTCAGATGCCCCATGTCGTCGCCTGGATGTCGATCGCACTGGTAATCGCCACGGGTACCACCTTGCTAGTCCTGCAGTTGCGGGCCTATCGGCTGACACGGCATCGAAGCTTGCTCGTCGCCGCCGCAAGCCAGGTCGCAGGGCTTGGTTACGCCGGCATGGTCGCCGTGCTGGACCTGAGGCAGGCGACGGCCGCGACGCAATGGACGATCTACTACAGCGCACACGCCCTGCTGCTTGTGCAGTGCGTTGTCGGCGTCATCGGCGCGGCATGGCTATTCCGGGCGTTCGTATCGCTGAGCGCGCGTTGACGCGCTGGTGCCAGGCCTTACTTCCATAGAATGAGTGACGCCATGAGCCGTGCGGATTACCAGACGTCCACCCAGCAAGCCCTCCCACATCACCTGGGGGAAGAACCTCCCTTGCTTCCGTCGCGCATGCCGCATCCGAATGACGATTATCCTTGGGGCTTGCGCATCTTTCGCACCGAAGTGGAACATGCTGAACTGAGCCACCTCACCCTGCCGCGAACGTTCATCAGTCGATCCCTCGTTGCCAAGTCGCGCCTGGACGACACCGATCTCTCCGAGTCGTTCCTCTGCTGGAACGATTTTGAACGCGTGTCCTTCCGCGCCGCCGTGTTGGCCAGATGCGATCTCCGCGCGTCCCACTTTATTTCCGTCGACTTCACCGACGCCGATCTTTCGGAATCCGACCTTCGGCACTCTGGTTTCGCCGGCTGCACGTTTGAAGGTGCCAACTTGTCCGGAGCCATCCTGTGCGAAGCACAGGCTCCAATGCTCGCGCTATCCACGTTACAGCGCGACTCCATTTGCTGGACCAAAGACGATGGCGCCGAGCCGGACGGGGGCTAACGGACTGCCTAAGCTGGCCTCGGCAACGCGTACTCGGGTGGGTTCTGGACAGCTTGTGAGAGCCTCTACCCTGCTTAAGCAAGATCAGTCATCGCCATGCCAGGAGGTCGAAGCACCTCCGGCAAAACTCCATCAATCAAGCGTCTTCAGATTCCACTTCATCGCCTTGAGCCACGGTTTCAACCGCTTGATGTCGTCGAAGACCCGCAGGTCGTCCTCAAAGGCCTGGATGAGCGCGCGAAGGTCGGCGGTGTACTCGCTGAGCCTGCGCTTGATGATCTTCGGCGAGGTCGGGCCAACGGGGTACATCCCGCAACGCATCTGGAAATCCGAGTCCACTTCGACCAGCTCGAGGTCGAGCCCGTGCAGCTGTTCTTTCAGCACCGCGTTCCAGTGCTTGAGGCGTTCGGCCCCCGTGCTATTGAGCGCGGCCTGGTCGATGTGCTCCAGTTCGAGCTGGAGCTCGAGTAGCTCCAGCAGGCTGCGGTTGGCGTAAGCCTTGTTGACCCGCTGCATCAGCACCGCCTTGCGCTCGCGTTCGACCGGGTCGGCCTCGCGATCGGGATGCAGTGCACTCACCAGCTTGCGGTAGATCTCGCGAAGGGGCATGTGGATCTTCGCTTCTTCGGCGCGCGCACGTTCTTCGGCCTTCGCCTGCTCGGCCGCTCGCTTGCGCCGAGCCTGGTGCTGCTCGCCCGCCTTGCCGTGTTGCTCGTCGCGTTGCTCCTGTGCGTCGAGCTGGGCCTGGATGAAGCGCATGAGCTCGTCGGGCGAGCTCATGTCGATCCCCTCGGGGATGTCGAAGGCGAATTCCTCGCGCAGCGTATTCTTTATCTCCTCCCGCACCGCCGCTTCCGCCTCGGGGTCCGCAGGGTTGTAGCGTTCATGGATTTCCGCCACGACGGGATCGGGGCCGGACATCAACACCTGGTCGGCGATATGCACGATGAGGTCCGCGACGATGCCGCGCTCGGCCTTGGTCAGCCCTTTCTGGTCATGCGACTGGTCGAGGCTGACGAGCAATTGCGTGCGGACTTCGTCCAGCTTGCGACGCAACGGGACGAACTCGCCGCTGTACTTCCGGTTGAACTCTTCGCCGTACGCCTCCCACTCGGCCAGCTTCGCGCGACGCGCCTTGATCTTCTCGACCAGCGCATGGAAGGTCTTCTGGCCGCGCGGTATCGGTGCCCGGGCTTCGGCAGGCAGCGAGTCAGTCGCAGTGAGGCTCTTGTCGACCATGGAACAGACGCACCGGGTGTGAGGCATTGCCCTCGATTCTACACGGCGCCCCTGGGGTTCCATTCACCAGACCCGGGTCACATTTGTTGAATCCGGCGGCGATCTACGATAAGAACTCGACCTTCCTTCCTGGACCCGGGGCCTTCGTCCCGACCGCTTCCTGATCGCTCACCGGAGATCGCAGCGCGCATGTCGGACGAACCCAAGATCACCCGCCGTAACTTCCTTGCCGGCTCGGCCATCGCCGCGACCGGACTGATGATCGTCCCTCGCCACGTGCTCGGCGGCGTCGGCCATACCGCCCCCAGCGATCGCCTGAACATCGCCGGCATCGGCGTTGGCGGCATGGGCGCGCAGAACATCCGCGCCCTGGCCAGCGAAAACATCGTCGCCCTGTGCGACGTCGATTGGGCCTACACAGACAAGGGCTTCCACAAGATGTTCGCCGAGCTCGGCCAGGCCCAGGCCAGGCTCGACAAGGCACCCAACGCGGCGAAGCGCCGGGAAATGCAGGACAAGATCGAGCAGGTGAAGCTGCTCTCGCGCAAGTACGACTCGATCAAGCGCTACACCGATTTCCGCCGGATGCTCGATGAGCGCAAGGACATCGACGCGGTGGTCATCGCCACGCCCGACCACCTGCACGCGACGATCGCCAGCGCGGCCATGGCCCATGGCAAGCATGTCTACGTACAGAAACCGCTGAGCTGGTCGATCTTCGAAGCGCGCGAAATGGCGCGCAAGGCCCGGGAAAACCCGAAGATCGTCACCCAGATGGGCAACCAGGGCCATTCCACGGACGACACCCGCCTGATCCATGAGTACATCGATGCCGGTGCGATCGGTGAGGTGCGCGAGGTGCACGCGTGGACCAATCGCCCGCTTGGCTACTGGCCGCAAGGCATCCCGCGCCCGCAATCGCGACCGGCGCCGTCGGACGCCAGCTGGGACATGGATGCCGTGATGGACCGGCTGGCCAACGCCATGGCCGGCAATTATCCCAAGCCGCAAGGCCTGGAATGGGACCTCTTCCTCGGCCCCGGCCCCGTCGTCGAGTACCACCCGCTCTATCACCCGTTCAACTGGCGCGGCTGGGTGGACTGGGGCGTCGGCGCCATCGGCGACATGGGCGCGCACCTGATCGATTCGCCGTTCTGGTCGCTCGACCTCGGCTTCCCGACCTCCGTGGAAACGGTCTCGACGCCGTTCAACAAGGAGTCGTACCCCACGGCGACGATGACGTATTACGACTTCCCGGCCCGCGGCAGCAAGCCGCCGGTGCGCCTGACCTGGTACGACGGTGCGTTGCTGCCGCCCGGCCTGGAAGCATTGGGTGCCGGCCAGATGCGGGACGGTGGCGTCCTCTACGTCGGCGACAAGGGCAAGCTGGTCCACGAGACCTACGGCGACAATCCGCGCCTGCTGCCGGAATCCTTGCATGAGTCGGTCGGCACGCCGGCGCAGAAGTTCGCGCGCATCAAGACCTCGCACGAGATGAACTGGGTCGATGCCTGCAAGGGCAAGGGCGAAACCACCTCGCCGTTCTCGTATGCCGCGCGGCTGACCGAGGTGATGCTGCTGGGCGTCGTGTCGCTGCGTGCCGGTGGCCGCATCGACTACGACGCGCAGAACATGCGCATCACCAACCTGCCCGATGCCAACCAATTCCTGCGCCGCGAATACCGGCAGGGCTGGACGCTCTGAACCCCGAGGACCTGCAGCGCCTGGTGACGGTTGCCATGCCCTACGGCAAGTACAAAGGCCGCCTTATCGCCGACCTTCCGGGTGCCTACCTTGCCTGGTACGCCCGGAAGGGCTTTCCGCCGGGGCAATTGGGCACCCTGCTCGCCTTGTCGCTCGAGCTCGACCACAACGGCCTGAAGGGACTTCTCGACCCATTGCGGAGCGGACGCTTGCCCGCCCGCTGAAGCAGGCGGCCCCGGTCAGCGCGCTTGCGCTGGCCCGGTCGACCCGCGCACCACCAGCTCGGCCGACAGTACCCGCTTGCGCGGCGGCACCTCGGGGTCGTTGAGGATCTCGATCAGCATCGTCATCGCTTCGCGGCCCAGCGCGGTCTTCGGCTGGGAGACGGTGGTCAACGGCGGCGAGGTGTAGCGAGAGAAACGAATGTCGTCGAAGCCGACGACGGAGACATCCTCCGGGATGCGCCGTCCGTGCGAGGCCAGCGCGCGCATCGCACCGATGGCCATCTCGTCGTTGGAGCAGAACACCGCGCTGAACGCCTTGCCCTGCATCAGCAGCATCTCGATCGCGCGTTCGCCCGCCTCGATGGAGAAGTCGCCGACGGCGGTGAGTGCCGGGTCGAGGGCGATCTTGGCGCGCCGTAGCGCCAGGTGGTAACCCTGCTCGCGGTCGACGCAGATCGGACTCGACGAAGGCCCGGCGATGAAGGCGATCTCGCGGTGTCCCAGGGTAACGAGGTAGTCCACCGCCGACGCTGCCGCGGCGACGTTGTCGACATAGACGCTGGAGATCGCGCTGTCCTTGACGTATTCGCAGGCGTTGACCACGGGCAGCCGGCCCTGGAGGGGGATCGCCGGCACTCGGTGCGACATGGTGATGATGCCGTCGGCCTGGCGCGCCGCGACCATGTCGGCGTACGCCTGCTCACGCACGAGGTTGCTCTGCGTTTCGCCGAGCAACACCGAATAGCCCTTCTCGTAAGCGACCTGCTCGATGCCACGGATCACTTCGGAGAAGAACGGGTTGGCGATGTCGGGCAGCAGCGCGACGATCAGCCGGGTCCGCGCCGTGCGCAGGTTGCGCGCCAGCGCGTTGGGCGTGTAGCCGAGGCGCTTGACCACCTCGTGGATGCGCAGGCGGGTTTCCTCGCTGACGATCTCCGGACGCTGCAGCGCACGCGAAACAGTTGCCACTGAAACTTTTGCGATGGCGGCAATCTCTTTCACCGTGTGTACGCGCGAAGGCTGCGGCGCAACATCGGCGCGCGCGCCCTTGCCGCCTTTTCGCTTTCGTCCTGATTCCTCGGTACTCACGTGTTTTCCATCCCTTTGCCTGCCCGTGGCGCCCTGGGCGATGCCCGCTGGCGACGCCCTCCGAATGATGCACTGCAATGTAATGGATTACATAAAATCGTTGCAGGTCTCTTCACCCATCTGATACATATCTTGGCATGTTCAGGGCGCCCTACCCGCAGGCCGCCCGGGGAAACTGCCCATTCCACGCACATGGAAGGCCCTCCGGCCGATCCAGCGCGCGGATGTAATCGAATACATTTTCGGTGGCATCGACGCCTCCGGGGGAAGACATGGCTAGCCAGTCGATATCGACAAGCGCCAGGATCGCCGACCGATGAGGCTCGGCATGGGACTCGTGGGCCCGGGCTTCATCGCCGCGCATCACCTGGATGCCGTGCGCCGGCTCGGCAACGTCGACATCGTCGGCATCGCCGGCTCCAGCCTCGAGTCCGCGACCCGGCGGGCCCGTGAGCTGAACGTCGACAAGGCCTACGCAGGCTACCGCGACCTCCTCGCCGACCCCGCGGTGCACGTCGTGCACAACACCACCCCGAACCACCTGCATCGCGAAGTGACCCTCGCGGCGCTGCGTGCCGGCAAGCACGTCATCTCCGACAAGCCGCTGGCGGCCACGATGGAGGAAGCGCGCGAACTCTACGAGGCCGCGCGCGAAGCGAACCTGGCCCATGTCGTGACCTTCAACTACCGCGGCTATCCGCTCGTGCAACAGGCACGCGCGATGATCGCGAAGGGGAAGATCGGCAAGGGCGTGTTCGTGCACGGCTGTTACCTGCAGGACTGGCTCACCGACGAGCACGCCTACACCTGGCGTCTCGACCCGGCGAAGGGCGGCGCCAGCTCCGCGCTCGGCGACATCGGCTCGCACTGGTGCGACCTGGCCGAACACGTGACCGGCGCGCGGATCACCGAAGTGCTGGCCGACCTGCATACCGTGGTGCCCGTGCGCGAAGCGGCCGACACCTCGGCGAAGGCCTTCGCCGGCAAGGGCAAGGGCGCCGGCAAGAAGCACAGGATCACCAGCGAAGACCTCGCCAGCGTGCTGCTTCGTTTCGACAATGGTGCGCGCGGCTGCGTCACCGTCGGCCAGGTGCTCCCCGGCCACAAGAACGACCTCCGGCTGGAGGTCAACGGGCGCGAAGGGTCGCTGGCATGGCGCCAGGAACAGCCCAACGAGCTCTGGCTGGGCCGCCACGACAAGGCGAACACGGTGATCACCCGTGACCCCGCCCAGCTGGATCCGTCCGCGCAGCCGTATGCCCACCTGCCCGCTGGCCATCCCGAAGCCTGGGCCGACGCCTTCCGCAACGTGATCGCCGACGCCTACGCGTGGATCCACGCGGGCGCGAAGCCGAAGGCGAAACCCATCGCACTACCCACGTTCGCCGACGGCTACCGGAACAGCCTGCTGGTCGACGCGATGCTCAAGAGCCATGCCGCCGGTGGCGCATGGCAGACGGTCGAGGATCCTCTCGAACCCACCCGAACCAAGAGGAAACGCGGATGAAATGGCGCCTTAGAGTGATGATGCTGTTTGAGTTCGGGATCTGGGGCGCGTGGTACGTCACGGTCGGCACCTGGCTCGGCAAGACGCTGCATTTCACCGGCACCGAGATCGGTGCCGTCGCCGGCACCACCGCGATCGGCGCGATCATCTCGCCACTATTCGTGGGCCTGCTCGCCGATCGCCTGTTCGACACGCGCCGCGTGTTGACGCTGTTGCACCTGCTTGGCGCCGTCCTGCTGGCGGTCGCCGCGCAACAGACCACCTTCGCGATGGTCTATGCACCGCTGCTGGCTTACAGCCTCTGCTACATGCCGACCCTGGCGCTTACGGCCTCGCTCGCCATGCGCCACATCAAGGATCCGCAGGAAGAATTCGGCGCCATCCGCGTGTTCGGCAGCATCGGCTGGATCCTCGTCGGCCTGGTGGTCGGCGCGTGGGGCGTGGAAGCCTCTGCGTCGCCGCTGCTGCTGGCGGCCGGCCTGTCGGTCGTGATGGCCGGCTACTGCTTCACCCTGCCGCCGACGCCGCCGCTGGCGCGCAACACGCGCTTCGAGCTGCGCCATGCACTGCCGCTGGAATCGCTGCACCTGCTCCGTGAGCGCTCGATGGCCGTGTTCGCGCTGGCCTCGTTCCTGATCTGCATCCCGTTGCAGTTCTACTACGCGTTCACCAACCTGTTCCTCAACGAGGTGGGCGTGGTCAATGCCGCCGGCAAGATGACCGGCGGGCAAATGTCCGAGCTGTTCTTCATGCTGCTCATCCCCTGGTTCTTCCGCCGCCTCGGCGTGAAGTGGATGCTCGCCGTCGGCATGCTCGCCTGGGTGGTCCGCTACGGCATGTTCGCCTTCGGCGGCAGCACCGACCTGATGTGGATGCTCTGGCTCGGCATCGTGTTGCATGGCGTCTGCTTCGACTTCTTCTTCGTGGTGGGCCAGATCTACATCGACCGCGAGGCGCCGCCCGCGTTGCGCGCGGCCACGCAGGGGCTCATCACCTTCCTCACCTATGGCCTGGGCATGTTCGTTGGCTCGTGGCTCTCCGGCGTGGTGGTCGAGACCTATACGCGCAGCGACGGCACGCACGACTGGCACGGCATCTGGACCGTCGCCGGGGCCTTCGCCGCCTTCGTCTTCGTCCTCTTCGTCGTCCTGTTCAAGGATCGCAGGGCCGCTGCCGCCACTGCCGTCGCCGGCACCCACTGATTTACGGAACCACTGTCCATGATGAATCGCAGGCAATTCCTCGCGCGCTCCGCGCTGTGTGGCACCGCGCTGGGGCTCGGCCTCGGCGCGCCGGGCAAGCTGCTGGCCGCCGCCACGAAGGGCAAGGGCATGGGCATCCAGCTCTACATGGTGCTCGACGCGTACAACGCCGATCCGAAGGGCACGCTCAAGACACTCAAGTCGATCGGTTATACGGAGATCGAGGCGATCATCACGAGTACGGCGGAGACCCTGCGCGATCAACTGAAGGAAGCCGGCCTGGCCTGCCCGAGCATGCACTTCGACAGCCTTGGCTTCGACGCCGGCATCGGTGCCGCGCACACGCTGGGCGCGAAGTACATCGTCAGCAGCATGCTGCCGGGGATCATGCAGAAGGAAGTGCACGGCTCGGGCGAGGTCACCTACACGCTCGACGACGCGAAGCGCACGGCCGCCTACGCCAACCGCCTCGGTGAGAAGGCCAGCAAGGCCGGCCTGCAGTACGCGTACCACAACCACCATGCCGAGTTCACCGACGTGGGTGGCGGCAAGACCTTCTACGACGTGCTGCTCGCGGAAACCGACCACAAGCTCGTGCAGTTCGAGCTCGACTGCGGCTGGGTCCACGCCGGCGGCAAGAACCCGGTCGACTACTTCAAGGCCAACCCGGGCCGCATCCCGCTGATGCATGCGAAGGATTTCCTGCCCGGCAACGCCGCGGATTATCCCGGCGCCGAACTCGGCCGCGGCACGCTCGACTACAAACCGATCATGGCGGCTGCCGATAGCTCCGGACTGAAGCACTGCTTCGTGGAGCAGGAAGGCCCGTACGCCCGCATGAGCCCGCTTGACGCCGCGCGCGTCGACTTCGACTACCTGCGCCCGCTGCGCTGAAGGGATAGGCATGGAAACGAACACATACGATGCGATCGTCGTCGGCACCGGCGTCAGCGGTGGCTGGGCGGCCAAGGAACTCACCGAGAAGGGGCTGAAGACCCTCGTGCTGGACCGCGGCCCGATGGTCAAGCACCTGGACTACCCCACCGCCATGAAGGCACCTTGGGAGCTTCCCTACGGCGATGCGCCCACCCAGGCCGACATCGCCCGCTGGCCGAAGCACACGCGCCCGTCGTTCTATGGCATCACCCAGTCGACCAAGCACTGGTTCGCCGACGACATCGACAATCCCTACGAAGAAACCAAGCCCTTCGACTGGTTCCGCGGTTACCACGTCGGTGGCCGTTCGCTGATGTGGGGCCGGCAGAGCTATCGCCTGAGCGAGATGGATTTCGAAGCGAACGGCAAGGAAGGCGTCGGCGTGGACTGGCCGATCCGCTACGCGGACATCGCGCCGTGGTACGACAAGGTCGAGCATTTCATCGGTGTCAGCGGCAATAACGATCACCTGGCCCAGTTGCCGGACGGCAACTACCTGCCGCCCATGGATCTGAACTGCGTCGAGAAGGACTTCCAGGGCAAGCTGGACAGCAAGTTCAACCGCAAGCTGATCATCGGCCGCACCGCCAATCTCTCGGCGCCGCTCAAGCACGACCAGAGCCCGCAGCGCGGCACCTGCCAGTATCGCAACCTGTGCATGCGCGGCTGTCCGTTCGGCGGCTACTTCAGCAGCAACTCGTCCACCCTGCCCTCGGCCGAGCGCACGGGCAACATGACGATGGTGACCAATGCCATCGTGTACGAACTGATCTATGACAACGACAAAGGCAAGGCCACCGGCGTTCGTGTGCTGGATGCCGAGACCGGCCACCAGACCGAGTACTTCGCCAAGGTGATCTTCATGTGCGCGTCGACCTTCGGCACTGCGCACATCCTGATGAACTCCACCTCGACGCGCTTCCCGAACGGCTTCGGCAACGACAGCGGCGAGCTCGGCCACAACATCATGGACCATACGTTCGGCACGGGCGCGCGCGCCATGGTCGAAGGCCACCTGGACCGTTACTACTCCGGCCGACGCCCCACCGGCTTCTATATCCCGCGTTACCGCAACGTCGGCACCGACAAGCAGAAGTACCTGCGCGGCTTCGGTTTCCAGGGTGGCGCAGGCCGCCAGGACTGGACCCGCCTGGTCGAACAGCATGCCCTCGGCGCGGAACTGAAGGAAGCGGCGCAGGAGCCGGGCCCCTGGTATGTCTCGATGATGGGCTTCGGCGAGATGCTACCCTCGCACAAGAACTTCGTGAGCCTGGACCGCAACCACAAGGACAAGTACGGCATGCCCGTGCTGAACTTCGATGCCGCGCACCAGGAAAACGAAAAGATGATCGGCAAGGCGATCATCGAGGACGCCATGGAGATGCTGTCGGGCGCGGGCTATAGCGACGTCAGCTCCTTCACGATGAATGCCAACGTCGGCGCCGGCATCCATGAAATGGGTACCGCGCGCATGGGCCGCGACCCGAAGACCTCGGTGCTCAATGGCTTCAACCAGATGCATGCCTGCAAGAACGTCTTCGTGACCGACGGTTCGGCCATGGCATCGTCCGGCTGCCAGAACCCGTCCCTCACTTACATGGCACTGACCGCACGCGCGGCCAGCTACGCCGTGGAAGAACTCAAGCGCGGCAATATCTGAGGATCGAAGCCATGAATCGTCGCGAATGGTTGAAAAGCATGTCCGTGCTGGCCGTCGGTGCCCTCGCGGGCCCCTCGCTGCTGGCGGTGTTCGACGCGCACGCCGCCTCGCAGGCGCCGCAGGCCAAACCGGAATTCTTCCAGCCTGCGCAATACAGCCTGGTCGGCGCCGTATCGGACATCGTGATCCCGCGCACGGATACGCCGGGCGCGGTCGATGCGGGCGTTCCCCTGTTCATCGACCAGCTGTTCAAGGCCGCCTACACGAAGGAAGAGCAGACCCGTTACCTCACCGCCATGGCCGCGTTCGACAAGGCGGGCGGCAAGCCGTTCCTGCAGCTCGACAGTGCCCAGCAGAAAGCGCTGGTCGGCCGGCTGCATGCCGAGGCACTCGCCGTGCCCCATGGCGGCACCATGCCGCCGGCCGCCGACTTCGTGCTCATGAGCAAGAAGCTGACGATGCTGGGCTTCTTCCTGTCGCAGCCAGGCTGTACGCAGGTGCTGCAGTACGACCCCGTGCCCGCCGGATGGAAGGCCGATATCCCGCTGTCCAAGGCTGGCAATGGCCGTGCCTGGGCCGAAGAGGCTTCGCTGAAGATCTGACATGAAGACACTCAAGGGTCCAGGCATCTTCCTCGCCCAGTTCGCATCGGACGAGGCGCCGTTCAACTCGCTGCCGGCCATCGCCCGCTGGGCATCGTCGCTCGGCTTCGTCGGCATACAGATCCCGTCCAACGACCGTCGCCTGTTCGACCTCGAGCAGGCCGCGGCGAGCAAGGCGTATTGCGACGACATCGCCGGCATGCTCGCCGAACACGGGCTGGCCGTGACCGAGCTGTCCACCCACTTGCAGGGACAGCTGGTCGCATCGCATCCCGCCTACGACCGGCTGTTCGATGGCTTCGCACCGGAAGCCCTGCGCGGTCGTCCGCAGGAGCGCCAGGCCTGGGCGGTGGAGCAAGTCAAGCTGGGTGCGAAGGCGAGCCAGAACCTCGGCCTGTCGGCACACGCGACCTTCTCCGGCGCACTGGCCTGGCAACTGTTCTATCCGTGGCCGCAGCGCCCGGCAGGCCTGGTCGACGAAGCGTTCGCGGAACTCGGCCGGCGCTGGAAGCCGATCCTCGACGCGTTCGACGACGCCGGCGTGGACCTCTGCTACGAGTTGCACCCAGGCGAAGACCTGCACGACGGCGCCACTTTCGAGCGCTTCCTCGATGCGGTCGACCACCATCCGCGCGCGAACATCCTGTTCGATCCGAGCCACATGGTGTTGCAGCAGATGGACTACCTGCAGTTCATCGACAACTACCACCAGCGCATCCGCGCCTTCCACGTGAAGGACGCCGAGTTCCGGCCCAATGGGCGTTCCGGCGTCTACGGCGGTTACCAGGACTGGATCGACCGCCCCGGCCGGTTCCGTTCGCTGGGCGACGGACAGATCGACTTCGGCGCGATCTTCAGCAAGCTTGCCCAGTACGACTACCCAGGCTGGGCCGTGCTCGAATGGGAGTGCTGCATCAAGGATGCGCAACAGGGCGCTGCGGAAGGCGCGCCCTTCATCCGCGACCACATCATCAAGGTCACTGGCCGTGCGTTCGACGATTTCGCGTCGACCGGCAGCGATCGCACGTTCAACCGCCAGGTACTGGGCCTCGAATGAGTAAACCGGACGATACGACCGACACCGGCCGCCGCCGCATGCTGGGCGGCCTCGCCGCCGCCGCGGCGATGGCCGGGGCTTCACCCTTGCTCGCCTCGGCCAGCACTGTCGCGGGGACGGCGACCGCCCCGGCCACGCCGCCGGCCACCGGTGGACGGCTCAGGCAATCGCTGAGCCGCTGGACCTCGAAAGCGCCGCTTCCCGAGCTGTGCAAACGGCTGAAGGCGATCGGTTTCGCCGGTGTCGACCTGCTCTATACGGACGAGTGGTCGATCGTGCAGGACCAGGGCCTCGCGGTATCGATGGGCTATCCGTCGAAGCGCGACAACTTCATCGAAATGGGTTTCAACGACCCGGCCAACCACGCCACGCTGATCAAGGAGATCGAAGCGACGATCCCGCTGGCGAAGCGCGCCGGCGTGACCAACATCATCACGATGTTCGGCAATCGCAAGGCCGGCATCGACGACCAGCGTGCCATCGCCAACTGCATCGCGGGCCTTTCGAAGATCGCACCGTACGCGGCGGAGAACGGCGTCACGCTGTGCCTTGAGCTGCTCAACAGCAAGGTGGACCACCACGGCTACCAGGGTGACCACACCGCGTTCGGCGTGGCGGTGACCAAGGGCCTCGGCTCGCCCAACGTCAAGCTGCTCTACGACATCTATCACATGCAGATCATGGAAGGCGACGTGATCCGCACCATCCGCGACAACATCCAGTGGATCGGCCATTTCCATACCGGCGGCGTCCCCGGTCGCCACGAGATCGACGGCAGCCAGGAACTGAACTACCGCGCTGTTGCCACGGCGATCGCCGACCTGAATTACAAGGGCTTCCTCGCGCATGAGTTCATGCCGACACGCGCGGATCCGTTCGATTCGTTCGCCGAAGCCTTCAGGACGTGCGTTGTCTGACCCCTATCCAGGAATCCCCATGAAGCACCTGACCTCCGCAGCCCTGCTCACCCTTGCGATCATCGGCCCGTCCTGCGCGTCGGCACAGGACGACCCGAAGGCGACCGAACAATGGGAGCCCGTACCGAAAATCGTCACGCCCGCGGCGAAGGACGGCGCACCGCCGTCCGATGCGGTCGTGCTTTTCGACGGTCGCGACCTGGCTGGATGGGAAGCGTCCAAGGATCATTCGCCCGCGTTGTGGAAAGTGCACGACGGCGTGGTCACGGTCGAGAAGACCGCGGGCAACATCCAGACCCGCCAGCACTTCCGTAATTACCAGCTGCACCTGGAGTGGCAGATCCCGAAGGACATCACCGGCGAAGGCCAGGCGCGCGGCAACAGCGGCCTTTTCCTTGCATCCACCGGTCCCGGCGACGAAGGCTACGAAATCCAGATCATGGACTCGTTCGAGAACAAGACCTACGTCAATGGCCAGGCCGCCAGCATCTACAAGCAGGCGGCGCCGCTGGTGAATGCCGCGCGGCATCCGGGCGAATGGCAAACCTACGACGTCATCTGGACCGCACCGGTCTTTGCTGCCGATGGCTCGGTGAAGACCCCGGCCTATGTCACGCTGTTCCACAACGGCGTGCTCGTGCAGAACCACACCGAACTCACCGGCGAAACCTTCTACATCGGCAAGCCGAAGTACAAGGCCTACACCGATGCCCCGATCAAGCTGCAGGCGCACGGCGACCATTCGCAGCCGATTAGCTTCCGCAATATCTGGGTCCGGCCGCTGGGCTGATCATCTACTAAAGATGTAGTTGACAAGCGTGGCACCCCGGCCTATATCTACTACATCTCTAGTAGATAGAAGCCGGGGTCCACCTATGAAGATCTCGCTCACCGACCGCGAGGCGGACATCATGCAGGTGCTGTGGGAACACGGCCCTTCGCTTGTCTCCGACGTCCGCGAACGCCTCACCGACAAGCTCGCGTACACGACCGTGCTTACCGTGCTGCGTACCCTGCAAGCGAAGGGCTACGTCGGCTACGAGGAAGAAGGGCGCGGGCATCGCTATTTCGCCAGCGTGAAGCAACAGGTGGCGCGCAAGAACGCCCTCCAGCACCTGACGGACAAGCTTTTCAAGGGTTCCACCGAGCTGCTGCTCACCCACCTGGTGTCGGAGCAGAAGCTCAGCAAAGAGCAGATCGCGCGCATGCGCAGGTTGCTTTCCGAGGGGACCGGCAAGGAGAAGCCGTGATGCTCGCCTGGATGATCTACGCCTTGCTGGTCGCGCTCGCGATCAGTGCGGCGGCCCTCCTCGCCGAGCAGGCGGCCAAGGCCGGCCAGCGGCCCACGCGCTGGCCGTGGCTGGTGGCCAGCGCAGCCTCCCTGCTCCTTCCGGTGGTCATGGCCACGGTGTCGATCGCGATTCCCGGACCGCACGGCTCCACGGCACCCAGCGCGCCACTCGCGTTGCGTGAGACGACCTCGATACCCCTCGCCTCGCGCGTGATCGACTGGAGCGGCACGAAGGCGTACACGTCATCCACGACGGTCGACGCGATCCTCGCGGATACGTGGATGGCGAGTTCGTTCACCCTGCTGTTGTTCGTGGGCATGGGCACCGCGTTGTTCCAACGACGCAAGCGGCAGTGGACCCACGGGCAGCTGTGCGATGTCCCCGTACTGGTCTCCGATCGGGTGGGCCCGGCCGTCGTCGGCCTGATCCATTCGCGGATCGTCGTCCCGGCGTGGGTCATGCAGGAGTCGCCCGCCCAGCAACGCTACGTCATGGCGCACGAGCAGTCGCACCTGCAGGCACGGGATCCACTACTCGTCGTCGCGGCCCTGGCCTTGCTGGTGGCCATGCCATGGAATCCCTTGCTGTGGTGGCAGTTCCATCGCCTTCGCCGGGCGATCGAGGTGGACTGCGACGCCCGGGTGCTCAAAGGCGGCGGCGACCTGGGCGAATACTGCGAGACGCTGATCCAGGTCGGGCAAAACCAGTCCGAGTTCATCGGGTCGGTCACCGCCATGTCGGAGTCGAAGTCTTTTCTCGAACAGAGGATAAGGATCATGCTGATGAAACCGAAGAAGTTGGCTGGTGCGTTCGCTTTCGTCCTGGTCAGCGTCGCGCTCGGCATGGCGGTGTTCGCCGCGCAGGTCACGCCACCCGCCCGCGCTACCGCGGCGGCGAACGGCACGATGGCGATCGATCCTGCGCTGCTCGATGCCTACGCCGGCGAATACCAGCTCAGCGATTACTCGCTGGTGACCGTCGCACGAAAGGGCGATGGGCTGACCGTCACGCCGATCGGCCAGTTCATGGCCCAGGGCACGATCGATGCGCCCACGCTCAGCGATAGCGAGTTCGCGATTCCGAGCCTCGACGCCCGGCTGAAGTTCAGCAAAGGCGCCAGTGGCCAGGGCAGCACCATGGACGTGTACATCCACAACTGGCCCGCGGCGACGGCACATCGCGTGGATGACGCGACCGCATCCCAGGTTCGCCGCGACCTGGCGGCAAGGGTCAAGGCCCAGGCCGCGTACCCCGATAGCGAACGTGCACTCCGCCAGGTCCTGTCCAATACCGACGACCCGTCGCTGACGTCGCCCTACTCGACGAGCCCGCCCGTCGACCATGCGTCGCTGCGCGGCTACTACGCCCAGCTTGGTCCGGTGGAGTCGTATCGCTTCGAGGGTGTCACGAACTATGGCTGGGACATCTACGACGTGCAGCACGCGCACGGCGCGGAACAGGTGTTCATCCAGCTCGACAAGAAGGGCCTGATCGTCAGCTCGATCATGCGTCGCCAGTAGCGCGGGCAAGCCATCAACCAGAGGGAACGACCGATGCGAAGGATCAAACGATTCATTTTGCAGGGCACCGCCGTGCTCGTTGCCGGCGCGACCATGCCGGTTTTCGCGCAGAAGGCGGGTTGCCCTGCGCCGGCCGAAACGGCAGGTGGCCCGAGCAATGCGCACACGCGCTATGTCGAGTCACATATGCTGCCGGCCGTGCTGGGCCACGGTGAGAAGCCGTCGACGCTGGCCGACCACATGCAGCGATACGGCGTGCCCGGCATCAGCGTGGCAGTGATCCACAAGGGCAAGCTGGATTGGGCCCGGGGATGGGGCGTGCGCGACGTCGCGACGTGTGCGCCGGTGACACCGGATACCGCGTTCCAGGCGGCATCGATCAGCAAGACCGTGACGGCGCTGCTCGCCCTGCGGCTGGTCGAACAGGGCACGATCGGCCTGGACAAAGACATCAACGATGCGTTGCGCTCGTGGCAGCTGCCGAAGGATCC
Organism: Bacillus sp. NP157; assembly: GCA_018889975.1. Taxonomy (NCBI): domain Bacteria; kingdom Bacillati; phylum Bacillota; class Bacilli; order Caryophanales; family Bacillaceae; genus Bacillus; species Bacillus sp. NP157. The sequence goes on from CP076546.1 coordinate 3,616,698, forward strand.
GAAGCTGGCACCCAACGGGGTCACCCTGCGCCAGCTGCTGAGCCACACCGCTGGGCTGGGCGTACATGGCTTCAACGGGTACCTGCCGGGTGTCCCGCTTCCTACCACCGTGCAGATCCTCGATGGCGTGCCGCCGAGTACCAGCGGCCCCGTACGCAGCATCCTGCCGGCTGGCGCCCAGTTCGAATACTCCGGCGGCGGCTACGTGGTGGCGCAACTAGCGCTCGCCGATGCGAGCGGCCAGCCGTTCGAGGCACTGGCCCAGCGCGAGGTGCTCGGCCCGCTCGGCATGACCCGCAGCGCGTTCGCCCAACCGCCGTCACCCGCCATCCTCGCCAACATGGCGTTCGGTTATGAAAACGGCGCCGCGATCCCGGGCAACTACGAAGTCGACCCCGAACTCGCGCCGGCGGGCTTATGGACCACCGCCAGCGACCTAGCCCGCGTGGTGATCGATATCCAGGCCGCGGCCGCGGGCGCGGCCGGGCATCGTATCTCGCCCGCCATGGCGCGGCAGATGCTGACCCCGGTGAAGGACAACTGGGGCCTGGGCGTCGCCCTGTACCCGGATGCGCCGACGCGCTTTACCCACGACGGCATCAACCGCGGGTTCCGCACCCTGATGATCGGCTACGCGGGCAAGGGCGAAGGCATCGTCGTGCTGAGCAACACCAGCCAGGGCCGTGGACTGATGGATGAAGTGGTGCGGGCCGTCGCCACCGACTACGGCTGGACGGGCATGGCGGTACCGGCGGTCGAGCCGCAACACCTGTCGCTCGCCGAGCTTTCCAGGGCTGCCGGGCGCTTCGTGGGTGGCGGCCTGGACGTGACGATCGAGGCGCGCCCGGACGGCCTCTACGCCAGCGCCGGGGGCCCGTCCCCCGAGCACCTGGTCGCCCTGTCACCCAGGCGCTTCCGTTCCGATTCCCTGGGCGTCACGGCGGAGTTCGCCCCTGATTTCTCGAGCATCGTCTTCGTCGAAGGCGGCCCGCCGATGAAGCTGGTCCGCGTCGCACCGGCGCCGCCTCAGCCGAAGGCAAGCTCGCCGCCGTAGCCACAACTCACGCGACGACCATCACACAGCTCGGCAACATCGGTCACGAAGTTGCCGAGCACGTGCTCGTTGCGCAACACCATCGACGGGATGTGCCAGAGACGCAGCGCATTGTCCTCGCCACACGTGGCCAGGCTTCCATCGCGCATGAAGCGAACCCGCCGCACGGCGGCGGAGTGGGCCTTGAACGCCCCCGCCAGCGACATCGCGCCGCCTTCCATGCGCCAGAGCGTCACGCCGCCGCTTTCGTCGCCGACGGCGACATCGTAATCGCCCGGTTTGCCCGGCTTCGGAACGGCGTGCACCGTCCGCAACGGATTTCCAAGTGTTCGCTGCGCGATGCACTCGCCGCTATCCAGGTCCCAGAGACGCAGCGAGCCATCCTCCGATGCGCTCGCCACCGCGTGGTCACCGAGGCTTGCCACGCCCCAGACCCATCCCTGGTGTCCAGCGAGCGTTCGCAAGCGATCGCCGGCAACGGACCAGAGCTGGACCCGGTGATCCGCCCCGCCCGTCGCCAACACCTGCGGCGTCACCCGCGCGATCGACAGCGCGGCGGCCTCGTGCGCCACTTCCGTCCGGAGGCACCGGCCCGACTCGACATCCCATACGCGTAGCCTGCGATCGCGAGACACGGAAGCAAGCACGCCTGGCTGGGCCTCGCAGAGACCCAGCACGGACTGGTCGTGCCCAGCGAGCGTCGCCGAATGGGATCCGTCGCCATGCCACAGGCGAATACGCCCGTCGCGGCCGCCGCTGGCCAGCCGGCCGTCTTGGAGCGCGGCGAGCGTCCAGATGTAGCCCAGGTGGTGTGGTGTCACGCCCGGGCATTCGCCACTCGCCCCGGCCCGCTCGAAGAGCAGGTCGCTGCGCAGCACATGCTTCACGCCGCGCGTCAGTGCCTCACCCGCGTGCCAGATGCCATGGTCGAACAGGATCAGGCTGCCGATCCGCGGACGAAGGCGCGCGACGACGTCCTGGCCGTTCGAGGGTCCGGCCGCATAGAACAGCGTATCGCCGCCCTCGAAGGCGTCGCCGTCCGTGAGGTAGACCATGAACGTGAGCATGGAGCGACAGCCGTGGCCACGGTGATGGACCCCGTCCTGATGGATCCGGAACTGCTGCCCGGGCCGGTACCGGCACAGGCGGAGCCTCTCGTTGATGCCCTTCAATCGCCAATTGTCCCGTATATCCTGCGGCAGCATCGGTTCGATCGCCCCGTCGGCCAGCTCAGCAAGCCGACGCATCAGCCATGCCGCCAGCTCGGGATCGTCGATGACCTGGCGGTCGTTGTTCCGGTAGGACGGTGGGTAATCACGCTCGGCCGATTCGAACCCGCGCGCTTCGGCCCTGGCGACCAGCGCGTCGCATTCGGCAGGCGAAAGAAACCCGTGGATGACCGCGCAGGCGCCCAGCGACCGGGGCAGCGGGTGCTCAATGGCACGCCGGGCTTCCTCGCGCGGCGTGTGCCCGAACGTCGGGATCGATGTTTCGCAACCTTCGTCCATGCCGCCTCCTATTATTGGTCGACCATCCAATTAATAGCGAACCTACGCCTCTCCGGGCTGGCGAGCAAGCGTTATTTGGGTGTATAACCAATTTAAAGGAGGGCCAGCCATGCCGCGTAAACCGAACACCGAGCTTCGCCGCCAGCAGATCGTCGACGGGCTGCTCAAGGCGATGGCCGCGCAGGGTTACACCGGCGCCACGATCCAGGCGATCGCGAAAGCCGCCGGGCTCGCGCCGGGGCTGGTCCACTACCACTTCCACGACAAGCGGGAGATCCTCGTCGCGCTGGTCGAGCAGCTGACCGCTTATGCGTCGACCCGCTTCCAGTCGCGCGCGATAACGGCGGCCACCGCGCATGACCGCCTGCGCGCCTACATCGACGCCCGCCTTGCCTACGGTGCCGACGCCAACCCCGACGCCGTGGCAGCGTGGGTGATGATCGGCGCGGAAGCCGTGCGCGACCCGGATGTGCGCGAGGTTTACCAGCGCGTCGCCACCGCCGAGCTTTCACTTATCCGCAAGTTGCTCAGGGCATGCCTCGTGGAACGCGCAAAGCGCGTGCGCAAGCTGGATGCATTCGCCGCGGCGTTGCTCGCCTTCATCGAAGGCGCGTTCGTCCTGGCGAGCAATGCCCGATCCGTCGTTCCCGCTGGATTCGCCGCCGACATGGCCAACGAACTGGTCGAGCGCTACATCGCTGGCGAAGCATCGACGGCTACCTTGCGCAAATCCCAGGAGAGCAGGCCATGACCCATCCGGATGGCGCGGTACGCGCGAACATCGCCTGGTCGCCAAGGGCAGCTCCGCGCACGGCGAATACGTGGCTTGCGACGATCCCCGGCCGCACCTAGAGTGCGCTGGTGCCGTGCCATCGGCCGGCCTTTCATTCGAGGGGAATCCCATGAAGCATTCGTTCGCGTCGACGTGCCTTGCGGCCAGCCTGCTCCTGCTCACATCGGCCCTGCCGGCGCAGGCCCTTCCCGCAGCCGACGCACCGGCGAAGGCTGGCCTGCTCGCGCCGCCTGCGACGGCGAAGGCATCGATGGAGAGCATGCAGATTCCCAGCCACGGCTCGCTGGTCAACGGCCTGGTCTACGTTGCCGCCGGCACGGGTCCGCACCCGACCGTGGTGCTGCTGCACGGCTTCCCCGGTAACGAACGCAACCTCGACCTTGCGCAGGACATGCGCCGGGCCGGGTGGAACGTCATGTACTTCAACTACCGCGGCTCATGGGGCTCGCCGGGTGCCTTCTCATTTGCCAACAGCATCGACGACGTCGCCGCGGCGGTGGCATACCTGCGCCAGCCGGACAATGCGAAGCGCCTGCGCGTGGACACCTCGCGCATCGTCCTCGTCGGCCACAGCATGGGTGGCTTCATGGCCGTGCAGGGCGCCGCGGCGGATCCGGCGATCAAGGGCATCGCGATGATCTCGGCCGCCGACTTCGGCGGTATGTATGCGGCGATGCAGGCGAAGGGTTCGCGGACGGACGCGATCGGCAAGATGGCCGCGGGCCTGGCCAATGAAGGCATGGCACCCCTGGCCGGATGCACGCCGGCCAGCCTGGCGACGGAGCTCGCCGACCACGGCGCCGCGTGGGCCTTTCCCATGAAGGTGGCCGCGCTGAAGGATCGGCCGGCCTTCGTGATCACTTCCGACGACGGGCTTGGCGCCGCGGACGACGCGTTTGCAGATGCGCTGCGCAAGGCGGGTGACCGCCAGGTCACGACCCTGCACCTGCCCACCGATCACGCCTATTCCGACCAGCGCACCGAGCTGTCCCAGGCCCTGCTGCGCTGGCTGGCGACGTTCAAATAGCCGGGCGCCGGCTGTCCAGCCAGTGCAGCGCACGGCGGATCCATGCCGCGGCCAGCGCGTCGTTCCAGACGAAGGTCGCCACGCTTTCCGGCGGCATGGTGTAGGTGAAACGGCGCGTGCCTTCCGCGACGGACACGTCGCGCGGCTCGGTGCGGATGTTCACCATCACCAGCACGACCGAGCCATCGATCGCGTTTTCGAAGGCGACGTTGGCGATGCCCTTGTCGGCATCCGTGTCCGTCGACTTGAGGCGATACGAACCGGGCGGGACGAAGCGGCTGAAATGGCCGAGCGCGTAATACTCATCGTTGCGGGTGACCTCGCCCGTCTGCGAGTCGATGGTGACCACGCCCTTGCATAGCGCACAGCCACCGAAATGCGGGCCGTGGTTCTCATCGAGCGCAACGTTCCAGTAGACGACGCCGCGCGCCCACTGGCGGATGCCGGTCACCAGCAGGTTGCGCGAGAACCAGAGCAACTCGCCATTCATGCTGATCGGCCAGTCGCCTCCCGAGCACTCGGTGATGTACGTATCCTTCTGCGGATAGGCGCGATGCACGCGCCCCTGCTCGTACTGGCTGCCCTCGTAGCAATGCCAGGCGATGCCGTCGACGTAGGGCTCCGCCTTCGGGTCCGCCAGCACGTGCAACGGTTCCTCGGGATGGCTCCAGTTGTGGTCCCATTCGAGGATCTGCACGCGTGGCGTACGCTTCGCGAGGCGCGGGCCGAGGTAGCGGCCGATCACGCGGGCACGCGTCTCCGCCGTCATGATCATCGCCGGGTAGCTGATCGGCGTGAACCTCGGCTCGTTCTGCAGGGTCAGCGCGAACACCGGGATCCCGTGCTTCGCGTACACATCGACGAACCGGATCAGGTAGTCCGCGTAGGCACTCTCGAAATCCTCCAGCAGCTGGCCACCGATGAAGTTCTCGCTGTCCTTCATCCATGCCGGTGCGCTCCACGGGGAGGCGATCACCAGCATGTCCGGATGGATCGCCATCACCTGGCGCATCATCGGGATGACGTCGCGCAGGGCGACGCTCATGTTGAAGCGTTTCAGCGGCAGGTCGGTCTGGCCGAACGGGATGTCGTCCAGCGTGTAGAGGTTCAACGAGAAGTCCGATGCGCCGATCGTCACCCGGGTCATGTTGAAATCGAGGTTCGGCGGCGGCCCGTACAGTTCCTGCAACAGGGCTTGGCGTTGCCCGGCATCGAGCTTGTTGTGCAGCAGCCAGGCCGACGAGTCGGTCATGGCCGCACCGAAGCCCGTCATGGTCTGGTAGCGCGTATCGGTGTCGATGACGATGTCGGCGGGAGCCCCATCGTTTTCCGCCATGGCCACGTCCGGCTGCGCGGCCAGCTTCAGCCGATGGTCCGCCGTGCTCAGCCAGAGCTCCACGCCGGGGACGAACGGTTGCACGACCGGGCGCCCGACCGCCGCCTGGATCTGATCGGTATAGCGCGGGATAAGCAGCGCGACGATGGTCAGCAGGCCGATCACCGTCGCGAAAACGGCCAGGATCTTCCGTGATGGCGAACGTGGTTCATCCATGCAACCGGCGGCTCCTCGCGATCCTGCGGCCGGTGGTGGGGGGTGCGTGACGGTGCATGGCCTTATCTTCGCCGATGGGGCGGCTTGTGTCTCCCGTCGCCTCGCGAACTCTTGCGATGCGTGGCTGGGCCGGGGAAATGCGCGAAGATGTGCCGGGCCCGTCGCCACTCACGCGGCCGTGCACCCAGCCACGCCACCATCGGCAGCCAGCATGGATACCCAAGCCCACAAGCCCGCGCGCATCCCCACGACCTGGATGGTGGTGGCAGCCATCCTGCTCGGCGTGGTCGTGCTCGCGGCGGCCGTGCGCGCGGCGCTGGTGTGGCAAGCCGAGCGCAAGCCGCCGATCTTCCACGTGAAGCTCGATGAGCCGGCGACGCGTCCCGTGTCCGGCCGCCTGCTCGTGTTCGTGACGCCCGCCGGCCAGGCCCGGGCGGAGGCGAAGGGCCGACGCGTGACCAGCGTCGATGCCGATGCGTGGCATCCCAGCAAGGGCGGCGTCGCGGCCCGCGAGATCTCGCGCCTTGCGCCGGGTGCGCAGGTGGAGATCGACACCGATGCCCTCGCCTTCCCGACTGGCTTCTCGCACCTGCCGCCGGGCAAATACCTCGTCCAGGCCGTGCTCGACCAGGATCACAACTACAACTACAGCGGGCGCGACAGCGGCGACCTGGTCAGCAAGGTCACCGAGGTGACGCTGCCGGCCATCACGCCGCCCGTGCTGAAGCTCACCAGCGTGCAGGCGGACAAGAGCCCCTGGGTGCTCGACTGGGAAAGCGACGAGGTGCAGGCGGATGCCAGGCTCGCGCAACGCGACAGCATGAAACTCGAACGCCCCAGTGAAGCCCTGACCGACTTCTGGGGCCGGCCGATCAGCATGCGCGGATGGGTGTTGCTGCCACCGGGCTACCGCGACCATCCGGACGACTCCTATCCCACCGTGTACTTCACGCACATGTACGGCGGCGACGAAGATTCGCTGGTGGATGACCTGGTCAACGTGCACCTGGCCATGCAGCAGGGCAGCATGCCACCGATGATCTGGGTCTTCCTCGACCAGTCCAGCCCCGCCGGCACGCATGAGTTCGCCGATTCGGTGAACAACGGACCGTGGGGCGAGGCGCTGACCACCGAGCTGATTCCGTGGCTGGAGGCGCACTACCGGATGGATGGGCGCGCCAGCGGCCGCTTCCTGACCGGCCATTCGTCCGGTGGCTGGGCCACGCTGTGGCTACAGACCCACTACGCCGAAATGTTCGGCGGCACCTGGTCGACCTCGCCGGATCCGGTCGACTTCCACGACTTTTCCGGCGTGAACCTCTACGCGCCCAGCGTGAACATGTATCGCCGTCCCGACGGCACGCCGTGGCCGATTGATCGCGTGCATTTCGAAGAAGAGGGCTCGTTCGCCGATGCCGCGCGCCTCGAAGCCGTGCTTGGCCCGTACGGTGGCCAGCTCTCTTCCTACGAGTGGGTTTTCTCGCCACGCGGTCCGAATGGGTCGCCGATGCCGTTGTTCGATCGCTCCACCGGCGAGGTCAATCCGGTGGTACGCGACTACTGGGTGGACAACTATGACATCGCCAGCTACGTCGCCTCGCACTGGGACCGGCTGAAACCGGTCCTCGACGGCAAGATCCACATCGCCGTCGGCACGGACGACACGTGGTACCTCGACGGTGCCGTGCATCGTTTCAAGGACACGCTCGACCGCCTGCAGGCGCACGCGGACGTGCGCTTCCTGCCGGGCAAGGCGCACATGGACCTCTATACCGAAGGCGACGACCCGCATGCGCTGGCCAAGGCGATGGCTTGGCAGATGTACGCCGTTGCGCGACCGGGCAGCAAGAAAGAGCATTGAAACACCGGGGCCGTCGCCACGCCGGGACCGGCCTGGCGACGACGTCCGGCATGGATCAATGCGCGACGCCGCCGGATGGGGCGACCTGCAACGGCCCAACGGTCACGTGGCCGGTCCAGTCCTCGAACACGTTATTCGCCTGCTTGTCGACGAACTGCACCACCTGCTCCGTCGGCGGGCACGACGCAGGCATACGGCCTTCGGCCAGGTCGCGGAAGTCCTGCGATCCTGCCATGCAATAGCTTGCGCCGGCCTTGTCCTTCAGCGTGGCCATGCCGTCGCGGTAACGCATTTCGGCACGCGGCGCCGCCACGGCGTCCGCGTAGGTGCGCTTGAGCTGGTCGAGGTACGCTTCGGCGCGGCGTTGCTCTTCCGGCTTCAGCGTCGCCTTGAGTGCATCGTTCGGGCCGGTGAAACGCGGCGTGTGGCGTTCCGCGGCGAGGCTGAACCATGCAGCCGCCAGCGGTCGGTTCATCGGCTGGTGATCGCCGTTCAATGCCATCACGCCGAGGATGTACTGGGCGGGCTTGCTCGCCCAGCCCGCCGCCTGCTCGAAGAAACGCTGCGCGTCCTTGAACCGGTTGAGGCCGTAGCTCTGCGCGCCAAGGCAATAGAAGTAATCGCCCGGCAGGAACTTCTCCATGCCGATGGCGCATTTCGCATCGGCAAGCTGCTTGTCGGTCACGTGGTCGGTGGTGTCATCGGCATGCGCGGCCGTGCCCACGAAGATCAGCGCGACCAGCATCGTCGCCTTCGCCACTCGCATCAGGTAGTGCATGGATCGTCTCGTTCCTTAAGTGATGCTGGCTCCCGGACCAGCGTCCCCCTCGTGCATAGATGTAGCACTTAGCGCACGCGGGCGAAACGACAATATCTTGCGACACCCTCAGCCATGCGCTTGCCAGCCGCCACCAAGGGCGAAGAACAGGCGGATGCGCGCATCGGACGCCGTGGACTCCGCATCGGTAAGCGCGGCCTCGGCCGCCACGCGCGTACGCTCCGCATCGAGCGCACTGAGGTAAGGCGTGCGGCCTGCATGGTAGAGGTCGGCCGCCTGCTTCGAAGCCACGCTGGCTTCCTGCAAGGCCTGGCGCAAGGTCTCTTCGCGGTCCAGCGCGTGCGCGTAGTCACTCAGTGCCGTCTGGGTTTCCTTCAACGCCGTGACCACCGCCTGGTCGAAGGCGGCGAGCGCCACGTCCGCACCCGCCTTCTCCACCTCGACGCGCTCGCGCGCCGAGCGCGTGGGCAGCGTCCAGCTGATCAGCGGACCGATCGACCAGTAACGCGCCGGAGCCTGTCCATAGTCGCCCAGCAGGCCATTGGTTCCCGCGCTCGCACCGAGCGAAACGCTCGGATAGAGCGCCGCGGTGGCGACGCCGATGCGCGCGGTCGCGGCGGCCAGCTTGCGTTCCGCCTCGCGGATATCCGGTCGGCGACGCAGCAGTGCCATGCCGTCGCCGACCGGAATGGGGGCGCCTGGCCGCGGCGCGGCCGTGCAGCCTTTCGCGGCCTCGGGGATATCGCCGGGCACACGGCCAAGCAGCGCGGCCAGTGCGTACTGCGACGCGTCGTGCCTGCGCTGCAAGGGCGGCAGCGCTGCACGGGCGAGGTCGACCTGCGCAGCGGCGCGGGTGACGTCCACGCGGTTGCCGAGCCCTGCATCGAACAGCCGGGTTGCCACGTCCGCCGCGCGTTGCTGCACCGCGACCGTGCGGCTGGCGATGTCGATGTCGTGCGCGGATTCGCAGATGCCGACGTAACTGGCCGCCACCTGCGCGGCGACCGTAACGCGCACCACGTCGCGCGCGGCCTGGGCCGCCTCGGCATCGGCCGTGGCGGCTTCCACGCCGCGGCGTAGCTTGCCGAACAGGTCGAAGTCGTACGAGGCTTCGATGCCGGTCGTCGCCACGTTGAAGGTCGGCAGCTTTTCTTCCTGCAGGTAGGACTCCGCGGAGATGAGCGCACGATCGGCCGATGCCGACGCCTTCGCTTCCACCTCGTGCTCCGCTTCCGCCGCAGCAAGCATCGCCCCGGCACGACGCAGGTTCGCGTCGGCCGCCCGCAGGCCGATGTTGGCCTTCAGCGCCTGCGTTTCCAGTGCGTCCAGCGTCGGGTCGTCGTAGAGCTTCCACCAATCGTCGCGGAGCGGCGCGTTCGCGTCGACGGCGGCGCCCGGGCTGCTTAGGAACGCTCCTTGCGCACGCTTGTCGTTGGCCATGGCATCGCTGGGCATCCTGTAATCCGGCCCCACGGAAGCACAACCAGCAAGCGCCAGCGCGGTGAGGAGCACGGGAAGCGCGCGGTAGCGGTTCACGAGCGCACCACCGGCCTGGCCTTCGTCGCGGCATCGGTGCGAATGGTCACCGTCGCGGTGCGTCCGGCAACCAGCAACAGGTCGGGCGCCGCCTCGTCGATGCTGATGCGCACGGGGATGCGCTGTGCAAGCCGGACCCAGTTGAAGGTCGGGTTGATGTCCGGCAGCCCTTGCGTGCTCGCCGCGCGCTCGCGATCGGCGATGCCGGCGGCGACGCTTTGCACCGTCCCGTGCAATATACCCTTCTCACCCATCACCTGGATCGTCACCGGCAGGCCGGGCTTCACCCCGTGCAGGCGGGTTTCCTCGAAGTAGCCGTCGACATGGAACGAATGCGCATCCACCATCGCGAACGGTGCGTGGCCCGCGCTCACGTAATCGCCGACCCGCACGATGCGGTCGGTGAGTACACCATCGGCCGGGGCCTTGACCACCGTGCGGTCCAGGTCCAGCCGCGCGGTGTCGGCCGCGGTTTCGTCGGCATGCAGGCGGGCCTCGGCGGCGGCGAGCTTCGACGTCACCTGCTCGGCGGCCTCGCGCGCGACCAGGTCGCTGACGGCCTTGTTGCGCGCCGCTTCGCTGCGCAGCTCCGCCACGATGGCGCGCTGTTCCTCCACGGCGGCCGCCGCACGGCGCACGGAAAGCTCGAAGCGTGCGCGATCCACCACGAACAGGGGCTGGCCCTGCTTCACCGCGTCGTTGTCATGCACGTACACCGCGGTGACCAGGCCCGACACATCGGGCGATACCTGCACGGCATCGGCACGGATGTGCGCGTCGCGCGTCCACGGCAGGTCGTCGTAGGCGTGCCAGGCGTGCACGCCGGCGCCGATCGCGACGGCGACGACGGCAAGGGTCACCACCCCGGGAAGCATCTTGCGGAGGAAGTCAGCCACGGGTTGCTCCCGGCAGAAGCGCGAGTACGCTGGCGAAGGCCAGCACGAAGACGGCGAGGTTGAACAGCGCCGGATGCCAGATCCATGCGTAGAAGTGGGTCTTGCCGAGGGCGAAGCGCACGACGCTCTTGATCAGGTAAGCCGCGGCCATCACGGCCAGCAGCGTCGGAATGTAGACGCCGTAGAGGCTGAACTCGCCGTAGAGAGGGATGTTCACTGGAATAGGGCTGGCTTGGATGAAGGGGCTGGGAGGGGTTCGCTGGACGCCGCCGGCGGCAGCGCAAGCAAGGCGAGGCGGTAGCGCAGCAAGGCCGCGGCGGCCGTGCCGGGCGTGGCAGCCAGCGCCGCCATGCCCGCGTCGATCGCCGCAAGCAGGTCGGCCGACGGCGGCAACGATGTGCGCGCAGCAAGGCAGCGCGAGAAATACGCAAGGCTCGCGTCGAGCACCGGGTCGAGCGCCGTTGCGTGGGCAGCACGCTGCCGGCGCAGGTCGATCAGCGCCACGCACACGCGCAGGTCACGCGCGGCATCCATCGGTGCCAGGGGCTCACCCGAGGTGAGCGCGAGCCGCGGCATCCACTGCGCCGTGCGGTCGACGATCCGCGACAGCGACGCATGGCGATCGCTGCGCCGGTCGCGCCGTGACAGCGCCACCTGCTCGCGCCAGTTCGCGACGGCAAGCCGACTTGCGGCGATCTGCGCACCGAACGGGCGCGTGACCGCGCTCCATGCGGTGGCGAAGACCAGGCCCGCCAGCGCGGCGAGGCTGCCGTTTGCATAGTCATCGAAGCTCGCCGCCGAACTGTTGTGGAAGCCGGCGCCCGAGATCGTCTGCGAGGTCAGCAACAGCACGCCCATGTTGAAGGCAGGGCGGCCGGTCAGCGTGCCCACCAGGATCAGTGGTGGCGCCAGCGACAGCGCCGCGGCGGCGAAGGTCGTCACGTGCGGGAACACATAGAACAGGTAAACCAGCCCGGTGGCCACCGCGATGACCTGCCAGAGCAGGAACCGTCCTACGAGCGCGGCGGGCGCATCCGACGCGGCGAAGAAGGCGGTCGACACCGCGACCAGTACGACGCCCGACGCGCCACCGGGCCAGCCGCTATAGAGCCACGCCACGGCGGACACGACGAAGGCCAGCGCGGGCGACAGCGCCGCATGCAGCATCGTCACGTGATCGTAGTAACGGCGCCCGTCGTCCGGTATCCCGTCGCGATACAGCAGCGTCGGCGTGGTGGCCGCCCGGTCCGCGAACGAACGATGCAGCACGAGGCAGTCCTGCCACAGGTCAACGAGGTCACGCAGTCGCTCGGTGGCATGGGCGACCGGCAGCGTGGCGAGGGCGGGCGCACCCAGCGCGTCGTGCAACGCGGCGATCTCCGTGCGTAGCGCATCACCGCGGGCCGCCGCGCCGTCCGCGCCCTGCTGCAGCCAGGCGATGACCTCGGCGAGGATGGCATCGCAACGCCGGTCCGCCCCCGCCAGGGCATCGGCCAGCGAGGCCACCTGCGGGATCAGCATCGTCATCCGGTAGCGAACCTGGCGCGCTTCGACGGCTTCGTTGCGCCGGGTGGCGTCGTGCCCGAGGTGCGTGATCAGTGCATCGAGGGCGGCGATGTCGGTGAGCAGGTTGAAGCGGAGCGGCGGCGTCGCTCGCCGTGCCGGATCCGTGAGCCGGCGGACGGCCCAGGCCGAGGCATCCTTCATCAACACGGCGACGCGCTCGTGGAATACCGGGGCCACGCGTGCCGGGAACAGCACGGTGCTGACCACGCTCGCGCAGACGATGCCGAGCAGGATTTCTTCGGTGCGTGCCACCGCCGTGTCGAAGATCGCACCCGGCACGATGATCGCCGACACCGCGACCAGCGGCGTCGTATACGAGGCGAGCAGGAAACCGTAGGCGCTCGGCGTGTTGTCGCGCAACGACAGGTACAGTGCCACGAGGATCCAGCCGCCCATGGCGAACACCAGGGTCAGCGGACTCTCGGCGAAACAGGCCACCAGCAGCACCGCCATCGCTGCGCCGAGCACGGTGCCGAACACGCGATAGGCCGCCTTCGACCGGGTCGCGCCCGAGAGTGGATGCGAGACGATGTAGACACTTGCGAATGCCCAATACGGATTGGGCAACGGGATCTCGACCGCGATGTAGAACGCGAGGATCGCGGCAAGGAAGGCCTTCCCCGAATAGATCCATTCAGAGGCCGTGGGCAGGGCGATGCGCATGGCTCAGGCTTCCGCGTCGTCCTGGCCGTCGAATGCCATGGCCTGGGTCAGCGCCTCGTTCACCCGCAGCGCGGCGCGGATGTCGTCTTCGGAAACACCCGCGAAGATGGCCCGACGCATCTGCACCATGCGCGCCTCGACCTGCACGGCCAGGGCCTGGCCGGCATCGGTGAGCCAGAGCGTCTTCGCCCGGCGATCGACCTCGTCGGCTTCGCGCCGGACCAGCCCCAGCGACACCAGCTTGTCCAGCGTGCGGACCAGCGAGGGACCGACCACGCCGACCTGTTCGGCCAGCGTGACCTGATTGATCCCGCCGCCGGAGCGGCCGATCAGCAGCATCGGGACGACGGTCGCCGAGGTGACCTCGAACTCCGCCAGGCGCACGTCCAGCATCCGCAGGAAGCGGCGGCTGGTGGCGAGCGAAAGGGTGGTCATCTGCATGTGCAGACGGTCGAGGGGCGTCATGGGATAAAGATAGCATGCTAATTATTGTGGCGACAACAAGGCCTGCGCCGGGCGCACCCAACTGAGCGCCGGCGCGCGCCCGGCCCGCCGAATTCCTTTATCCTGCCGAGTTGTTTCGCGGCCCCGCCGCCAGCCAGGAGCGCCGCCGGGTGCGAAGCGCAGCGACAACACGGATCCCGCGCATGGCCACCTTCGGGGCGGCCGTGCGGCTGTGGTCGGCGCTGGTCGTGCTTTCCGCCCTCGTCGTCCTGGCCTCGGTGCTGGTCGGGGGCGAAGGATCGACGCTGGCCGGGTCATGGCGCGGCCTCATGCATGCTGCCGACACGCCGATGCACTCCATCGTCCACGAGCTGCGCATCCCGCGCGCCCTGGCAGCCTACGGTGTGGGTGGCCTGCTCGCGCTGTCGGGCTGCCTGATGCAGGTGCTGGTGCGTAATCCGCTGGCCGACCCATACACGCTGGGCCTGTCCGGCGGTGCCGCAGTGGGCGCCCTGGGCGCCATGCTGGCCGGTGCCGGGGCGGTGGCTACGGCGGCAGGTGCGGCGATCGGTGCCCTGTTCGCCTGCGTGGCGGTCTTCGTCCTCGCCCACCGCGACCTGATCGCCCGGCGCCGCGGCGCCCATCGCGACGACGCCACCGACCTGATCCTGATCGGCGTGATGCTGGCCTCGGGCTTTGGCGCCATCGTCAGCATGATGCTGGTGCTGGCTCCCGACCGTAACCTGCGCGGCATGCTGTTCTGGATGATGGGCGACCTGAGCGGCGTCAGCACGCCGTGGCCGCCGCTCGTGGCCATGCTCGCGGGCCTGCTGCCGCTGATCCCGCTCGGCCGGCAGCTCAACCTGCTCGCCCGTGGCGAGGAATCGGCCAGTGCGCTGGGCGTCCGACCCCAGGCCGTGAAGTCGGCGATCTTCGCCATCGCCTCGCTGGCCACCGCCGTGGCGGTGACGACGGCCGGCACCGTGGGCTTCGTCGGCCTGGTGGTGCCGCACGCGCTGCGCCGCGTGGTCGGCAACGACCAACGCGTGCTGATACCGGCCAGCGCGTTGTGCGGCGGCATGCTGGTGGTGGTCGCCGATACGATTTCACGGATCGTGGCCGATCCGATCCAGCTTCCCGTGGGCGCGGTGATGGCGATCATCGGCGTGCCGACCTTCCTGTTCCTGCTGGTGAAGCGTCGTTGAGTGCGCCCCTCGCCACCGAGCGCCTGCGCCTCGCGGTGCGCGACCGGCAGCTGGTCCAGAGCCTGGACCTGCGCGTCGAGCCCGGCCAGGTCTGGTGCGTGCTGGGGCCCAACGGCGCCGGCAAGTCCACCCTGCTGCGCACGCTGGCCGGCCTGCGCGATGCGGACGGCGGCCGCGTACTGCTGCAGGGGCGCGACGTCGCCGATTGGAAACCGATCGACCTGGCCCGCCAGCGCGGCTTCCTGCCGCAATCGGTCGTCGATGCGTTCAGCCTCTCGGTGCTCGAAGCGGTCGTGGCGGCGCGGCACCCACGCCTGCCGTTCTGGGCCTGGGGCGACGCCTCGATGGAGGCCGTGCGCGATGCGCTGGCCCGCTTCGAGCTGGATGAACTCGCCGAGCGCGACATCACCACGCTTTCCGGTGGCGAGCGCCAGCGGGTCAACATCGCGGCACTGTTCGCCCAGGACGTCGACGTGATGCTGCTCGACGAACCGCTGTCGTCGCTGGACCTGCACCACCAGATGAAGACGCTGCACGAGCTCGTACTCGCGGCGCGTGCGGGGCGCTCGATCGTCTTCACCGTGCACGACATCAACCTCGCCATGCAGCATGCGACGCATGCGGTGCTGCTCGACGGCCACGGCAGCGCGCTGGCCGGCCCGAAGGATGCCGTGGTCACCAGCGAGCACCTCTCGGCCGCGTTCCACCACCCCATCCACGGCACGACCATCGACGGCGAGATTTTCTTCCGCGCCGAACGCCTCACGGACCGACGCCCATGATTCGCCCGCTCGCTTTGCTCTTCGCCCTTGTCATGGTCGCACCCGCGGCCATGGCCGCCGTCAGCGTCACCGACGATGCGGGCCGCAGCGTCACCCTGCCCGGCCCCGCCCGGCGCATCGTCAGCCTCGCACCGAACATCACCGACACGCTCTACGCCGCCGGTGCGGGCAGCCACGTGGTGGGTACCTCGCGCTTCACCGAGCATCCCGAGGCAGCACGCAACGTGCCCGTCGTCGGCGATGCCACGATGCTGGACCTGGAACGCATCGTCGCGTTGAAGCCGGACCTGATCATGGTCTGGAAAAGCGGAACGCCTGCCGCCCAGGTCGAGAAACTGGCACGGCTCGGCATCCCGATTTATTACGCCGAGACGACCCGACTCGCGGATATCCCCGCGGCCGTGCGCCGATTCGGCCAGCTCGCCGGCACGGAAGCAGCGGCGACCACGAATGCCGACGCGTTCACCCATGCGCTGGACGGCCTGCGTCGCACCTACGCGGGGCGCAAGCGCATGAAGGTGTTTTTCCAGATCTGGGATCGCCCCCTGATGACCGTCGGGCGCGCGCAGATCATCAGCGACGCCCTGGACACCTGCGGCGGCGACAACCTGTTCGACGACCTGGCCCAGGCGGCACCGACCGTGAATCGCGAAGCCGTGCTTTCACGCAACCCGGACGTCGTCATGACGGCAGGCGGCGAAGGCGATTCGCTTGCCGCGTGGAAGACCACGAGCGCCCTGCCCGCGGCCGCGCACGGTAACGTTTTCGTCGTCGACGCACCGACGCTCGCCCTGCCTTCCCCCTCGATCCTGCCCAGCGTCCGTGCCCTGTGCGTCGCACTGGACGAGGCCCGCCAACGCGTTCACTGAACCGCATGCGTTGCCGCGTGCGATGTTGCGAATGTCGTCACGCAAGCCGTGTTTACACTTTGGTCGTCACCCCACCGGTGCCCTAGATGACGGATCGTTCCACGCCGCAGACCACCACCGCTCCGTCCTGGCTACAGGGCGGTGGCGAAGTCGGCGCGCTCATACGCGCGTTCGACTGGGAAAGCACCGACCTGGGTCCGCTCGAACGCTGGCCGCAGAGCCTGCGCACGGCGACCAGCCTGCTGTTGCTGTCGCCGGTGCCGATCGTCCTGCTCTGGGGCGAGAAGGGCTTCATGATCTACAACGACGCCTACTCGGTGTTCGCCGGTGGCCGCCATCCGCAGCTGCTGGGCTCGGAGGTTCGCAAAGGCTGGGACGAGATCGCGGACTTCAACGACAACGTCATGCGCGTCGGCCTGGCCGGCGGCACCCTCGCCTACAAGGACCAGCAGCTGACCCTGCAACGCCGCGGCGTGCCCGAGCCCGTGTGGATGAACCTGGATTATTCGCCGGTGCTGGACGAGAGCGGCCGCCCCGGCGGCGTGATCGCCATCGTGGTCGAGACCACAGAGCGCGTCCGCGCCGAGGCGAGCGTGCGTGAAAGCGAAGGCCGTTTCCGCGCACTGGTGAACGCGACATCGGACATCGTCTATCGCATGGATCCCACGTGGTCGCGCATGGAACAACTCGCCGGGCGCGGCTTCATCGCGGACACCACCTCGCCTTCCGTGGACTGGCTCGCGGAATACGTACCGCCGACGGATCGGGAGCGCGTGCGCGAAGCCATCGACGACGCGGTGAGCGCCAAAGGCGTGTTCGAACTGGAACATCGCGTCATCCAGGTCGATGGCTCGACCGGCTGGGTGCAATCGCGCGCCGTGCCGGTGCTGGATGAGCACGGCGAACTGATCGAGTGGTTCGGCGCCGCGGCCAACATCAGCGTCCGCAAGTCGGCCGAACACTCGCTGCGCGAGAACGAAGCCCGCCTGCGTTTCCTGGATGCGCTGAATGAGCAGACGGCGAAGCAAGCGAGCGCCGACGAGATCCTCTCGACCACCACGCGCATGGTCGGTGAATTCCTCGGTGTCGCCATCTGCGCGTATGCCGACATGGACGACGACGAAGACGGCTTCACCATCCGTGGTGACTGGACGCTGCCTGGCTATGCCAGCATCGTCGGCAGGTACCAGCTGCGCGACTTCGGTGAGCTGGCCGTCGAACGACTTCGCGACGGCAAGCCGCTGATCATCGAAGACAACCGGGTGGAGCTCACGGCCGATGCGTCGGCGACGTTCCAGGCGATGGGTATCACCGCGACCATTTGCGTACCGATGGTCAAGGGCCAGCGGCTTACGGCCCTGATGGCGATCCATGATGGCGCACCGCGCCAGTGGCAGCTGCGCGAGCTCATGCTGATCGGCGAAGTGATGGAACGTTCCTGGGCGCATATCGCGCGCCTGCGCGCCGAGGCAGCCGTGCGCGAAAGCGAACGCCGCTTCCGCGAGGAACTGGAGCAGAAAGTCGTCGAGCGCACCGCCGCGCTCGAACGTAGCGAGGCCAACATCCGCAAGACAGAGCAGGCACTGATGCAGGTGCAGAAGATGGAGGCGCTGGGCAACCTCACCGGTGGCATCGCGCATGACTTCAATAACCTGCTGATGGCGATCCAGGGCAGCCTGGAACTGCTGCGTGAACGGCTTCCACAGGATTCGCTGCTACTACGCCTCGTCGACAACGCGCGCACGGGTGCGGATCGCGGCAGTGCGCTGACCCGGCGCATGCTGGCTTTCGCGCGGCGCCAGGAACTCCGCTCCGACCGCATCGACCTGCGCATGCTGGTCGATGGCATGACCGAATTGCTCGAGCGCTCGCTCGGCCCTACGGTGACGGTGACGACACGGTTCGCCGACGACCTGCCCGCCGTGGAGGCGGACACCAATCAGCTCGAAGTCGCGCTGCTGAACCTCGCCGTGAATGCGCGCGATGCGATGGACGGCGTCGGCGCCATCGTGATCAGCACGAGCGTGGCCCACGTCATCGATCGCAACGCGAAGCTGGTGATGGGGGAATACGTGCTGCTATCCCTCGAAGACTCGGGCAGCGGCATGGATGACGCGACGCTCAAGCGCGCGACCGAGCCGTTCTTCACCACCAAGGGCGTCGGCAAGGGCACCGGCCTGGGTCTGTCGATGGTGCATGGCCTCGCCGAGCAGCTGGGTGGCGAACTCGTGCTGCGCAGCATGCCGGATCGCGGCACCACTGCGGAAATATGGTTGCCTGCCGCGGCAGCGATGCCGGCCAGCCGGCCCGAACCCGTCCGCGAGCCCGCGTCGACGCCCGACTGCCGCAACGCCCGTAGCCTCCGCATCATGACGGTGGACGACGACGACCTCGTCCGCGATACCACGGTGGAAATGCTCGAAGACCTCGGCCATGCCGTGGTCGCCGCGCGCTCCGGCGCCGAAGCCCTGCGCATGCTGGAAAACCACGCCGTCGACCTGGTCGTGACCGACCACGCGATGCCGCTGATGACTGGCGCACAGCTGGCGATGCAGCTGCGCGAGCGCTGGCCCACGCTGCCCGTGATCATGGCCACCGGATACGCCGAGCTCGCGCCGGGCGTGCAGCTGGACCTGCCGCGGCTGGCGAAACCTTACTCCCAGGCCTCTCTCGCCGACGCGATCGCACGCGCCCTGCCCTGCGACGGCTGACCCTCAGGCCTTCGCGACGATCAGCCAGGCGGGCGCCCAGGCGTAGTCGTGCAACAACGATGCGGAAGCGACGCGGTAGCCGGCCAGCGCAAGCTCGTCCTGCCACGCGGCGATCGGCTGTTCCCAGTTCGATGGCGTCGAGGCATTCAACTGGCCAAGCAACATCGGCGCAAGGAACCCGCCCGCCACCAGCGGCGCAGCGTCGCCATACTCCCGCGCAATCCTTTCGTAGCGCTGCGCCAGCGAGGCAAAGCGCTCGCGCGCATCGTTGAACACCGGCACGTCGAATTCCACGATCGCCAGGCGCGTCGCGTGGCGACGCAGCCTGCGCAGCGCATCCAGCCGCTCACCCGGCGGAATCGACTGCAAGGCAAACGTCGACTGCACCAGGTCCCAGCGACGCTCCGGCGCCAGCTGCGCAAGGAACGCCTGCAAGGTCAGCTGCCAAGCCTTGCCCGCCGGCAGCCGCGGACGCAACGCATCCAGCAACGGCCCCGACGGCTCCACGACGTCGACTGTATTCGGCACGCGACGCGCCTGGCCCAACGCCGGCAACAGCGCCAGGCCATCGCCCGCCCCGACATCCAGCACGCAACGCGTCCCCAGCTGGTCATACAACCGCGCCAGCGCCGCGCTCACCGCGGCATACAACGACGGATTACCACCCGCGCGAATGAACAGCTCGAACGCCCGTGGCGCATCGTAAGCACCCTGCTCCTCATCCAACGCGACAAGCCGCACCAGCGCCGCCGCCATCCCCGACCCCTCACCCGCCGCCCGCTCCAGCCAGGGCACGGCATTACCCCGTTCGGCTAGGAGACGCAGGGCATGGGCCAGGGTGTCGGTCATGCCCCCATTCTAGGGAGAGCCACCGTGCCACGCACCCCGGGACGCCATGCTGGCGCCAGCACTGCCCATAGCCGCCGCAATCCGGGTCGCGTGTCCGTTACCGATGTCGCCGCGCGGCGCCGTCACCTGGTCGCGACCAAGCCCGGGCAAGGGACGGCCGTTGCGTGTGCTGTCGATAAGGCGACCAAGACACGTACCGTCGGTCGCGCGCAGGCGCGCTCCTACAAGAGCCGCCGCTGCGCCAGGCGGTCCAACCCAGCTTGCGGGAACGTGGAGGAAGAGCCCTCGGCGCCTACCCTCGAGGCGAGTTCGTGGCGGCGAGGGGGCCGGGCGGAAGAAGCCCGAAGGGGGCCGGCCACGATGGCCGGCCGTTCTTGCCGAGGCAGGATGCCGAGTCAAGAACCTCCGCCCGGCACCCGGTGCGCGGCCGTAGGCCCATAGATAAACGGGCTGCGGAGCAGCCCCTCCTTCTCGCACGCCAGAACGCTGTCTGAGCAGCGAGGGTAGGCGCCGAGGGCTCTTCCCGCGACCACGTACGAACGCCGCGCGGAGATTGGATTTGACGGCACATCCAATCGCGCGCAGGCGCGCTCCTACGGGGACGGTCGCCTCAGGGCTTCGGGGCGAGGCGGTAGCGCTGGTGGCTGTAGGCCCAGCTTGGCCACAGCGCGTGGGCCAGCACCACCTTCTCCAGCTGCGGATCCACCGCCTCCGGATCCAGCTTCTCGCCATCCACCGTGTAGTGGTATTGCGTAGGCTCCTGGTTCGGCCGCAACACCATCAGCGTGTCACCCTTCAGGTAACCGTAGTTATCCCCGTACTGCATGATCGCGCGATCCGGATAACGCTGGGTCAGGTCGGCACCGACCATCGGATGCTCGCTGCTGATGCCGATCAGCGACAGCAGGGTCGGCGCAAGGTCGACCTGGCTGACGATGTGCTCGTCCTTCTTCACCGGCACGCCGGCACCGAGGATCAGCGCCGGAATGTGGAAGTGGCGCACCGGCACCAGGCTCGCGCCGAACACGCGCGCATCGTGGTCGGCCACGATGAGGAACACGGTGTGGTTCCAGTACGGCGAGGTCTTCGCCTTGGCGAAGAACTGGCCGATCGACCAGTCGGCGTAACGCACGGCATTGGCATTGCTCGCCGCTTCGCCCTCGGCCTTGATCCGGCCGGCCGGGTATTCCCACGGCGTGTGGTTGGACACCGAGAACGCCACGGTCAGCGTGGGCTTGTCGCCGTCGTCCAGCAGCCGCTGGTGCAGCTCCTTGAACATGTCCTCGTCCGACGCGCCCCACGAACCGACGAAGCCCGGCTTGGTCTCGAAGTTGGCGCTGTCGACCACTTCGTTGAAGCCATTGCCGAAGAAGAACGAGCGCATGTTGTCGAAGTGCGCTTCGCCGCCGTAAACGAAGCGGGTGTGATAACCGAACGTGTCGAGCAGGGCGCCCAGCGTGAAGAAGTCGCGCTGGCTGCGCGGCAGCTTCAGCACGGCTTCCGCCGGGGTCGGCAGGAATCCGGTGGTGACCGCCTCGAGGCCACGCGCGCTACGCGTACCCGTCGCATAAGTGCGTTCCAGCCACCAGCCCTCGTTCGACAGCTTGTCCAGCTCGGGCGTGTAACCGGCACCGCCGAGGCTGCCGACGAACTGCGCGCCGAGGCTTTCCTCGAGGATGATCACCAGGTTCAGCGGCTTGTCGCCCTGCCGCGTGGCGACCTGCCTGTGCAACGACGGATAGTCCGCGTTGAGCGGTGCACCGCTGAAGCCCGCCGTTTCGCGGACGATGCCATTCATCTCGTCGTCGGCCATCTTGCCGTACACCGCCGACGCCGAACGCTCGTTGCCCAGCGCCAGCGCGGCGTTGAGCACGTTGTAGAGCGAGTTCAGCGGCAGCGTGTTGACCATCGCATCGTTGGTGAAGGCCACCTGCGAGGCGTTGAGCGGGCGATGCTGCAAGGTGCCGCGGCCGGCCAGGAACAGCACGCAGAACACCAGCACCGTCGCGACCGGGCGCATCCAGCCGCGCACGGCGCGGGCATCGGGGCGACGGGTGGGCAGCAGGCGGAAGCCCAGCCAGCCCAGCAGGATGAACACCACCAGGCCGATGCCCACCGACAGCTTGTAGCCCTGCCACAGCATCGAGGCGACTTCGTGCGGACTGGTCAGGTATTCGAAGTACAGGCGGTTCGGCCGGGTGTCGTACTCGACGATGAACTGCGGGGTCGAGACCTCCAGCAGCACGTAGAGCAACCACCACAGGCGCAGCCACCAGGCCGCGATCCGCGTCGGCCACGCGCGGTGGCCCAGCCACGGCGAGAGCAGCGCCGGCCAGGCCACGACCATGGCGAGCAGGGACAGGTCGATGCGCCAGCCGCCCAGCAGCACGGGCCACAGGCCGCCGGCATCATGGACGCGGCTCCACTGCCAGCCAGACAGCGCCAGGCGGGAGACGGTGAGGAAGACGAGGACGGCGACGATGAAACGCCAGGTAAGCTTGCGCACTTGGTTGGTCCGGGCTGGGCGCGGCACGGCCACGCAGTGACGGGCATGTTACAGCTGGCTCACTTTACACTGTGCGCCCTGGCCGCATCTTACGGCGGCCTTTCAGGTTAGCGAGGATCCACGATGTTCAGACTGGCTGATGCCACGCCGATCGCCACCGGCCATGTCCGCGAGGTGTACCAGCACCCGGATGACGAAACCCTGCTGGTCAAGGTCATCGCCAGCGCCTCCATCGAAGAGCGCTGGAACAAGGCCCCGTGGTACCGGCGCACGGCGCGCAGCGGCCCGTACAAGGATTTCGTGCGCGAGTTCCGCGAGTACGTCACCAGCATCTACACCGGCGGCTACGCCACCTCCCCGATCGCGCGGGTGGTCGGCCTGGAGATGACCGACATCGGCCTGGGCCAGGTGGTGGAGAAGGTCCGCACCGCCGACGGCCGGCTCGCCCCTACCCTGCACGACTGGGTCAAGGCCGAGGGTTTCACCGAACGCACCCGCGCCGAGCTCGAAGCGTTCCATGCCCGCCTGCTCAGCCACAACACCATCGCCGCCGACCTGCATGCATGGAACGTGGTGTACGGCGAAGATTCCCGCGGTGGGCAGCGTCTGGTGATGATCGACGGCTTCGGCGAAAAGAACATCATCCCGCACTGCTCGATGAACCGCGCGCACAACGCCTCGCGCACGAACAAGAAATACCAGCGCATGCTGAAGCGGACGATCGCCGAAGCCCCGCAGCGCTAGGCTTCGCGCGAGGCGGGCGCTACGTCGGCCCCGGCGTGCATCCCGGCTTGGTCGCATCCGCCGGCAGCAGTACGAAGGTCACCCGATTGGCGGTGCCCAGCGGCCGCACCTTGTCGGGCAGGACGCATTCGTCCAGCGCATCGTCGTTCGCGAAGATGAAGCGATGCGCGGGATCCGCCGCCTGCCACGCGCGCGCCGAGGCCATCTGTTCGGCGCCGCTACGTGCGAAACCGAACTCGGCCACGGGGCGCTTCGCCTGCAACAGGTTTTCTTCGCGCCATGCGACGAAACCGAGCTGCCCCTGCGAACCGATCGCCGCATCGGCATCGGCCATCACCGCCCGGGTGGACTGGTTGGCATTGAGCAAGGGATAGGTGCCGATGGGCCAGATCATCCAGCCCAGCGCCATCCCGCAGAGCAAGGCGCCGATGCCACGCCGCGGCCGGAACAGCGCCGCCGCGACGAAGAACGCCACGCCAACGGCGATCACCCAGACCCACAACGCTTCGCCGTGGCCGGCCAGCTCGTAACCTTCGGCGATGCGCCGGGCGGCCTTGGGGGCGGACTTCAATGCCCAGGTGCCTGCCGCCGTGAAGACGACACCGCAGGCCACGGTGAACCAGAACCCCACGCGCTGCAGCCAGCGCGTCTTCAGCAACTCGGCGACGTACGGTGCCATCGCCAGCGCCAGCATCGGCAACATCGGCAGGATGTAGACCTCGCGCTTGCCACGCGGGATCGAAAAGAACAGCAGCGTCAGCACGCACCACGCCAGCGGCATCCACACGCGCGCATCGCGCAGGCGCAGCGCGTCACGCCAGCGCGGCACCAGCAGCGGGATCAGCAGCCACGTCGGCAACCACGAACGCACGATCACCACCAGGAAGAACCACGGCGCTTCCTCGTGCTGCCATGAGTTGGCGTAGCGCTCGGCGGTCTGGCGGAACAGGATGTCGTTGACGTAGGCGAGGTATTCCGGGGTGCGCAGCCCATAGGCGGTGCCGAGCATCGGCACGAGCCACAGGGCGATGGCCACCAGGAAGGCCAGCGCACCCGCCGCCCAACGCCAGCCGTCGCGCTCGGTGCGAACCACGCCCGGCCAGCCACGCATGCGGCAGGCGACATAGGGGACCAGCATCAGCAGGGCGATCACGCCGACGCCCTTGGTGATCACGCCGAGACCGGCGGCGAAGCAGCCGATCCAGTACCAGCGCCAGTCGGGTCCACGCAGGCAATGCAGCAGGATGCCGGCGTTGCCCACGGTGATGAAAAACAGGCTGAGCGGGTCGATCTGCGCGTGGCGGATGACGTCCACGAACGGCATCGTGGCGAGCACGATGGTCGCGGCGACCAGGCCCGTCCGCGGGTCCCACAGCCGGCGACCCACGTGCCAGGTCACCGCGAGCGTACCGAGCCCCGCGAACAGGGAGGTCAGCAGGAAGGCACCGCGCCATCCACCGGTAAGCCACATCCATGCGGCCTCGGTCCACATCAGCATCGGCGGCTTGTCCGAGTACAGCTCGGCACCACGGTGCGGGAACAGCCACTGGCCGGATTCGAGCATCTGCCGGGCCACCAGCGCGAAGCGTGGCTCGTCGGGCGGCCACGGATCGCGCAGGCCGATGCCCGCGGCCAGGACCAACAGGGCTATCAACATGAACCAGGCGAACGCGCGCCAGGATGTTCGGTCGTCGGTGACGTGCATACAGCGGCCGGACAAAGAGTCGTAGCCGCATGCTAGCCGACGAATGCTGTGTAGGTCCTTACGGTTTTGTGACGCTCAGGCGCAGGTGGTCACGCGGCTTCGGTGCGGAAAAATGCGACGCTATCGACCAGTGCGGCCGCGCGCGATTTCACGGCATCCGCCGCGGCCGCCGCTTCTTCCACCAGCGCCGAGTTGCTCTGGGTGACCTCGTCGATCTGCCGGACGGCCTCGTTCACCTGCAGGATGCCGCTGGCCTGGGTGTCGCTCAGGGTCGCGATCGTTCGCACGGCGTGGGTCACCCGATCGACGTCGCCGACCAGCATTGCCATGCGATCGCCGGCACGGCTGACCTGGCGCGAACCATCGTCGATCGTCTCGGACGACTCCTGCAGCAGGGCACGGATCTGCCCGGCCGCGGTCTTCGAATGCGACGCCAGCACGCGCACTTCGCCGGCGACGATGTTGAAGCCCTTGCCGGCGTCGCCGGCGCGCGCCGCTTCCACGGCAGCGTTCAGGGCAAGGATGTGGGTCTGCGACGCAATGCGTTCGATGGCTTCGGTGATCTCGGTGATGCGACCGGAGACGTTGGCGATGCGCTCCATCGCCACGACGGCATCGCGCATCGCCTGCTCACCTTCACGGGCACCGGCAAGCGACTGTTCCGCCGCCACGCGCGCTTCGCGCGCATTCGCCGCGTTCGCATGTACGCCGCTGGTGAATTCCTGCATGGACGATGCGGTTTCTTCCAACGCAGCAGCCTGTTCACTGGTACGCGAAGACAGATCGAGGTTGCCTTCGGCGATCTCGCCCGTGGACTGCGAGATTTCTTCCGCGCCCTGGCGGATGCTTGCGACGACCTCGCGCAGCTTCGTATTCATCCGCGCCAGCGCGCGCAACAACTGGGCGGTCTCGTCGCGGCCTTCGGCCTCGACCACGCTCGACAGGTCGCCATCGGCGACCGCTCCCGCCACGGCCACGGCGTGGCCGATGGGACGCGTGATGCTCCGGGCGAGCAGAACCGTCACGATCGCGCCGAGTACGAGGGCGCCCAGGACGACCCCCGCAAGCAACATCAGCACCTGCCGGTAGACCGCGGCGCTGGCTTCTTCGATCTGCCGCGCCGAGGCGGCCGATGCGGCGCGCACGTGCTCGACGATGCCATCGATGGCGGCGGTCGGCGGCCGGTCGATGCCCTTGACCAGGCCGTCCACCACGTGGGCGCTGGTGACGTCGCTGGCCTTGTAGTGCTCCAACGCGGCGAGGTAGGTGGTGCGCAAGCCGGCGTGGGTGGCCATCGCCGTGTCCACTTCGGCCACGGGCAGGCCCAGCGCCTGGACCTGGCCGCGCAGGCGGACGAGGTCGCCGCGGACGGTGTCAGCCATGTGCACGAAGCCATCCCGGTGTTTGGCCAGCGCGGCGGGATCCGAGCCGCGCAGGAGCAGGTCCTTCCACTCCTGGACCTGGCGCTTGAAGTCGACCTGCGCCACGCGCGCGGTGTCGGCCGCGGCGGCATAGGCCTGGGAGGTTTGGGTCGAGCGGGCCTGGAACGCGTGCATCCGGTCCAGCCCGCGCCAGCCCTCGGCGCCGACGATCAGGGTGGCGGCGAGCAGGAGCAGGCCGAGAGCCGCCAGGCGGGTGGCGATACGAAAACGGGAGAGGTACTTCACGATGCGACGGACCAAATGATTGACGCAGTCCGGTTGCATCGAAACGAAGGGGTGGGGAATACCCGTTATCGGCATCTTCGCCCTCTCCTTTACCTCCGTCGGTCCCGGGCCATTTCAATTTTCCGGCTCCCGCACGTCTAGGGTGTTCGCCGGTGCGGAAACTGGCGTGCGTCCCTGCCCGTACGCATGTCGGTTCCGCACCGTGCGACCCTATACCGGACACTTCCATGAATGCGGTACCCCAGACGATGGACCCAACCGAGGCGACAGGCGCGCCCCGCGGACGCCGTGCCGACCAGGTGGTCGCCCTGTTCCGTGAGCACAATGCCGCCCTGGTCGCGTTCCTGCGCGCCCGGCTGAATTCGCTCGCCGATGCCCAGGAGGTCGCCCAGGAGGTGTACCTCAAGCTGCTGTCGCTGGACGACGCCACGAAAATCGACTCGCCGCGCGCCTTCCTGTTCCGCGCCGCGTCCAACCTCGCCGTGGACCGTCTGCGCATGCGCAACGTCCGCGCGGCCGCCCCGGTGGACCCGGACCAGGACGACTGGCACGTGACGCCGCTGCCCGAGCAGCACGCCGCCGCCCTGCAGCAGTGGCGTGGCATGCGCGAGGCACTGGACGAACTGCCGGCGAAAACCAGCCGGGCGTTCGTGATGCACGTGATCGATGGCCGGGAGTTTTCCGCCATCGCCAAGGATATGAACCTGAGCGAGCGCATGGTGCGCTACCACGTCGGTAATGCCCTGGCGCATTGCCGCGAACGCCGAGACCGAGCGGAGACACTTCGATGAGCCTTTCGACCTTCGCCCCCGGCAAACGCATCGATCACGACGCCGCCGAATGGTGGGTGCGCCTGCGCGATCCCGCCCTGCCCGAGCAGGCCCTGGCCCAGTGGACCGACTGGCTGGAAGCCGATCCGCGGCATGCGGCCGCCTTTGAGCAGGCCTGCGTGCTGGCTGAACAGGCCGCGGCGCTGGGCAACGAACAGCGCGCCGACCTGCTCCGTCGCTTTGCGCCGGCGGCTGCCCCCGCCCGCCGCGCCCCGTCGCGCTTCGGCATGGCCCTGGCCGCCGGCCTGGCCGCCCTGATGGTGCTGAGCGGTGGGCTCTACCTTGGCCTGCACCGCGCCGCGGACGCGCCGAAGGCCTACGCAAGCGAGCGTGCCGGCCATCGTGACATCGACCTGCCGGACGGCTCGAGCATCGAGCTGGGCGGCTCCACCTCGATCGTGGCCCGCTACGGCCACGACGTCCGCGCCGTCGACCTCGACGCGGGCGAGGCGTTCTTCCGCGTGGCCCACGCCGAGCGGCCGTTCGTGGTCAATGCCGGCCCGTTGCGCATCCGCGACCTGGGCACCGCCTTCAACGTGCGTCGCACCGGCGACCGCGTCACCGTGGCGGTGACCGAGGGGCGCGTCCGTGTGTCCCCGTCCAGCAACGACAGCGATGCCGGCACCGTCGAACTGGGCGCCGGGCGCGAAGTCTCATTCGATCCCGAGACGCAGGCGATGCGCATCCTCGACATCGATCCCGCCGCGGCGACGGCCTGGCGCGGCCGCCGGCTGGAGTTCGTGAACGAGCCGCTGGCCTCGGTGGTGGAGAACGTGAACCGCTACAGCGCCCGCCCGATCCGCCTGTCCGACCCGGCGCTGGGCCGGATGACGTTTACCGGCACGGTCCAGGTCGATACCATCGACAGCTGGGTGGCGGCCCTGCCGCGCGTGTTCCCCCTCCGGGTGGATACCTTTGCCGACCACCTCGAGCTAGCGCGACAGACGTCCATGGCGCGGAGCCCAAAACCGCGCTGACCCAATCCGACCCCTGGGGCCGCAGGTCTTGCAGTACTCCCTTCGCGGGCGCCGGCGCGTATCCACCGGCGCGCTCGCGTTTGCGCTGATGATGGCGCTGCGACCGGCGTGGGCCGGCGAAGGCTCCCCCGTCGGTGAAGCAGGCTCGCTGGTCGCGTTCACCATCGCGCCGCAGCCGTTGTCCACGGCGCTGCTGGCGTGGGGCAAGCAAGCCAACGTGCAGGTGCTCACCGCCTCGGGCAGCATCGCCAGCTGGCGGTCGTCAGGCGCACAGGGCATGTTGACCCCGGACGCGGCGCTGGATGAGCTGCTGCAGGGCACCGACCTCGAGAAGGAAGCCTACGACGCGCATACCGTCGTGGTTCGCCAGCGCCAGCGCCTCGGCAATGCCACGCCGGCGCCGGTGGATCCGCTGGTCGATTTCGATCCGCACAGCGTCACCCCGCTGGCCACCGTCGACGTGCGCGGCATCCTTGCCGACGATACCTTCAAGGCGGACTCGTCGCGCACGGCCACGCGGACCGAAACCAGCCTGAGCGACGTGCCGCAGTCGGTCAGCGTGGTGACGCGTGAAGTCATCGCCTCGCAGCAGGCGGTGAGCATCGGCGATGTCGCCCGCTATGTCGCCGGCGTCCAGTATGTCGACGGCTACGGCGCGTCGCCGCTGTTCCTGATCCGCGGCTTCGATGCCGGCAACGGCATGACCGACGGCATGCCCAACGGCATCGCCCGCACGGACGACCTGCCGCCGCTGATCGGCATCGAGCGCGTGGAAGTGTTGCGCGGCCCGGAGGCGATCCTCGGCGACGCATCGCAGAACAACAATTTCGGCGGCTCCATCAACGTGGTGATGAAGCGCCCACAGGCCGAGCAGGTGCGGACGCTCACGTGGTCGGCGGGCCAGTACGACGGTGCGCGCCTCGGCCTGGACATGGCCGGCACCGCGTCGAAAGACGGCGCATGGACCTACCGGCTGGTCGCCGCCGGGCAAGGAGCGCAAAGCACGCCGCAAGGCCACGGCAACGGTCGGGGCGCCTACCTTGCGCCGTCGATCGCCTGGCAGGATGGCGATACGCGCGTCATGGGCGGACTGGAATACGTGGACAACCGCGTGCCCGGCCCGGAGCACACCGTGTTGCTCGGCGCGTCGCTTTCGAGCGCCTCGCCCTACCGCGACCTGCCCGACGCGCCGGCCGACTACTCGACCTACCGCACCACGCGCGCCGTCTTCGAGTTCGACCATGACTTCGGCAACGACTGGAGCTTCCATAGCCAGGGCCAGTACGTGCGCCAGCGCAGCGACGGCCGCAACTGGTCGTACGTGGCGGGCGGCTATGGCGGCTACCTCACGCCGGTGGCGCGTAGCTTCCGCTACAAGGGCAGCTACTGGACCTGGCAGAACGACCTGCGCACGACGTTCGAGCAGGGAGACAGCGTGCACACCGTGCTGCTCGGCTTCGATGTCGCGCGCACGCATGCCGGCGACAGCGGCGTGGGCAGTGTCGAGGAAACCTTCAACACCAGCCTCGATCGCGGCGCGCAGATCGTGACGACGCCGATCGCCTTCGACCTGGCCACCGGCACGCGGATGTCCGAAAAGCTCGGTGCGCTGGTCACGCCGATCACCACTGTGCAGGACCTGGGCGGCTCGTGGCAGACCAATGCAGGCCTTTACCTGCAGGACCAGGTCGCGATCGGCGAGCAGTGGAACGTGCTGGCCGCCGTGCGCCGCACCACCTACCAGCTGGACACGCATTTCGAAGATGGCCTGCCACGCCGCCAGCGCAAGTCACGCTGGGTGCCGAAGCTCGGCGTGGTCTACAAGGTAAGCCCCGGCGTTGCGCTCTACGCCGACACGGCGGTCGGCTTCCAGCCCGACCCACTGCTCGGCAAGGATGGCCAGCCGCTACCGGCGGTCACCTCACGCCAGATCGAACTGGGCGGCAAGTTCGACCTGTTCGACCAGCGCGCGCGCCTGACCGCGGCGCTGTATCGCATCCGCGTCGACCACAGCGTGGATCTGGTCTCGCCGGAACCGCCGTTCTTCGCGACGCCCGGCCCGGGGCAAACCAACCGCGGCTTCGAGATGGAGTTCACCGGCAACGTCGCCCCCGGCTTCGATGTGCTGGCCAGCCTGACCGAAACGCGCATCCATAACGAAGACGACACGCGCGCCACGGGTACGCCCAAGCACCAGGCCGCGATCTGGGCCAGCTATCGGCTCGGCAACGGCACGCTGCCATGGGGCATCGCCGCGGGCGTGATCGGGCGCAGCCGCAGCTACGGTCGCACCAGCACCGACGGCCAGTACTTCGGCATCCCCGGCCAGGCCAGCGTGGAAACGAACGTTACTCGCTATGGCGACCACTGGCGGGTTACCCTTGGCGTAAAAAACCTTTTCGCCCGCACGCTGTACGCCGTGAATTTCGACGACACCTTCGTGCCGATCCGGCAGGGCCGGACCGTGCTGCTGACCGGCTCTTACGACTTCTGAAAAGCCTTGAGCACCACGTCGCAGGCCTCGCGACGGAACGCGTCGCGCGCCGGCTTGCCGGTGGGCAGTTCCAGCACCGGCACGTCGTAGCAGCCACCCACGCCGGGCATGCCGCCATGCCGGCGCCAGAAGCGGTCATACGCCGTGACGCTGACGCCAGCGCGGCGATCTAGCGGGTGATCCGCGGCAGCGACGCCCCGGATCCGGTCGATGCCATAGTGGCCAGCCAGCGTGCGGACCACGGCGAGCAACAGCTCGCGCGGATGCAGGCCACCGGTCGCGCGGTTGAAGGCGGCGATGGCACCGCGGCCGAGATAGGCCCACGAGCCACGCATCGCCCCGAGCAGGATGCCCTCCGCACCGGCGAAGGTCACCGCGCAGGACGAAATCACTTCCTTGTCGGCGTTGAGCAAGAAAAGACCGAGCTCTCCGCACTGCTCGCTCTCGGGCGCGCGCGCATGCAGGTAAGCCACCTCGCCACTGCCGAGGGGTAGCGTGGCCAGGCGCACGTCATGGCCCTTGAGCAGGCGCAGGCGGAGTCGCTCGGGAAACTCGCGGGTGACGAAGCGGTAGTGCGACTCGATGATCCGCGCCCGCGTGTCGAGGTCGAAACGCCGGGAGATGTAGTGCGGCTGCCAGCGCTCGTACAGCCGCGGATTGACCTCGGCGGCGGCGCGCATGTCGCGGGAGGTGCCGACGAGGCGTAGCCAGGCCGCCTGGCGCGACAGGCCACGCACGCTGCGCAGCAGGTAGCGCAGGCGACCTTCGGGCAAGGGAATCTGGTGGCGCTGCGCGGCGCGCCGGCGGAAGTGCTCGAACACCAGCCGGAGGCCGCCACTGGCGGGAGCCGGGGAGGCCCAGCCGAGGGGCAGGTCCGGGAGGGCGCGCGTGGCGTGGTAGCGGGACGACATATCCCTAAGACGTGTCGGCCACCGAAAATTGAAATAGCGGCTGCCCGGACCACCCGGGCGCGGTTATTTGCGCTTGCGCTGGTCGCGCCAGACGACCCAGGCGCCGACCAGGGTCAGCAGCGCCAGCGCGTACCAGGTCAGGGCGTACTGCAGGTGGTTGTCGGGGAAGGCAATCACGGTCAGGCCGCCGACCGGGCCCTGGCTGCCATCGGCACCGGGGCCGCCCGCCGTACCGGCATCCGCGTCGGCATCGACGAAGTAAGGCGCCGCATCCTGCAGCCCCTTGTCCCGGGCGATGGCCGCCACGTCGCGCGAAAACCAGCGGTCGGCCGCGGGATCGTTATCCTGCAGGAAGGCGCCCTTCGGTTCGCTGATGCGCAGCAGGCCGGCCACGCTGGCCGGGCCCGCGGTACCGACCGCGCAGGTCGCCTTGCCAGCGCACCACGAGGGCAGCACGAAGCCGCGATTGACCAGCACGACTTCGCCGTTGTCCTGGCGCAGCGGCGTCATCAGCCAGGAACCCAGCCCGAGCTCGGTGCTGGCACGCACGCGCACGCTCTTGTCCTGCAGGAAGGTGCCGCTGAGCTTCACCCGACGGTATTCGTCGTCCGCCGCGCTGATCGCCGGCCACTGCGCGCGACCGGGCGGATCCACCGCGGGCGCGTGCACGCGGGCATCCACGCGCGCGATGAGTTCATGCTTCCACGCACGGCGATGCACCTGCCAGGTACCCAACGCCACGAACGCGGCGAAAAGACCCACCCCGCACAGTGCGAGCAGGCCCATTACGAAGACGCCGCGCGGAGGGCGCGGCGTCTCGTGGTCCCGGTGCGGCGACGTGCTCAAGGCAGGTTCTTGACCTGCTGGCTCATGTCATGCGACATGCCAGGCATCATGTTGGCATTCATGTGGAACATGACCCAGATGGAACCGGTGAGCGTGATCACCACCAGCACCAGCGTGAAGATCAGCGCCAGCATGTTCCAGCCACCCTGCGACTTGGTATCCATGTGCAGGAAGTAAATCATGTGCACCACGATCTGGATGGCGGCGAAGGCCAGCAGCACCACCGACAGCGTGCGCGTATCCGGGATGACCTTGCCCATCACCAGCCAGAACGGAATCGCCGTCAGGATCACCGCGAGGAAAAACCCCATCGCGTAACCCTTGAGCGTGCTGTGGCTGACGACTTCGTCGTCGTGGTGGTCGTGATCGTGGTGATCGTGCGATTCAGCGTGCGCGCTCACGGCAGCACTCCCATCAGGTAAACGAAGGTGAAGACGCCGATCCAGACCACGTCCAGGAAGTGCCAGAACATCGACAGGCACATGATGCGGCGCTTGTTGGCTGCCGTCAGGCCGTGCTTGCCGACCTGGAACAACAGCGTGGTCAGCCACACGATGCCGAAGGTCACGTGCAGGCCGTGGGTGCCGACCAGGGTGAAGAAGGACGAAAGGAACGCGCTGCGCTGCGGGCCGGCACCTTCATGGATCAGGTTGGCGAACTCGTACAGCTCGATGCCGAGGAACGTGGCGCCGAACAGGCCGGTGACGATGAGCCAGGCCATCATCGTGCCGCGGCGGTTCTTCTGCATCTCCAGCACGGCGAAGCCGTAGGTGATCGAAGACAGCAGCAGCATGGTGGTGTTGATCGCCACCAGCGGCAGTTCGAACAGGTCGGCGCCGGACGGACCGCCCGCGTAGCTCCGCCCCAGCACGCCGTAGCAGGCGAACAGGCAGGCGAAGATCAGGCAGTCGCTCATCAGGTAGATCCAGAACCCCAGCAGGGTTCCGTTCTCCGGATGGTGATCCTTGGTCATCCAGAACTGGTTTTCGGTCCCGGCCACGGCCGCGGACGGGTTGGCTTGGATATCAGACATGGGCGGCAAGCTCTTCCGTGCGGGCGGTCTCGGTGCGCTCGACCACGTCGGCGGGGATGTAGTAATCGCGCTTGTAGTTGAACGTGTGCGTGATGGCGCTGACCAGGATGCCGAGGAACGACAGGCCAGCCACCAGGAACATGTGCCAGATCATCGCGAAACCGAACACGAAGGCGAACGCGGCGATGATGAAGCCGGCCGCGGTGTTCTTCGGCATGTGGATCGGCAGGTAACCTTCGGTGCGACGCGTCGCGTTGCGCTCCTTCATGTCCCACCACGCATCGTTGTCGTGGATCAGCGGGGTGAACGCGAAGTTGTATTCCGGCGGCGGCGACGAGGTGGCCCACTCCAGGGTACGGCCGTGCCACGGATCGCCGGTGACGTCGCGCAGCTTTTCCTTGTTCTTGATCGAAACGAAGATCTGGATCAGGAACGAGCCGATGCCCAGCGCGACCAGGCCGGCGCCGACGGCGGCGATCTGGAACCAGATCTGCAGCGACGGGTCCTCGAAGTGGTTCATGCGGCGGGTGACGCCCATGAAGCCGAGCACGTACAGCGGCATGAAGGCGACCCAGAAGCCGACCAGCCAGAACCAGAAGGAGCACTTGCCCCAGAACGGATCGAGGCGGAAGCCGAAGGCCTTCGGGAACCAGTAGTTGATGCCGGCGAACAGGCCGAAGATGACGCCGCCGATGATCACGTTATGGAAATGCGCGATCAGGAACAGGCTGTTGTGCAGCAGGAAGTCGGCCGGCGGCACCGCGAGCATCACGCCGGTCATGCCACCGATGGTGAAGGTGACCATGAAGCCGACCGTCCACAGCATGGGCACGTCGAACTTGATGCGGCCGCGGTACATCGTGAACAACCAGTTGAACAGCTTCGCACCGGTCGGGATCGAGATGATCATCGTGGTGATGCCGAAGAACGAGTTGACGCTGGCACCCGAACCCATGGTGAAGAAGTGGTGCAGCCACACCAGGTACGACAGCACGGTGATGACCACGGTGGCGTAGACCATCGAGGCGTAGCCGAACAGGCGCTTCTGGCTGAAGGTGGACACCACTTCCGAGAAGATGCCGAACACCGGCAGCACCAGGATGTAGACCTCGGGGTGGCCCCAGATCCAGATCAGGTTCACGTACATCATGGCGTTGCCGCCGAAGTCGTTCGTGAAGAAGTTGGTGCCGACGTAACGGTCGAGCGCCAGCAGCACCAGCACGGCCGTGAGGACCGGGAAGGCGGCGACGATCAGCACGTTGGTGCAGAGCGAGGTCCAGGTGAAGACGGGCATCTTCATCATGGTCATGCCCGGCGCGCGCATCTTGACGATGGTGGCGATCAGGTTGATGCCGGAGAGGGTCGTTCCCACGCCGGCCACCTGTAGCGACCATATGTAGTAGTCGACACCCACGTCTGGACTCGCCGCCAGGCCGGACAGCGGCGGATAGGCCAGCCAGCCGGTGCGGGCGAACTCACCGACGAACAGCGACGCCATCACCAGCAGCGCGCCGGAGACGGTCATCCAGAAGCTGAAGTTGTTGAGGAACGGGAAGGCCACGTCGCGCGCGCCGATCTGCAGCGGCACCACGTAGTTCATCAGGCCCGTGACCAGCGGCATCGCCACGAAGAAGATCATGATCACGCCGTGGGCGGTGAAGATCTGGTCGTAGTGGTGCGGTGGCAGGAAGCCCGGGTTGCCGTTGAAGGCGATGGCCTGCTGGAGGCGCATCATCAGGGCGTCGGCGAAGCCGCGCAGCAGCATCACGATGCCGAGCACCATGTACATGATGCCGATCTTCTTGTGATCGATGCTGGTGAACCACTCTTTCCAGAGGTAGCCCCACAGCTTGTACTTGAAGAGCAGGCCCAGCACGACCGCGCCGCCGAGGGCGACGCCCGCGAACGTGGCGAGCAGGATGGGCTCGTGATAAGGGATGGCCTCTATGGTGAGGCGTCCGAAGATCAGTTTTACTAGATCGGGCGTATTCATACCGGACTCGGCAAGCGAAATTCGTTTGGGGGCGACCGCTTAGAGCGGGCGTCCGGCGGGCGTCATGGCTTCACCGGCGGTGCCGCGAGCGGCGCACAGGGCGCCTACGTAGCGGCGGCCGTCGTCGGGCAGGCCATTGCGCGAGCGGGTCGCGGCATCGAGCGAGGTCACGTTGTACGTGCCCACGATGCCCTGGCCGCCGGCCTTGTCCAGCGCCATCATGTCGCTGGAGCACATGCGGTTGGCTTCGACGCAGCGGTTGAGGATCTTGTTGTAGAGACCCTCCGCCACGGTGCCGTAGTAATGCACCGGTTCGCGCTCGCTGGGCTGCTCGAGCTTGAGGTAATCGTCGCGGTCGAGGGCGTCGCCGCTGGCCTTGGCCTTGGCCACCCACGCGTCGAAGTCACCCTCGGACAGGCTGTGGAAGCGGAAGCGCATGTCGGAGAACCCGGCGCCGCTGTAGTTGGCCGAGATGCCCTCGAAGTCGCCGGTCTTGTTCATCACGGCGTTGAGCTTGGTCTCCATGCCCGGCATGGCATAGATCATGCCCGCCATGGACGGCACGAAGAAGGCGTTCATCACGCTGGAGGCGGTGATGTGGAATTCGATCGGACGGTCCACCGGGGCGGCCATCTCGTTGACCGTGGCGATGCCCTGTTCCGGGTAGAGGAACAGCCACTTCCAGTCCAGCGCCACGACCTCGACCACCAGCGGCTTGACGCCAGCCGGGACGGGCCGGTTCTGCGCGACTTGGTCGAGCGGACGGTAGGGGTCCAGCTTGTGGGTGCTGGTCCAGGTGATGGCACCCAGTGCGATGATGATCATCAGCGGGGCCGACCAGACGATCAGCTCCAGCACGGTGGAGTGGTTCCAGTCCGGGGCGTAGTCTTCCTGGGCAGCCTTGCTGCCGGCCCGGTACTTCCAGGCGAACAGCAGGATCAGGAAGATCACCGGGATGATGATGATGAGCATCAGCACCACGGAAATGAAGATCAGGTCCCGTTGTTGGCGGGCGATGTCGCCGGAAGGCGAAAACAGTACGGCGTCGCAGCCCGACAAAAGCAGGGCCAGGGCGGGGATCATTAATCCGCGCAACATCTTCATGGACATTCGCATGGTGGGAGCAACCTGGGGACTCAAAAAAATACGCTGAAATTCACGTCACGACCATAGGACACTTTGTCCCATGGGATGCAAGCCAGAAGCCCTGGCAATGGTTATGCTGTACCCAAGCACAGGAAGGGAGCCGTACGATGTCGAGCATTTCACACGTCCCTCACAACGCCGCCGAGGTCGCCGAACGCGACGTCCGCCGGCAGCACCAGGAGAGCCACGCCGCCGTCGCGCCGAACGAGATCGCGGTGGGCGTCGTCATCGGCCGGGCCTCCGAATACTTTGATTTCTTTACGTATGGCATCGCTTCGGTCCTGGTCTTCCCGTCGGTGTTCTTCCCGTTCCTGAACCAGACTGACGGCATCCTGCTTGCCTTCACGATCTTCTCGTTCGCCTTCATCGCCCGGCCTATCGGTACCACGCTGTTCATGGCGATCCAGCGCCATTTCGGCCGGAGCACCAAGCTCACCGCCTCGCTGTTCCTGCTGGGCACCTCCACGGTGTGCATCGCCTTCCTGCCGGCGAACACCTCCGGGGGCTACACGGTCATCGTGATCCTGTCGCTACTACGGTTCTTGCAGGGCATTGCGCTGGGTGGCTCGTGGGATGGCCTGCCCTCCCTGCTGGCCCTTAACGCGCCCAAGGGCCGCCGCGGCTGGTTCGCCATGCTCGGCCAGCTGGGCGCGCCGGTGGGCTTCCTGATTGCCGGCTCGCTGTTCCTGTTCCTCAATACCCAGCTGTCCCACGAGGACTTCATGGGCTGGGGCTGGCGTTATCCGTTCTTCGTCGCCTTCGCCATCAACGTCGTGGCCCTGTTCGCCCGCCTCCGCCTGGTGGTGACCGAGGAATACACCCAGGCGATGGAGGAATCCCTGCTCGAGCCGATCGGCACCATCGAGATGGTGCGGGCGCAGGGTTACAACCTGTTTATCGGCGCCTTCGCCGCCCTGGCCAGCTACGCCCTGTTCCACATCGTGACCGTGTTCCCGCTCAGCTGGATCGCCATCAACCGCTCGCAGGCCATCAATAACGTCTTGATCGTGCAGATTATTGGCGCCTTCGTCGCGGTCCTGGCCACGGTGGCGTCGGGCGTCATCGCCGATAAGTTCGGTCGCCGGAACACGCTGGGCACCATGGCGGTGCTGATCGGCCTGTTCGCGATCGCCGCGCCGTTCCTGCTCGATGGCGGCAAGGTCGCCCAGGACACCTTCCTGATCGTCGGCTTCGGCCTGCTCGGCCTGTCCTACGGCCAGGCGGCCGGCACGGTCACGTCGAACTTCGAAAAGCGCTTCCGCTACACCGGCGCGGCATTGACCACCGACTTCGCGTGGCTGGTCGGCGCGGCCTTCGCCCCGCTGGTGGCGCTGGGCCTGTCCACCCGCTTCGGCCTGGTCGCGGTGAGTGCCTACCTGCTCTCGGGCGTGGTCTGCACCCTGATCGCGCTGCGCATCAACAAATCGCTGGAAGCACCGCGAGCCAAGGCCGCGGCCTGAGCAAAGGCGAAGTGACGAACGAAGGGGCCCCGTCTCGCGACGGGGCCCTTTTTTATGCGTCAGCTAGGCGACCGGGTAGGGGCCGTCCGCGAAGACCTCGTCGTGATACCCCTTCCTGCCGACCGCCAGGGCCGCCGGGCTGCGGAAGTCTTCGCCCCGGCGCAGGCACGCGAGGACGTAGGCGAAGTCGCGCCGGGGGACCCAGCCGAGCTCGCGCATCGCCTTGTGGCTGTCGTAGACACGGTCCAGGCTCGGTAGCAGCTTCCAGCCTTTTTCGGCGTACAGGCTTGCAACGTCAGGGAAAAGACGCGCAACGACCGCAAGCGCGTCTTTGCGGAGCTCGGCGACATCGGCCCGGGTGAAGGGGGTCGGTGCCGATACGATGTACCGGCCGAAGCCGATCGACGGCGCTCTCTCCAGCGCAAGCAGGTGGGCGCCGACGATGTCCTCGATGTCGGCCCGCCGGTACAGCAGCTCGTTGGCCTGCATGTTTTCCGTGCCGTATTCCGCACGAACACCTGCGTTGTCATCATCTTCCGGGAAGAAGCGCGACGTTCGCAGCACGACCACCGGAAGATGGTCCTTGCGGGCGACCAGCTCGCACATCCCTTCCGCCGCGATCTTGGTCGCGCCGTAGATGTTCTTCGGCACCGGGACCACGTCCTCATCGATCCAGGCGGCCGGCTGCCCGGCCGCCGGCGACAACGCGGCGCCAAACGCGCTGGTCGTGCTGGTGAAGACAAAGCCGCGAACCCCCTCCGCGACGGCCGCCTCGAGCAGGGCGACCGTGCCGGCCACGTTCGTATCGACGAACTGGCGCTTCGAATGGGTCGCCACGTGCGGCTTGTGTAGCGTCGCGGCGTGGACCACCCCGGTCGCGCCCGCCATCGCCCGGCGGACGAAGGCTTCGTCGGCGATCGAGCCGACTTCGTCGGTGAACGGCGACGGTTTGATGTCGATGCCGCGCACCTCGCGGCCCTGGGCGCGGAGTTCGCGCACGAGCGCTTCGCCCAGGTGGCCCGCGCTGCCGGTAACCAGGATCGTCACGGCGGGAGCCTTACCAGACCAGGTCGTCCGGCACGACGAACTGCTTGTAGAAGTCGTCCTCGTCGTCGGGCGGCAGCGGATCGCCATCCTTGCGGCCGTGGTCGAGCACGATGAGCTCGGGCACACGGACATGGACCTGGTCGGCCGCCGCGCGCGGCAGCAGTTCAAAGCCCTCGCCATGGCGGACGATCGCCAGGGCGCCGGCGGCAAGCTGGCCGCGTTGCGCCTCGCTCACCAGCACGCTGGTGATCCGCTCGCCATCGTTGAAGCGGTACGGATCCTCGCCTTCGCGCTTCACCTTCTTGGCCTCGACGATCTGTCGCACCTGCGCGCGCAGTTCCTTCGCCCTCGCCTCCGCGTTGCGCTCGGCAGCAATGGCGCGATCGCGCTCCGCCCGCTCGGCCTGCAGCTGGCGGGCATCGACCTTGTCCTCGTCCGCGGCCACCGGGGCCTTGCCCTGGCGCTGCTTCGCCTGGTCACGGACGATCTTGGCGGCCTTGTCCTTCTTGACGAGGCCGGCCTTGAGGAGCTGTTCCTGGAGGGGGTTGCGCATGGTGCTACCACGGTGTCTCTGGAAAGACCCCTGATGATAGCCGCGTCAGAGGTATTCGACCTCAACCCGGATCGGCCGGCTGAAGGTGCCGCCCCGCACGGTCGCCCGGGTTTCCCGCAGGCGGACGTGGAAGTCGTAGCGGTCGCCCGTGCCGAGCGCGCTGAGGTCGATGGGGATGCCCGGACTGATGTTCCGTCGCTCCTTCGTGCCGAGCTCCAGGGCAACGTTCGGCGGCCCGCCCGCTGATAGGGAAAACCACTCAGGATGGCCGGGTTCGGCGTCGCCCGCGGTGCCGAAGGTAAAGCGTGCGATGAGGCCCGCCGGGTCCGAGCAGTTCTCGACATGCAGGGCGAACGCTACACATAGCGCGTCGCGTTCATCACGACGCTGGCCGACGCGACCTGCGCGAACGGAACCACCGCGGCCAGCAGGGCCGCGCGGAGAATAAGGGGGCGAATCATGGGCGTCCTTTCGGATCGACCGCCGGCGCGCCGGCGGTCGACTCCTTGCCTTACGGTGCTTCGTAGTTGATGGTGTACTTGACCTGGCCGTTGGCCGTGCCCGCCACCATGTCATCGGTGCGCTCGAACGCTGCCGCGTGGAAAATCATCGCCATGTTGCCCTCGACGACCTTCGTCACGACCTTCTGGTCGGCCGACCAGGCGTTGATCTTGTCGCCGGTTTCGTTGAACAGGCGGATCTGCACACCCTTGGCGGTGCCGTTCACGCGCACCATGCCGGTGTTCGGGTCGACCAGGGCGCCGTCGGCATCGAAGGTCGCGTACACCCTCGTGCCGTTGGTGCACGAGTTCTCGCCGGTCTTGCCGATCTGGATGCGGAAACCGTGCATGCCCTGGTTGTCGCCGGGAGCCGCGAAGTCACCCGCGCTGACGCTGCCCAGGTCGACTTCGAAGTTCGGGCCGCCGCTACCTTCGCCGTCCACCGTGCAGGTGACGTTGCTGATAGCACCCTTGAAGGTGATGGTGCCGGTTTCGGCAAATGCCGACGGCGCGGCGAGGCCTGCGATAAGCAGGGCGGAGCTGAAAAGCTTGAGGTTCATCCGATTAACCTTTCTCTGAATGACGTAGTTCAACGGCCCACCATGGGCCGCCGGCCTATGGGGCGGCACGGGCCACCCCGCGCAGCAGCAGCCGGGCCCGACTACACGAGCGCTAGAGAAAGTTTGTGGGATTAGCCCTACAGAGGGATATGGAAGTTTCCTCAAAAATCCGACTAATTTCGCGGACGCCTCCGGCTACCCCTCGCCAGCCACCCCACCACCACCGGCATCAGCACGAGCGGCAGGTTGCTCGGCCCGGGGATCCACAGGGCGAGCAGCAGCGACACCGTCGACATCGCCGGCAGGGCCAGGGTCCGCCGCCGCATCATGGCCACGTCGTCGGCCGTGATGTCCTCGCGCAGATAGGGCGCCTGAAGCACGGTGCGGACCAGTCGCCACTGCAACAGGCCGGCGACCAGCAGGTTCAGCGCGTAGAAGACCTCGGGTACGCGCTCGGTCGAATGGGCGCTCATCAGGGCCGAGGAGAACGGCATGAAGGCCACCGACATCAGCAGGGCGAGGTTTCGCCAGACGAGCGCCGGGTCGTAGCCGCGGACCATGCCGAAGACGCGGTGGTGGGCTGCCCATAGCGCGCCCACGACGATGAAGCTGAGCAGGAAGCCGAAGAAGTTCGGCAACAGGTTGGCCAGGGCCTGCAGCCAGGCCATGTCGCCCGCCCCCTCGGGATGCGGCACGTGGATCTCGATGACCAGCAAGGTGATCGCGATGGCGAACACGGCGTCCGAAAAAAACGTCAGCCGCTCCAGCTGCTGATCCTGCCCCTGCGACATGCGCGATCCCCCGATCGTGGTTGTTCCCCGATCATCGCCTTGCCGGCGGTGCCGAAGCAACCGCCGGCGGGGCTAAGGCCTTGTTTAGCGGCCGATCTCGCGCAGCTTCTTGCCAGCCATCAGGTTGCGCTCGATCTGCTCGAGGGTCACGCCCTTCGTCTCGGGGATCAGCCAGAAGGTCAGGCCGATGAAGACCGCGTTGAGCGCAGCGTAGAGCCAGAAGGTCTGCGCATTGCCGATGCCCGACATCAGGCTGAGGAAGGTCACGCCGACCACGAAGTTGGTCGACCAGTTCATGCAGGTGGACGCGGCGATACCGAAATCACGGCCCTTCAGCGGCTGCACTTCCGAGCACAGGGTCCAGATCAGCGGACCGGCCGACATCGCGAAGCCGACGATGAAGAACAGCAACATGCCGACGGTGAACAGCTGTTCGGTGCGGCCATGGATGCCGAGGAACATCATCGTGCCGACGACGCCGAGACCGATCGCCATCATGCTGAAACCCGCATAAAGGATCGGCTTGCGACCCAGCCGGTCGACCAGGCCGAACGCGATCAGGGTGGCGAGGACGTTGGTGAGGCCGACTGCCGCGGTGAACCACATCTGTGCTTTCGGGTCGTAACCCATTTCCTGGAAGATGCGCGGCGCGTAGTACATCACCACGTTCATGCCGGTGAACTGCTGCATCGCCTGCAGCAGCATGCCGAGGCCCACGGAACGACGGAAGTTGCGGTTCTCGCGGAACATGCTCCAGCCGTGCTGCTTGGTCTTAAGCGACTCTTCGATGTCGGCGATTTCCTTGTCGACCAGCTTCTCGTCGCCACGCAGCCTGGCCAGGACGATCTGCGCGTCCTCGCGGCGACCGCGCAGCAGGAGCCAGCGCGGGCTATCGGGCAGGAAGAACAGGCCGACGAGGAACAGGGCACCCGGGATGGCGATGATGCCGAGCATCCAGCGCCAGTTGCCGCTGCTGCTGAACGCCGTATCGGAGAGGAAGGCGACCAGGATGCCCGTGGTGATCATCAACTGGTAGGTCGAGATCATGGCGCCACGGATACGCTCCGGCGCGACTTCGGCGAGGTACAGCGGTGCGGTAAAGGTGGCCACGCCGATGGCCAGGCCGAGCACGAAGCGGGCGGCGACGAGGCTGCCGGTGCTCCACGCCATGGCGCAGAACAGCGAGCCGATCACGAACAGCACGCCGCCGAGCATCAGCGAGCGCTTGCGGCCGAGGGTGGCGGACATCCAGCCGGCGCCGAGCGCGCCAGCCGCGGCACCGAGGGTCATGACGCTGACGATCCATTCGATCGTCTTGTCCGTGGCCTGGAATTCCTTCTGGATGAACTGCTGGGCACCCGAAATGACGCCGATGTCCAGGCCGAACATCAGGCCCGCGAGCGCGGCGAGGATACAGGTGGTGACGATGGCTGCCTTGGGATGGGCAGCCTCTATCTCTTGTTTGACGGCAACGTCCATGGGTAAGCCTTCCTGCACGAATACGGTAATGACCGGCATTGGATGCCGTGACATGTATGCGTGCTGTCAGCCATGTGTCTGCCGCGCGTGACGCTGGGGTGACCCGTTCAGGCCCAGCCACCGTCGACGAGGAAGTTCTGCCCGGTGCACATCTTGCTGTCGTCGGCGGCAAGGAACAGCGCGGCGCGGGCCAGGTCGTCGGCCATCAGGTGCCCCGGCATGCATTGCACCCGGCGGATCTGCGCCTCGCCCTCCTCGTCCAGCCACAGCTCCCGCTGCTTCTCGGTGATCACCCAGCCGGGCACGAGGCAGTTGATGCGGATGTTGTGCTGGCCGAGCTCCCGCGCCATGCCATAGACGAAACCCTGCACGGCCGCTTTCGCGGTCGCGTACATGGGGTAGCCGGCGTTCCTCAACATCCACCCGGTGGAGCCCAGGCAGATGACCGAGCCGCCGCCCAGGTTACGCATATCCGGCAAAATGGCCTGCGTCGCGAAGTAGTGGTGGCGCAGGTTGGTCGCCAGGCTGGCGTCGAATGCCTCCTGCGTCGTCTCTTCGAAAGCGTGGCGGACGTCGTTCGCGGCATTGTTGATCAGCACGCTGACCGGCCCGAACATGGCGCGGGCCTGGTCGATCGCCCGGTGCAGCGCATCCACGTCGGACAGATCGCAATGGACGAAGAGGGGCCGGTGCCGGGCCCCGGAAAGACCAGCCGCCAGCGAGCTCCCGGCTTCGTCGTTGATGTCGAAAAAGGCCACTTTTGCGCCCTGTGCCGCGAAATGTTCGACGAAGGCCTCGCCGATGCCACTGGCGCCGCCGGTG
Source organism: Bacillus sp. NP157 (assembly GCA_018889975.1). Lineage (NCBI taxonomy): Bacteria > Bacillati > Bacillota > Bacilli > Caryophanales > Bacillaceae > Bacillus > Bacillus sp. NP157. Next base: position 3,660,856 of record CP076546.1, read on the forward strand.
ATGATCACGGTGCGGTCGACGAGGCTTGGGTACGTTGCGAATGCGGTCACGGGCGGACTCCGTCAGGCGAAATGGCGAGGCCGTTCGTATACCAGACGCAGGGCGGGCGCAGTGTAGTGGGCGCCGCAACAGGGAAGATCGAAAGCCCCGCCACCGAAAAGCGTAAGCCTCGCCAAGCGCTTCGCGGGGACGGCTGTGGTAGCGTCCGACGGCTCACTTTCGTTTACTTTCCATTCGCGTCGTACACCGCCTTGATCAACGAGTTCGTTCCCCCTCCCACCGATGACCCCACGCTGACGACGCGCGATGCCGCGCGCCTTCTCGGTATCTCCGTGAGCACGGCCCAGAAATGGATTGAGAGCGGGGCCCTGGAGTCGTGGAAAACCCCCGGTGGCCATCGGCGCATGCGCCGTAGCGCGGTGATCGCCCTGCTGGAAGAGCGCACCGCGCTTGCCGCGGATCCCTTGCACGCGATGTCGCCCGAGCTGCGTGCCGAGCGCAACCCGGCTTACCTGGTTCCCGAGAACGAAGCCGCGCGTCTGCGCGCCGTGGCCCGCACGGGCTTGCTCGACTCGCCCCCCGAGGCGACGTTCGACCGCCTGACCTGGCTCGCCTGCCTGGTCACCGGCACGCCGGTCTCGCTGATCTCCCTGTTGACGTCGCGCCGGCAGTGGTTCAAGTCGCGCCGCGGCACCGAAACCGCGGAAACCCCGCGCGAGTGGGCCTTCTGCGGCCACGCCATCCTCGGCGGCGATTTCATGATGGTGGAAGACGCGCGCATCGACGAACGCTTCCGCGACAATCCGCTGGTAACGGGCGACGAGCACATCGTCTTCTACGCGGGCTGCCCCTTGCGCAGTCCCGACGGCCAGCCGCTGGGCACGCTGTGCGTGATCGACTCCGTGCCGCGCCAGCTCGACGAGCTGCAGAAACAGGGGCTGCGCGCGCTGGCGGACATCGTCGAAGACGAAATCCGCCTGTACATGGCCGAACACGGCCGCCGCTGGACCTGATCGCCTCCCGGGGCGGCTCGCGCCGCTAGCCCGGCGTCGCCCAGGGGTCGTAGTCGCCGAAGTACCAGAGCCGTCCTTCCAGGTCGCGTGCCGAGTAGCCGGCACCGCCGTAGTCCTTCTCTTCGTACTCGTCGATGATGGTCGCGCCGGCGGCTTTCGCGTGCGTGTAGTGGGCGCGCAGGTCGGCCACGACGACATACGGGCACTGCGTCTCACGGCCGCCGATCTGGTCGGGCTGGACGATGTGCTCGGCGAAGCCTTCCGCCGGGCGTACCGAGCCAAGCATCACCATGCCCTCGCCATAGGTCAGCTGGGCGTGGAGGACGATGTTGGGGTCGGTGTCGTCGCGATGGACGGCGTGTTCGCGGAAGCCGAAGGCCTCGCAGAGGAAGCGGATGGCGGCTGGGGCGTCCCGGTAACGCAGGCCGGGGATGATGGTGCTGGGCATGGCGCACCTCCTGGTGGGAGGAACTACGTTAGCGCGTCTGCGGGGTGGTCAGGCAAGTTCGGCGACGGCGCGGCGGACGTTGTCGATGCCGCCAGCCTGGGTGTGGGTCGCCTGGGCCACGTCGGAGACACGGTCCAGCAGGGTCGAGACCGAGCCGAGGATGTTGCGCATGGCTTCGCCCGCTTCGCCGCTGCGCTCGCTACCTTCGCGGACCCGCTCCAGCGTGCTTTCGATCAGGTTGCGGATGTCACGCGCGGAATGCGCGCTGCGCTGGGAGAGGCTACGCACCTCCTGGGCGACCACGGCGAAGCCCTTGCCATGCACGCCAGAGCGCGCGGCCTCGATCGAGGCGTTGAGGGCGAGGATGTTGGTCTGGAAGGCGATGGAATCGATCAGGCTGACGATCTCGGCAATGTCGCGGGCACCGTCCTGAATCGCACTCATGGTCGCGATCACGGCGTCGACCATGGCACCGCCGTCGGCGGCGGAACGGCTGGCCTGGGTGGCCAGCGCGTTGGTGACACGTGCCTGTTCGGCAATCGCCGGCACGGTGTCGGCAAGCTCGGTGAGCGATGCATGCAGCGTCCGCGCCGCGCGGGTCTGGCAGGTGACGTCGGTCGCGTACTTGACGACCTTGAACGGTCGCCCGGCCATGTCGAGGATCGGGTTGTAGCTGCCCTGGATCCACACTTCGCGGCCGCGCCGGTCCACCCGGTGGTACAGGCCCGAGTCGTATTCGCCCCGGCCGAGCTTTTGCCAGAACGCGCAGTACTCGGGACCCTCGCGTTCGGCGCGGTCGACGAACATGCGGTGGTGTTGCCCGACCACTTCGTCGCGCGAGTACCCCATGGTGTCGAGGAAATTGTCGTTGGCGTCGAGGATGTGGCCATCCAGGGTGAAGCTGATCACGGCCTGTGCCTTGTCGATGGCGGCCAGGCGGCCTTCCATGTCGGCGGCGCGCAGCCGCTGCTCGGTCACGTCGGTGGCGAACTTCACCACGCGCACGGGGCGGCCGCGGCGGTCGAGCACAGGGTTGTAGCTGGCCTGGATCCAGACCTCGCGACCGCCGGCGCCGAGGCGTCGATACAGGCCGACGTCGGGTTCACCCGCGCCAAGGCGTTGCCAGAACGCGGCGTACTCGGCGGATTCGGCATCGGCCGGGTCGACGAAAAGGCGGTGGTGCTTGCCGGCGATGTCGCGCAGCGAGTAACCCATGGCGTCGAGGAAGTTCTGGTTCGCCGAAAGGATGGTGCCGTCGAGGGCGAACTCGATCACGGCCTGGGTCCGGTTGAGGGCGTCCATCCTGCCGCGCACATCCGAACGCCCTGCGCCGGCCAGGGTGCGCAGCCCAGCGAAAATGTCGAATGCCATGGTTGTCCCCTCGATTGGATCCTCAGGGGATATTTATCGTCGCGGATGCGGGGCGCTGAATGGTGGGTGCCGAATACGCCCAGCGATGGGCGCGTGGGGGCGTGGATTTGCCTAAATTGTGGGAGGGGTTTGGGAGGTGGGAGTTGGGGGTGATCGCGCGCGGGCGCGCTCCTACAGGGGTAGGGGGATGGTGGGTCGGGCGGGATTTTACGGGAGTGGGGCGATGGCGAGCGGGCGGGCGTCTGAGGCGCCGCGGTCGTCGACGACGCGGACGAGCACGCGGCCGGCGCGCTCGGGTTTCCACATCAGCGGCTGGCCGGCGGCCACGTTGCCGACGTAGGCGTCGTCGACGAACCAGTACAGCGTGTGCACGCTGGCATCGGTGGTGGCGGTGAAGGCGATCTGCTCGGTGCCCAGCCGGGCGACGCGCACCTGGTAGGTGCTGCCCTTCAGTGGCGAGGTGATCTGCGGTGCATCCCCGGCCGGCTGGCCACCGCCCTGGCAGTCAGGCAACGGCGGCGGCGCGCGCCGTGGCATGCCTGCCTGGGCAAACACCCGCGCGAGGTCGGACGGCCAGTACTCGTACACCTGCACGTGCGTCGTCGCGCTGTCGTAGGGCGGACACGCCGGCTTGCCGCTGCGGTTGTCGATCACCACCGGCCGGTGCACGGTGCTGACCCGGATCGGCGACTTGCCGGGGATGAACCACGTGCGACCGACCTGGGGGCACCACGCGTTGGGCAGGTCGCCGCTGGCCAGGCAGATCGGCACCCGGCGCAGGTTCGGCGGGTTGCGGTGGATCGGCTCGACCATGCCCGGCCGCTCCGCGCGCAAGGCGTCGGCGATGCGGAAGAACAGCGGTGCCGCCGCGTCGACGCCGACGAACGCCGGGTTGCCTGCGCCGTCGAAATTACCGATCCAGACGACCAGCACGTACGGGCCGAACGCACCAGCCGTCCACGCATCGCGGAAACCCCACGACGTTCCCGTCTTCCAGTACACCGGCAGCCGCGAGGGCTGCGCCGCGACAACATCGTCCGGGCGTGGGTTCTGCCGCAGCATGTCCATCACCATGAAGCTGGCTTCTTCGCTTAGCAGGCGCGTGCCCTGCGTGCGTGGCTGCGTTGCCAGCGTGCGCAGGGGGCGCAGTTCGCCACGGTTCGCCAGCATGGCGTAGAGCCCGGCCAGCTCCTGCATCGTGACTTCACCCCCGCCCAGCACGAGGGCCAGGCCGTAGTGTTGCTCGGTCTGCATGCGCGAAATGCCGGCATCGCGCAGGAACTGGTAGAGGCTTGGGCTGGACAGGCGCGAGGCCACCTGCACGGCGGGGATGTTGCGGCTGCGCACGAGCGCCTGCGTCGCCGTCACCGGCCCAAGGAAGCGACCGTCGAAGTTCTCCGGCGTGTACGGGCCGAACGCCGATGGCACGTCGCGCAGCACGGTCTCGGGATGCAGCACGCCCTGGTCGAAGCCGAGCGCGTAGATGAAGGGCTTCAGGGTCGAGCCCGGCGATCGTTTGGCCTGGGTACCGTTGACCTGGCCAAGGATCGACGCGTCGAAATAGTCGGCGGAGCCCACCATCGCCTTGACGCCCATGTCGCGGGTATCGATCAACACGGCGGCGGCGTTGCGAATGCCGCGGGCGCTGGCATGGGTGATGTACCGGCGCACCTGTCGCTCGAGGCTATGCTGCAGACCGAGGTCGAGCGTCGTGGTGACGCGCATCTCGTCATTGCCGTCCAGCCGCCTCTCGGCGAGCACCTGTTCGACGAAGTGCGGCGCTTCGAACGGCAGGCGCGATAGCGGGCGCAGCCGCAGCGGAAGGTCGAACAGTGCATGCGAGGCGCTGTCCGCCGGATGCCGTGCCACCCAACGTTCGTACAGGCGGTCGCGCGACGCCTTCAGCGCCTTGTCGATCACGCCCACGCCGTTCGCATTGCCCGGCAGGCCGCGCGCCGGCTCCTGCGGGATCACTGCAAGGGTCAATGCCTCGGGCAGGCTGAGCCGCGCGGGTGGCTTGCCGAAGTAGGCGAGGCTCGCCGCACCGGCGCCCTCCACGTTGCGGCCATATGGCGCCGCGTTGAGGTAGGCCTCGAGGATGTCGTGCTTGGAGTACTGCAACTCGAGCTGGACGGCGCGCAGCACCTGGACAACCTTGCCACGCGGGCTACGCGTGTCCAGGTGCCAGAGCAGGCGCGCGAGCTGCATGGTCAGCGTGGAACCACCCTGCGGGTTGCCGCCGCGCACGTAGGTCACCCACGCGCCACGCGCCAGTCCCCATGCCGAGACACCCGGGTGCCAGCGGAACCAGCGGTCTTCGTGGAGCAGCACGCCATCGACCAGCGCGGGCGAAATGTCTTCCAGCGGCACCCACAGGCGGTAGCGGTCGTCGCTGGCCAGGGTCAGCCGGAGCAGTTGCCCGCGCGCGTCGTACACGGCGGTCGACGACGGCAACGACGCACGCAGCGGATCATGCGGCCACCACCGGCAAGCCACCGGCACGGCCGCGACCAGCAACAACGCCACAAGGGCGTTGTGCCAGCGCGGCCAGCGGAGACGCGCAAGCCATCGCCTCACGTCACGGCTTCGCTTCCACCGTGATGGAACCGCCACCCGGTGCGGTGGCCTGCTTGCCACGGTCGTACAGCGACTCCACCTGCGCCGGCGGGATCATGAACTTGCCGGCGTTGGTGGCCTTGATCCGGTAGATGAATTCCTGCACGTCGCTGGAGGCGAAGCCGTAGACGACCACGCGATCCTCGCGAACGTCGGCGTACTCAGGCTTCCAGGTCGACTCGGGGTTACCGATCGGCGAGTGCCAGGCCGGCGTAGCGTCGGCATCGGCGTCCCCGTCAGCAGCGTCGGCACCGTCGCCGTTCGCGTCGCCTTCCGTGCCTTCGTCCGACTCGTTCGCGTCGGAATCCGAGGTTGCTTCGTCCGTCGAGGCGGCGGCCTGGTCGTCTGGCGTAGCCGGTGCCGAGGTATCCAGCGCGGGTTCGAAGCCACCCGGCAGCAGGTCGGTGATGGCAATGTCCGGCACGCCGTCGCCCGTCGTCGCGCGGATGCGTACATGGACGTCCACCTCGTCGCCCACGCCGACCGTCGTGACCGGGTTGCCCTTGGTGTCGGTGTAGCTGCGAGTGATTTCCAGTCCATCCTTGCGCACCTGCGCGGAAGGCACGCGGTCGAAGCCGGCCTGGGCCACGCCATACCAGGCGGTGGCGTCACTGTCGTTGACCAGGCGCAGGCGCTGCGCGGTGGCCGGGAAGGTCGCCGACAGCAGCACGCCGTGCGCGGCACCGATCGATGTCACCGCACCGTCCTTCGCCACCGAACCGATCGAAAGCTTCGACGGGGTGCCGCCGTCCTTCGCCCACGCATCCAGCGCAAGGATGACCATGCTGGACGACAGGGTGTTGTAGTGGCCCTTGCCCAGCGGGCGCACCAGGGTATCGACTACCGACGGGGGCAGGTCCTTCGCCATCTCCGGGAAGTGCTTCGCCAACAGGTACAGCACGGTGGCATCGCGGATGCCCGGATCGTAGTAGTCCGCGTACTCGTACGCCTCGTCCGCCGGCTTGCGCGTCAGCAGCTTGCGCGGGCCGGCCATCAGGTCGCTGGCGACCTTGTCCTGGTGCAGCAGGCGATACGACGATGCCAGCCACGCCGCGGCGACGTCGTTCTTCCACGTGGTCGCGTAGGTGTCCTGCAGGCGACGCTGCAGCGAGGCCAGGTCGTTGGTGGTGACGGTGCCCTGGCGGGTCAGCAGGTAGATCGCGTAGGCGCGCTCGCGCATGTCGGCGATGCCGTCACCGCTGTCGTCCGCGGCGATCTGGCGCAACGCCTTGTTCGCCGCGTCGAGCATGTCGCGTGGCACGGCCACCCCGCGGTCGCCCGCTTCGAGCAGGTAATGCACGGCATAGTCGGTGGCGAACGCACTGGTATCCGGCGTCGCCGTCCACAGGCCGAAACCGCCCTGCCCGTTCTGCCGGGCGCGCAGCGTGTCGAACAGCGCGGCCACCGGATCCGCCGGCGCCGCGGCGTCGCCCGGCATGCGTGCGGGCTTCACGTCGCCGAACTCCGGGCGCGAGCCAAGGATCAGCGCCGGCATCGCGGCACTGATCACCTGCTCGGTGCAGTAGTGCGGGAAATCCACCAGGTAGGCGGCAAGGCCACGCGCCAGCACGACCGGCACGCTGGAGAACGCGGCATCCCGGCGCGCGTAGGCGTCGTGCATGTCGCGCAGGCCCTGCACGTCGCTGCGTGCGTGTGCGTCAACATGGCCGAACGCGAGCTCGGTGCGGAACGGCGAGGCCGGGCGGACGGAGAGATCCAGGCCCTGCTTCGCCGACTTGCCGTTCGCCCCCGCGCTGAAGGCAAGATGGGCCGAGCCCAGCTTGTCGGTGGCGCGCACGCGGAAGGTCACGGCACCTTCGCGCATCTCGCCGAGGTCGAGCGTCTTCGTCGCCTCGCCGACCACCTGCAGCTGCGGCCCCACCTTCAGGGTCACCGCGACCGGCACGGTCTTGCCACCGAGACCGGTGAGGTTGTTGGCGACGCCCACGCTCACCTCGGCCTCGTCACCCGGCGCCAGCGTGGTCGGCACGTTCGGCGACAGCACGAAGTCACCACGGACGGTGGTCGCGCCTTCGTAGGTACCGACGCGCTCGGACGATACCGCGACCGCCATCACCCGCAGCTTGCCGTTGAAGTAGTCCGGTACCTTCCAGCTGAGATCGCGCGAGCCGTCGATGTCGACGATGCCCGACCAGTAGGCCACGGGCTTGTCCTGCTTGCGCCGGAACGGATTCAGCTGCCGACCGATCGCACCTTCCGCATCGCCGCCCGGCGCCGACAGCGCCGTCAGCTTGGTGAAGTCGGGAATGATCAGGTCGAGGATCTGCGCCGTGGAGACCTCCAGCATGCGCTTGCGGAAGAAGTACTCGAGTGGATCGCCCAGTTTGTAGCGGGCGACCTGCAGGATGCCTTCGTCCACCGCGAACACCACCGCACGCGTCGGTGCGGTCGAGGTGACATGGAACGTGACCTCGTCGCCCGGCTTGACCAGCGCAGGCGCCTCGACCTTCAGGCTGGCACGGCGCGCGTCCATGTTCACCGAGAACGGCACGACGCCGAACGACAGCGGGCTCATGAAGATCTCGTCCGACGACGGATCGCGTACGTATTGCACGTTGATGTAGCCGTTGCCTTCGAAGCCCGCCGGCACGGTGATGTGCTGCACGGAGCTGGTGGTGTCGGCATGGAACCAGGCGTGCGCGTATACCTTGTCACGCTCGATGGTGATGAGGCCGCTACCGGCGTAGGGCGCGCGGATCGCGATGTCGACGGCCTCGCCCGGGGCGTAGTCCTTCTTCGACAGGGTCAGCTGCAGCTCGGCATTGCGCTCCAGCGAGCGCGACACGTTGCCTTCGCCGGCAACGGACCAGGCTACGCGGTTCACTTCCTTGCCATCCGCGTTCTTCACCACGAGGGCGAAGTTACCCGGCTTGTCCGTGGGCAGCGCCACGTCGACGCCAGCCGCCGGGATCGTCAGCGGCGTTTCGGACAGGGTCGTCTCGCGCGCCTTGGATTCGTATTTGTAGACGCCTGAGTCCTGTTTGGTCAGGACCGAGACATAGCGCGTCTCGACGACCGCCTGCTTCAGGCCGGGCAGGTCGATGCGCTTCGCTTCGGGGTTGATGGCGACCAGGTTGACCTTGCGCTCGGCGTCGCGCGACACGTAGTCGAGGTTATCCGGCGCCCGGTAGCCGACCAGCCAGTCGTTCGACGAGACCATGCCCTGCGTCGCGGCGGCGACGCTGCGGCCACCTTCGGCCTCATAGGCCTTGGCCAGGAAATACAGCTGGTAGGTCGCATCGGCATAACGCGACAGGTCGAGCGCGAACTCGGCGTGGCCCTTGTCGTCGGTCTTGCCGTCGGCGAGCTTCTCTTCGAACCCGTCCTTGGCGCGGCGGATGTCGTAGAAGTGGTAGTCCTTGTAACTGGGGAACGACGGGAAGGCCGGGCGAAGGGTCAAAGAGCCCTCCACGCGGCGACCGGCGGCCGGCGTGCCGAACAGGTTCTGCACGTCGACGACGGCCTTCAGCTGCGCGGGCTTCACCCAGCCTTCCGCCACCGCGGTCGACAGCTTCGCCGATACCTTCATGCGGTCGGGCTGGAATTCCTTGACCTGCACCGTGGTGTCGCCAATCTGCGAGTACGGCTTGCCGTCCTTCGCGATGTACAGGTTCACCGTCCAGTTGCCGGTGGGCGATGTCTCCGCCGTGGTGTAGTCCAGCTCGGCGAACCCGGCCGCATCCATCGATACCGCTTGCTGGCGAACCGTCGTGCCGCGCGGATCGACGATCTGTGCGACCAGCGGTATGCCGGCCACGCTGCGCGTCCAGCTGCTGGCGCGCACGATGATGCCGATGTGGAACAGGTCGCCGGGACGGTAGATGCCACGGTCGGAGAACAGGTAGCCGGACAGCCGGCCTTCGCTCTGCGGATTGGCATCGCCGCCGACGTCGAAGCGGGAGAAGTCCAGCTCGCGGTCGTGCGCCGCCACGGGCAGGAACGAGAGGTCGTCACCCTGCCGGACGACGAACATCGCTGGCTGCTTGTCCTGGGTAAAGCCATCCAGGCCCGCGAAATGCGCGCGACCGTCCGCGCCCGTGGCCTGCGTGAGCAGGGTCGTGCCGTTCTTCGCGATCACCGCGACCGACGCGCCGGATACCGGCTGGCCGCCATGGATCGACTGCACGAAGACGTCGCGACTGCCATCCGCCGAGCGCTTCGAGATGACGCCCAGGTCGGTGATGACGACCAGGCGCTCGTCGCTGGGCCAGTCGTACGGCAAGGACGGCGTGCTGCGGTCGAAACGCTCACCCGCCTGCGCGGCGGCCGCATCCGGGTCGCCGCCGGCCTCGCGCTGCGCCGCTTCGCGAGCGGCCTGCATCGCCTGCTCGCGCAGTTCCTTCTCGTGTTGCGGATCGTAGCCGGCCAGCTTGAGCAGGAACACGCCGCGCTTGCCGCTGGCGAGGTACTGGCCAAGGTCGAAGCCTTCGTAGTGGGCCTTGCCCGGGCCTTCGTCGGCGATCGGCAGCTTCTTCACGAAGCGCTCGGCGATGTCGTCGGTCGACAGGCCATACATCTGCGGCTTCGCGAACGTGCCTTCGTTCATCGACACCAGGTGCTGCAGCTGTTCCGGCAGCACGCGGCCGACTTCGACGCGCATGCCCGGCATGTTGCGCGAGACCACCGACACGCGGCGGTCACCGGTCAGCGACAGCAGCGAGCCTTCCGACATGAAGCGAAGCAGGCGCGGGTAGTCAGGCACGGTCAACAGGTCGGCACGCGCGGTCGGCATGACGTAACCGCCGAACGACGCCATGCCCTTGTCGACGCGAACGTACAGGCGGTCGCCCGGCTGCGCGTGGTACTTGAAGCTTTGCGACTCGGCCCAGTCGTTTTCCGTCGGCACCACCTCGGGCTTGATCGCCTTCAGCGTGCGCAGCTCGGCGTCGCCGATCTGGTCCACCGCATCCAGTTTCGAATCCTTCGGCACCACCCAGACGTGCACGCGCTTCGCCAGGTCGTTGTCGCTGACCGCGCCGCTGAACTGCATCACCACGACCTGCTCGGGCTCGAAGCGTGCGTTGTCGACGAGCGTCGCCTGCACGTCGTCGAGCTTGAGGCTGTAGAGGCCCGGCACGCGCACCGTGGTTTCCAACGCCTTGTCGGTGCCGTCGCCACCGCGGCTGCTGTGCACGCCGTCGGCCAGCTTCAGGCCTACCGAGCCATCGTCGCGCGGCAATTGCAGCGGCTGCGAATGGACGAAGGCATTCAGGCGGTGCTCGTCGTAGGTCACGCTGAACTTCAGGTCGTCGCCATGCTTCGCATCGCGTTCGCGCAGGTCCAGCGCGATGCGCTTTTCGAAGTCCGCCGCATCGACCGGATAATTGAAACCGACCTGGATGATGGTCTTCTTGCGGGTCGGATCCTGCGGGTCCTGGTAGAACTCGCCATTGACGACGCGCGCCGTGAACGGCGCCGTCTCGAAGGCGACATGGTCGTCGGCGAGCCGCGCCTGCGGCGCGAACACCTTCGCCTTGTCGAAGCGCACGTCGACCTTGCGCCCGACCGGCCAGTCCGAGGCTGGCGTAAACACCAGGGTGTGGTCGCCGCTCCACTTCCACTGGCCACCCAGCTTCGGTTCCATCGCGATGCCGTCGGTCACCGGCTTGCCCAGCGCTTCGATCCGCGCGGCCGACCCCGAGAAACGGACGAGCAGCGGATGGATCTCGGCCGGCACCGTTGTGTAATCGGTTACGGAAGGCGCGACCACCGACAGGGTGATCAGGTTGGGCTCCACGGCCTTCGGTCGATTCACCCACCAGTGCCAGCCGAACCAGCCTGCGGCGACCAGCGCGAGCGCGCCAGCGATGCTGCCGGTGAACTTCAGCGGATGCTGGCGTGCCGCCCGGCCCGTGGCGGGAACCCACGCCGGAGCCGACCAGGCTACGTTGCCGAACAGCGGGCGCAGCAGGAAGCCGAGCAACCAGCCCAGGCCGCGCAGCAGGCGCACGGGAAGCATCGCGATGAAGCGCAGGAGATCCATGTTCCGTTCCGTTCCTTTGCCAGGGTGGCGGTGGCCGCCGGGATCCGTGGGCGCACGCTGGCTCCGCGCAGGAAGCGCGGCGTGGCTAGCGGATGGCCCCGGACATAGCCTGCGCGCGACCCCTGTCGCGCTGGCGGCTGGATTCTGACATATCCGCGACCGATGTCGGGCGGCCTGCAGGCAGATGGCGGAATCAATACGAAGAATCTGAAAACGCTTACGTCATGACCGACTCGTGACGGGCCTCACGACCCGGCGCGATGGCATGCCGTGGCGCCGTGGGTTGGGGTATCGTGAGCCGGCTTCTTGCAGGGTGACCAACGATGAGCGAACACGCCGCGAGTCCTTTTGAACGGGCCGTCGCCACGTCCGACCGCGAGTTCCGCGAACTGGCGGAGTTCGCGCCGGCCATGATCTGGCGCGCCGGCACGGACAAGCGCAGCGACTGGTTCAACCCGGCGTGGCTGGCCTTCACCGGGCGTGGCATGCAGGAAGAAGTCGACGAGGGCTGGGTCAGTGGCGTCCACCGCGAAGATCGCGAGGCCTGCGTGGCTGTCTGGCTCGACGCCTTCGAAGCGCGCAAGCCCTATTCGATGGAGTATCGCCTGCGCCGCCACGACGGCGAATATCGCTGGATCCTCGAGCAGGGCACGCCGTTCCACCGCGAGGGCAGGTTCGCCGGCTACTGGGGCAGTTGCGTCGACGTCACCATCCATCGCGATGCCCAGCGCGCCCAGCGGATCCTGATCAACGAGCTGAACCACCGGGTGAAAAACACCCTGGCGGTGGTCCAGGCCATGGCGGTGCAGAGCTTCCGCGAGGAGCGACCGGCGTCGGAATCGCTGGCCCTGTTCCAGAGCCGGCTGGTTGCGCTCGGTGGCGCCCACGATCTGTTGCTGGGCCGCGGCTGGGAAGACGTGCCGCTGCGCAGCGTCGTCGATACCACGGTCGCACCCCACGATCCCGATGGCAGCCGGGTCAGCCTCGCCGGCCCCGCCCTGATGCTCACGCCGGAAAGCGCCGTGTCGGTGGCCATGGCCCTGCACGAGCTGCTGACCAATGCGATCAAGTACGGCGCCTTGTCCGTTCCCGCGGGCCGCGTGCGCCTGCACTGGTCATACGTGGCCACGCGCAAGGCGCTGCGGATCGAATGGAAGGAGACCGGGGGACCGGCCGTGGCCACGCCCGCGGTGCGTGGCTTCGGTACCCGCTTCATCGAGCGCGTGCTGGCCACCCAGGCCGGCGGCACCGCACAGGTGGTTTTTGCCGAAGACGGCGTCTTCTGCTTCTTCGAGGCGGCAGCCCGTCCGATTCCGCAAACCGACCGTGTCGATTTCCGCGAACGCCATTCGACGTCCCCCTGAAAGCCGGGAATCGTCCCGGCCACCTGCGAGGAGACGAGACATGCGATTCATGGTGATGGTCAGGGCGACCGCGGCCTCCGAGGCCGGCGAGATGCCCTCCGAGGCCCTGCTGACGGCGATGGGCAACTACAACGAAGAGCTGGTCAGGGCGGGCGTCATGCTCGCCGGCGAGGGCTTGCATCCGAGCCGCAACGGCGCGAGGGTGCGCTTCTCGGGCGACCGCCGCGAAGTCATCGATGGCCCCTTCACGGAAACCCGCGAACTGATCGCCGGCTTCTGGCTTTTCCAGGTGCGCTCGCTGGACGAGGCCATCGAATGGGTGAAGCGGGCACCCAATCCGTTCGAGGGCGGCACCTCGGAGATCGAGATCCGCCAGGTCTTCGACATGGAAGACTTCGGTGCCGAGCTGACGCCCGAAGCCCGTGAGCAGGAAGAACGCCTTCGCGCCGACATGGCCAGCCGAGCCTGAGCGCCTCGCTCCATCCCGGAAAGCGATCACCCACCCCATCCGCAACGAAGGACGCCACGATGAAGATCCAGCCCTACCTGCATTTCAAGGACAACTGCGAAGAAGCCTTCAATTTCTATGCGAAGGCGCTCGGCGGCAAGATCATCATGATCAGCCGCTACAAGGACATGCCGCCGCAGCCCGAGGGCAGCGCGCCGCCGGAAGGTTGCGAGAGCCCGACGCCGGCCGATATGGTCGCGCTGGCCGACAAGATCATGCACGCCCGCCTCGACGTGAACGGCGAGATCCTGATGGGCTCGGACACGCCGCCCAGCTTCGCTCACCCCGGCATGCACGGCTTTTCGGTGGCGCTGGGCTTCGACACCGGCGCGGAAGCCGAGAAGGCGTTCCATGCCCTGGCCGAAGGCGCCCGGGAAATCGGCATGCCGATCGGCGAGACCTTCTGGGCCGAGCGCTTCGGCATGCTGGTCGACAGGTATGGCGTGAACTGGATGTTCAACGGCGGCGAAAAAAAGGGCCCGTGAGGAGGCACGCATGCGATTCCTGATCGTCCGCAAGGCGGATAGCGACACCGAGGCCGGCGCACCGGTCACCCGCGAACTGGTCGACGCCATGGCCGAGTACTGCGACGAACTGGCCGCGGAGGGCCGGTTCCTCGCGGGCGAAGGTCTCAAGCCGAGCCGCGACGGCGTGCGGGTGAGTTTCACGGCGGGACGCGAGCCGGTGGTGGTCGACGGTCCGTTTGCCGAGGCGAAAGAGCTGGTAGCCGGCTTCAGCATCATCGAAGCCGAATCGATGGACGATGCGGTCGACTGGGTAAAGCGCTGGCCAGCCATCGATGCCGATGGGCATGCGGAGATCGAAATCCGCCCGATCGGTTGCCCGGGTGGACTGACCAACTTCGGCGACCCGGCCGAGGACGACTCGCAACGCCCGCGCTACATCGTGATGCTGAAGGCCAATGCACGCAGCGAAACGGACTGGAATCCCGGCCCGGACATCCTCGGCAGGATGGCCGAGGCCAACCGTGCCGGGCACGAGGCGGGCTACCTCATCGCGGGCAATGGCCTGTCCTCCAGCCAGCACGCACGGCGGGTGCGTTTTACCAGGGGCCATCCCCATGTGTTCGACGGACCGTTCGCCGAGATCAAAGAGATGGTCGCCGGATTCTGGGTGCTGCGCGTGGACAGCATCGCGGACGTGATCGCGTGGGCGCGTACCTATCCCTTCCCGGATGGCGACGAGGCGCGGCTCGAAATCCGTCCGCTGTACGGCATGCAGGAACTGCTCACGCCGCTGGGCTGATGCGGCGGCGCGCCTTGCACGGCATGGTGGCGGATGCTGTCATCCGTCACCATGACCGACCCCACCCATCGCGCCATCGATGCGATCTGGAAGATCGAATCGCCCCGGATCATCGCGACCATCGCGCGCATGGTCCGCGACCTCGACCTTGCCGAAGAGCTCGCCCAGGACGCACTCGTCTCGGCACTGGAGCAGTGGCCCGCCGAAGGCGTACCGCGTAACCCAGGGGCCTGGCTGACCCAGGCGGCGAAGCACCGGGCGGTGGATCGCATCCGCCGGGAACGCATGGCCGGACGCAAGCTGGAAGCGCTGGGCAAGGACATGGAAGGCCTGCTCGAATCCGCCGACGACGCCCTGGTCGACCTGCTCGACGACGATATCGGCGACGACGTGCTCCGCCTGATCTTCACCGCCTGCCATCCGGCGCTCTCGGTCGAAGCCCAGGTGGCGCTGACCCTGCGCCTGCTCGGCGGCCTGTCGACGGACGAGATCGCCCGCGCCTTCCTCGTGCCCGAGGCCACCGTTGCCCAACGCATCGTCCGTGCGAAACGTACGCTGGCGGCCGAGACGGTGGTTTACGAGGTGCCGCGCGGCGATGCCCTCAGGGAGCGCCTCGCGGCGGTGCTGCGCGTGGTCTACCTGGTCTTCAACGAAGGCTATGCCGCCACCGCCGGCACCGACTGGATGCGTCCCGCGCTGTGCGACGAAGCCTTGCGGCTGGGCCGCATCCTCGCCGAGCTGATGCCGCGCGAGGCCGAAGTCCACGGCCTGGTCGCCCTGATGGAAATCCAGGCATCGCGGGCCGGCGCGCGCACACGGCCGGATGGCGAACCGATCCTGCTGATGGACCAGGACCGCGGCCGCTGGGACCGCCTGCTGATCGGGCGTGGGCTGAAGGCGCTGGAGCGTGCCGGGCGGCTGGGCGGAACGCACGGCCCCTATGCGCTGCAAGCCGCCATCGCCGCCTGCCACGCCCGCGCGCCACGCGGTGCGGAAACCGACTGGGCACGTATCGCGGCCCTGTACGCCGAGCTGGTGGAAGTGATGCCGTCGCCGGTGGTCGAGCTCAATCGCGCCGTGGCGGTATCGATGGCCGAAGGGCCGGCGCCCGCCCTTGCCATCGTCGATGCGCTGGCCGACGAGCCGACGCTGAAGGATTACCACCTGCTACCCAGCGTGCGCGGCGACCTGCTGTTCCGCCTGGGCCGCATGGAACCCGCGCGCGCAGCCTTCCTGCTGGCCGCCGGGATGACCCGCAATGAACGGGAGCGTGTCCTGCTCCAGGCACGGGCGGCGGCCTGCACGCCCTGAGCCTGGCAGGGCTCAGTGGGTGATGTCGATGTTGACGTTGGTGCCGTCGGGCAGGTCCTGCAATTGCTGCAGCATCGCGCCGGTGAGCTCGAAGTGTTCGCGCGCGGGCACCGGGTTGAAGTTCTCGACGGTGTATTCGCCTTCGGCGAACACCGGCAGCGTGACGTAGGTGTAGCACTCGCCCGCGCGGCATACCTTTCCCGCGTCGACCAGCGCTTCGACCAGCGGCGGCAGCAGCCACTCGTCGGCGATCTCTTCGCGCAACAGCTGGTTGAAGCCCTCGACGTTGTCGGCCACGCGCTCCACTTCGCCCGTGCCGGTGTTCAGCCAGAACACGCCGCCTTCGTCGGCCTCGTAGAACATGTCGCCCAGCGCGGTGAACAACAGCGGCGTGAACGCGTCGCCGATGCACCAGCGCCACGATTCGGCGAGTGCATCGATGGCTTCTTGGTCAGGCGTGCAGGTCAGTTCGTTCCAGGATAAGGGCATGGCGGGGAAGCCGGAGGTGGGGGTGGCCAAATTCTAGCGCCATCGGCGCGCAGGCGCGCTCGCCCCACGAGCGCCTCACGGCGTTTCGTCCACCGCCCGTTCCACGGCGCGCACGAAGTCGCCGCGGGCCTTCGCCTGCGCATCGTCCGTCGCCACCGGCCAGGCCGCGAGCTGCACGATGACCAGGTGCCGTTTCGGATCGACGTGCAGCAACTGGCCGAAGATGCCCAGCCCGGCGTAGGAGCCGTCGGCCCACGTCCACCACTGGTAGCCGTAACCGCGTCCCGGCACGCCGATGTCGGCCTGCGTGCGCGTCGCTTCCGCGAGCCATCCATCGGCCAGCACCGGCTTGCCACCAGCGATGCCGCCGTCGAGCAGGAACTGGCCCAGCCGGGCGTAGTCGCCCAGCGTGGCGGACACGCCCGAGCCACCGGCCTCGGTGCCATCGACCTCGTCCTTCAGCCACAGCGCATCATCCGCCATGCCGTAGGGCCGCCAGATTTTCTCGGACAGATAGGCGGCCAGCGTCTTGCCCGTCGCCCGCGTGACGAGGATGCCGATCAGGTCGGTTTCGCCGGTCTTGTAGACCCAGCGTTCGCCCGGCGGGAACTCGCGCGGCAAGGGCGCCATGTAGGTCACCAGCAGGGGCACGCCCGCTTCGCGACGGCCCTCGTACATCCGTGCGACATCCGATCGTGGATCGACGTAGTCCTCGTTCCAGCGCACGCCCGAGGTCATCGACAGCAGCTGTCGCACGGTGACGTCGCGGTACGCTCCCGCCGCCAGTTCCGGGATGTAGCGCGTGACCCTGTCGTCCAGCGAGTGGATCGCGCCGTCGCGCAGCGCCGCGCCCACCAGCGTCGACGTGAACGACTTGGCTACCGAGAACGACGTCCAGCGCGTGTGTGCATCGGTGCCCAGGCCATGCCGTTCCAGGCGCAGCTTGCCATCCTGCAGCACCATGATCCCCGCCACGTGGTGTGCGGCCATGTAGGCGTCGAGCGTGCTCCCATCGGCGAAGCGCGGCTCCAGCGGCGCGCCCTGCGGCAGCGCATGGGCCACGCCATGGCGCACGACGTTGCTCGCGTACTGCGCATCCATGTGGCGGAAATTCACTTCGCGCTGCGCCTGGTTCCAGAACAGCACGTCGGTGCGACGCGCATGCGGGGACGCACAGCCCGCGATGGCCACGACGGCCACTGCGACGAAACAGAAGAGGCGCGGCCTCATCGTGCCACCTTGCGTACGCGATGGCGGATCTCGAAGATGCCCAGCGCGATCGACGCGAGGATGAACGGCCCGAAGCCGTAGATGACCCGGTAGGCGAGCAGCGCCGCAAGCACCTGCGCTCGTTGTTCCTGCGGAAACGCGGCGAGGGTGAGCGCTTCGAAGGCGCCGATGCCACCGGGAGTGTTGCTGACGATGCCGGCGAGGATCGCACCGACGTAGATCGGCGCAAAGTCGAGGAAGCTCCCGGCGATGTCGGTGGGCAACAGCAGGTACATCGTTGCGATCGCGGCGATCATCTCGACGATGCCGATGGCAATCTGCGCGCCGGCCGAGCGTGCCGAGGGCACCGGCGTCGTGAACTTCCACACCTTCAGCTCATCGTGTTTGCCCGCGAGCCAGCGCAGCAGCAGGACAAAGGCCACCACCAGCGCAGCACCGACCCAGCGGCCCCAGCCGTTGGCGATCGATGGCTCGAGCATAAGCGCGATGGCGGTGACCGCGGCAAAACCCATCGCCACGGCAAAGCCGACCAGGCCGACCACGCGCGCCACGTCGGGCGCGCCCACGCCCTGCCGCGACAGCATGCGGTAACGGATCGCCGTGCCGGTGATGGCGTGGAAACCGAGGGCATTGCAGATGGCGTGCGTCGTGGCACCGGAGAAGATCTTCATCTTCATCGACACCTTGCCGGGTACGACAGTCTCCACCGCGAACACGTCGTACGCCGTGAGGCATGCCCAGCTGACCATCGCGGCACCGATCGAGCCGATGACATGCCAGTGCGGAATGCGGCCAAGCGCATCGCGCACGTCGTGCCACGCCATCTTCGCGATATAGCGATGCAACAGGAACGCCGCCGCGCCGATGATGGCCAGCGTGATGGCGTATTTCAGGGCGCGGATGGCCAGGGCCTTGCCCTTGCCGGTCGGGCGGGTGTCGCGCAAGGGAACGTCCGTGCGGTCTCGGGGGGAGGTGGATGATAGCGGACGACCGGGCCGGGTTCGTTGCACGCTCATGCCACCACGCGCCCGTCGCGAATCTCGATGGTGTGGCCTTGCAGGGCGTCGACGTCGGCGGGGTCGTGGGTGATCAGGAGCAGTTGCAGGTCCAGGCGTTGCTGCAGGGCCAGCAGTTCCGCGCGCATGCGCGTGCGCAGGGCCGGGTCCAGCGCGGCGAAGGGCTCGTCGAGCAGGAGCAGGCGCGGCTCCGCGACCAGGGCGCGGGCCAGTGCCACGCGCTGGCGCTGCCCACCGGAAATGCGCGCGGGATAACTGTCGGCGACGCCACCCAGCTCGAACAGGTCCAGCCACTGCGAAACGCGCGAGTCGCGCTGGCGGCGGCGCGGGTTGAGCCAGCCGCGGGCCAGGCCGAAGCCGACGTTCTGCGCGACCGTGAGGTGCGGGAACAGCGCGTAGTCCTGGAAGACGTAGGCGACGCCACGCTCGCGCGGTGGCAAGGCCACGCCGGCCGCCGAGTCGTAAAGCCGATCGCCATCGACGCGGACATGACCCGCGTCGGGCACGAGCAACCCGGCCATCGCGCGCAGGGTGAGGCTCTTGCCGGCACCCGAGGCGCCGAACAGGACGATCCGCCGCGCGTCGGAGGCGAACGCCACGTCGAGCTCGAACTGGCGCTGGTCGTCGCGCAGCGATTTGCGGATGGCGACGTCGACGCTCACGGGCGACTCCGGCGCAGGTGGTCCGGCGCCAGCCAGCCGGCGAGCAGCAGGGCGAGCACGCAGGTCACCGAGACGACCCCGACCATCACGGCGGCAGTGCGGTCATCGCCGGCCTGGACCGCGGCGTAGATCGCGACGGAAAGGGTCTGGGTGCGCCCGGGCAGGTTGCCCGCGATCATCAGCGTGGCGCCGAACTCACCCATCGCCCGGGCGAAGGCGAGCAACGCCCCTGCCGTGATGCCGCGTGCGGCCAGCGGCAACGAGACGCGGAAGAACACGGCCGCCTCGCGCAGGCCGAGCACGCGCGCCGCGGATTCATAGTGCGGGTCGACCGCCTCGAAGGCCGCACGCGCCGCCTTCTGCACCAGCGGGAAGGCGACCAGGGTGGAAGCGATCACCGCGCCCTGCCAGGTGAAGACCAGCTCGATGCCGAGCCGGTCCAGCCACCCGCCGAAGACGCCGCGACGGCCCAGCAGGACCAGCAGGTAGTAACCGAGCACGGTGGGTGGCAGCACCAGCGGCAGGGTCAGGATCGAGTCGACCACCTCGCGGGCATGCGAGCGCCAGCGCGACAGCCCGTAGGCCACGGCCACGCCCAGCACGAGGTTGATCGCGGTCGCCCACAGGGCAACCTTCAGCGTAAGCAGCAGCGGGATCCAGGCAGCATCCACGCGGCGCTCAGGGTGCTTCGAAACCGAAACCGGCGAGGATCGCGCGCCCTTCGCCCGACTGCACGAATGCCTCGAACGCGGCGGCCTCGGCGGGCTGCTTCGAGCCCGCCACCACGGCCATCGGGTAGGTGATCGGTTTCGGCGTCGCGACGGTGGCGGCGACCTTCACCTTGTCCTTCATCACCGCGGCGTCGGTGGCGAATACGAAGCCGGCATCGACCTCGCCCCGCGCGACGTAATCGAGGCCCTGGCGCACGTTCTGCGCCAGCACGCCCTTGGCCGACACGGCGTCCCACAGGCCCTGCTGTTCCAGTGCGGCTTTCGTGTAGCGGCCGACCGGCACCGAGGCCGGATCGCCGTAGGCGACGCGCTTCACGCTGGCCGCCTTCAGGTCGGCGGCGCTGGCGATGGCGGCCTTGCTGTCCGCCGGCACCACCAGCACCAGCCGGTTTGCCGCGAAATCCCTGCGCGTGGCCGGATCGATCGCCTTAGCCGCGACCGCCTTGTCCATGGCCGTTTCGTCGGCGGACGCGAACACATCGGCGGGTGCGCCGCTTGCGATCTGGCGCAGCAAAACGTCCGAAGCGGCGAAGTTCAGCACGACATGGGTACCGGGGTGTTTCGCTTCGTAAGCCTTGCCCACGGCCTGGAAGGCATCGGTCAGGCTGGAGGCTGCCGAAACCACCAGGTCGGCGGCCGAGGCACCGGTGGCGCCGGCGAGCAGCAGCGTCGCGACGAGCAGGCGAAAGCGCATGGGGGTCGTTTCCGGCAGGAGGGTCGAAAGCGACTATACGCGGCGGCGACAGGGCACGGAAACCGCGGCGTGGATGCGGTCAAGGATCGCCAATCCAGCCCACCCCGGCAGTGGCAGCTTGGCCGGACCGAACCTGGGACAGCTTCCATGAAACACGCCTTGCGCATCATCGGCGGCCTGCTGGTCCTGGGCACCCTGGCGGTGTTGCTGTTCGCCTGGCTCGACCGCACCGAGGTGACCACCGACGCCTATGTCACCGGACGCATCCATCCCGTGGCGCCGCGCGTCACCGGCACCGTGGTCGCCCTGTACGTCAACGACAACCAGCACGTGAAGGCCGGCGAGGTGCTGCTGGAGCTCGACACCCGCGATTTCGACGTGCGCGTGGAACAGGCGAAGGCGGAGATCGATCGCGCACAGAGCCAGGTCGCCAGCGCGAAGGCCTCGATCGCCGAGGCGAACGCGGCGATCGTCGCCGCCGACGCGAACGTAAGGAAGACCGGGTTCGACCTCACCCGCGCCAGCGAGCTGGTCAACGAAACCCCGCGCGGCATCTCGAAGCAGGAATACGACGCCGCCCGGGCCGCCTCGGATTCCGCGAAGGCGAACAAGGCCAGCGCGGAGGCGCGCAAGGTCGCGGCGGAGTCGTCCGTGGTGGCGGCCGAGGCCCAGGTGGCTACCGGCCAGGCGGCGCTGCACGATGCGCAACTGGCGTACGGCTACACCAAAGTGCTGGCGCCGGTCGGTGGCTACGTGGGCCGGCGTACGGTGGAAGTGGGCGCAAGGGTCACCGCCGGGCAGACCCTGCTCTCGGTCGTGTCCGACGAGGTCTGGGTGGTGGCCAACTTCAAGGAGACCCAACTGCACGGGATGACCCGCGGCACGCGTGCACGGCTCACCGTCGATGCGCTTCCCGACATCACCTTCATCGGCCACGTCGACAGCATTTCGCCGGCCTCCGGTTCGCAGTTCGCCCTGCTGCCGCCCGACAACGCCACGGGTAACTTCACCAAGGTGGTCCAGCGGGTGCCGGTGAAGATCCTGTTCGACGCCGACGACCTGCATCGCTATCGCGATCGCTTGCCGCCGGGCCTGTCGACGATCGTGAAGATCCGTGCGGAGCCAGGCAAGTGAGCCTTGCGCGCGCCGCTGTCGCGCTCGGCCTGCTCGCAGCTACCGCGCTGGCGCTGGGCGGCTGCGTGCTCGGGGCCGACTACCAGCGCCCTGCCCGACCGGCGCCACCGGCCTGGCAGCACGCCGACGCGGGCACGGGCACCGGCACTACGACCCTTCCCGACGCGTGGTGGACGCTGTTCGGCGACGATGAACTCGACCGGCATGTGCAGGCCACGCTCGCCGCGAACCAGGACCTTGCCGGGGCCCTTGCCCGCTACGACCAGAGTCGCGCGCTGCTTGGCGTGGCGCGCGCCGCCGAATTCCCCCAGGTGTCGCTCGACCCGGCGTACGCGCGTGCGCGCACTCCCGGCACCGTGTCGAACGCGTTGCCGGTGCTCGAGACCACGCTCTACAACGTGCCGGTGGACGTGGCATACGAAGTCGACCTGTGGGGTCGCGTACGACGCAGCGTGGAGGCCGCCCGTGCCGACGTGGAAAGCAATGCGGACACGATCGCGGCACTGCGCCTGAGCCTCGCGGCTGCGACGGCATCGACCTACCTGTCGTTGCGCAGCACCGACCGCGACATCGACGTACTGGCACGCACCGTCGCGCTGCGCGAAGACGCGCTATCGCTGGCCGACCGCCGCGCCCATGCGGGCGTCGTCGGTGACCTCGACGTGCTGCGCGCCCGCGCCGACCTTGCCCAGACCCGCGCCGATCTCGCCGATGCGCACCGCCACCGCGACAACCTGGAAAATGCACTGGCCGTGCTCGAGGCGCGCGACGCACCCGACTTCCATATTGCCGCGGAGGCGTGGGCACCGACCGTGCCCGAGGTACCGCCGGGCCTTCCTTCCAGCCTGCTCACCCGGCGCCCGGACGTCGCCGCCGACGAGCGCGCGCTGGCGGCGGCGAGCGCACGCATCGGCGTCGCCCGCACCGCGTTCTTCCCGTCCGTGCAGCTGACCGCGGCCGGCGGCTTCGCCAGCAACGGGCTGGGCGACCTCACCTCCCGTAACAGCCGGCTCTGGTCGATCGGCCCGTCGGTCCACCTGCCGATCTTCGAAGGCGGTCGCAACCAGGCCAACCTGGAGGCGGCGCAGGCGGCCTATCGCGGCGCCGAGGCACGCTGGCGCCAGGACGGCATCGTCGCGTTCCGCGAAGTGCAGGACGCGCTCGGCGACGGCGCATGGCTGCGCGAACGCGGCGCGGCGCTGGATGCCACGGTCGATGCGGCCACGGCGGCGGCAAAGGTTTCCCGCTCACGATACGACCGCGGCCTTGCCGGCTATTTCGAAGTCGTCGACTCGGACCGCCAGGCGCTCGCGAGCCAGCGTGCGGCGATCGCCAACGACCAGCAACGCCTGCTCACCGCGATTTCGTTGATCAAGACGCTGGGTGGCGGCTGGAAAGAAGGCGACCCGGTTCCACGCCCGGTCGGTACGAACGCATCGGTGGGTCCATGAACGCGGTGGCCAGCCCAGCCGCAACGGCCGCGCCAGCGCCGCCTGCCAGCCTGCCGTGGCTGGGCATCGTCGCCGTGCTGGTCGGTGCCGTCGCCACCACCCTCACCTCGCGGCTCACCTCCATCGGGCTGGCCGACGTGCGTGGCGCGGTCAGCGCAGGCTTTGACGAGGGGGCATGGATCCCCACGGCGTTCTCGGCGTCGCAGATGTTCATCGGGCCCCTCGCGATCTTCCTCGGCCGGGCATTCAGCCCGCGCCGCGTGCTGCTGGTGGGTTGCGTCGTCTACGGCCTGGCCGAGCTGCTCATCCCCTTCGCGCCGGACCTGCGTTCGCTGGTCGTGCTGCAGTGCCTGGCCGGCCTCGGCTCGGGGACGTTCATCCCACTCACCGCATCGTTCATCCTGCTCAGCCTGCCGCGCAACCTCTGGCCATGGGGCCTGGGGGCGTACGCGATGAACATCATCCTCGGCCTCAACGTCGCCAGTTCGCTCGAAGGCTGGTACGTCGAGCACGCGACATGGCACTGGATCTTCTGGCAGAACACGCTGGTGGCGATGCCGTTGTTCGTCCTCTACTGGTTCGGCCTGCGGCGTATCCCGATCGACCACGAATACCTGCGTGGCGGCGATTTCCGCGGCATGCTGGTCGGCGGCATCGCCTTTACCCTGGTCTTCGTCGCGCTGGACCAGGGCGACCGGCTCGACTGGTTCTCGTCGCACCTGGTCATCGGCCTGCTCGCCGCCGGCTTCATCCTGCTGGGCCTGTTCCTGCTGCATGAAACGACGCTGCCCGCACCCAGCGTGGATTTCGGCCTGTTGATCCGGCGCAATGTGTTCCTGTGCATCGTGCTGATCACCGCCACGCGCTTCCTGGTGACATCGAGCAACACGCTGGTCGCCAATTTCCTGATCCAGGTACGTGGGCTGCGCCCGCTCGACGTCGGCAACGCCTTGCTCTGGGTGGCGCTGCCGCAGCTGGTCATCGCACCGACCGTGGCGTGGTTGCTCAACCGGATCGATGCGCGGTTTGCGATCGGGGTGGGCTTCGCCGTCGCATCGGCGGGATTCCTGCTTTCCACCGGGATCACCTCGGAGTGGGCGGAGGGCGACTTCCGCTTCGCCCTGCTGCTGCAGGCCATTGGCGAAACACTGGAGCTGACAGCGGTGATTTATTTTTTCGCCCACCACGTAGGCCCGGCCGACGGCATCACCTTCGGTGCGCTGATCCAGACCGCGCGACTGTTCGGCGGCGAGCTGGGCACCTCGTTGCTGATCATGTTCACGCGCAAGGCCGAGCAATGGCATTCCAACCTGATCGGCCAGCACGTACAGGCCGGCTCGCCGGAGACGAGTGCGCGCATCGCCGACTATGCCGGCGTGGTCGGTAACCTCAGCCAGGGCGCCGGCACCGCCGAGGCGCGTGGCGCGGGGCTGCTGACCGCGGCCGTCCGCGGCCAGGCGTACACGCTGTCGATCCTCGATGGGTTCCTGCTGGCCGCCTGCATCGGCACGGCCGCGGTGCTGGTCGTGCTCTGCCTGCGCGAGCCGCCCGTGCTCGACAACCCGGCCGCCGTGCCGCCGCTTCCCGACCCGGTCCGCGCCGAGCGGGCGTGAGCGCGCAGGCCGGGGCGACACCGTGCCGCATCCCGCCCGGCGCACGTCGTGCCATGATGTCTGGACCCGGGTCCGGGGTTTTCATCAAGGGGACGCGCGCGTGCGTCGTGGGCTGGTTTCACAGCGGTGGTTGGGATGGATGGCGCTGGTCGCCGTCTGGCTCGCCGTGCTTGCGCCGACGGTCTCGCGCGTCACCGCCTTCGCCTTCCCCGACCTCGGTGCATGGTGCGCTCCCGCCGAAGGCCATCCCCATGGCACGGCGATGCAGGGCGACGACGATGCCTGCGGCTACTGCACGCTGTACGCCCAGCTGCCCGGCCTCGCCGCCAGCTTCCATGTGGGCCACGTGCCCTGGCCCGGCGATGCCCTCGCCTCTCGGCCGGCCGGCGATCGCACCTTCGTCCCGGGCACCACGATCCACGTCCATCCCCGAGGTCCACCGGTCCTGGCAGACGCCTGATCGCCCGTCGAATACGACGCAAGACCATGACCTCCGGAATCCTGCCCATGCCTTTCCTTGCCATCGAGGGACGCGTGCTCGCGCGCGCCATCGCCTGCACCCTGGCCGCATGCGCGTGCCGCGCGCATGCCGACGACCAGCCGCCGCCGCGCACCACCGACCTGCGCGAAGTGCGCGTCTCCGCCACCAGCCACGGCACCGCCGTCGACCCGGACATGCCCGCCGCCGTGGAAACGATCACCCCGGCGAAGCTCGCCCGTCTCAACATCGTCAATACCGAGGATGCGCTGAAGTACCTGCCAGCCTTCGGCATCCGCAAGCGATTCGTCGGCGACGAAAACGCCACCTTCTCCGTGCGTGGCACCAGCAACCAGCAAAGCGCGCGCGGGCTGGTCTACCTCGATGGCCTGCTGCTCTCCAACCTGCTCGGCAACAACTGGGCCAACCCGCCGCGCTGGTCCATGGCCTTCGCCGACAACCTGGATCGCATCGACGTCGTCTACGGCGCCTATTCCGCGCTCTACCCGGGCAACAGCATTGGCGCCACGGTGCTCATGACCACGCGGATGCCGGACAAGCTCGAAGCCACGGCCGACGTGCAAGCGTTCACCCAGCACGTGCATACCTACGGCGTGGATCGCGATTACGGTGGCAGCAAGCAGACCGCGACCTTGGGCGACCGCCGCGGCAGGTTCGCCTTCCTCATCGGGATCTCGCACCTGCAATCGAATGGGCAGCCGCTGGTCTACGGGGTGCAGAATCGCTCGGCCACGCCGGGTGTTAACCGGCCCGTGACCGGGGCGATCGGCGATACCGGCACCACCGGCCTGCCGCGAGAGGTGCTGGGCATCAACAGCGAAGGCCAGGAGGCGACCCGCCAGGACGAGGCGCACGCGCGCTTCACCTATGACTTCACGCCCGAACTCACGGCCGCGGCCACCATCGGTTACTGGAAGCAGGACCTGGTCCATCGCACCGACACTTTCCTGCGCGACGCCGGCGGTAACCCGATATGGTCCGGCCCCGTCAGCATCGAAGGTCGCCAGTACACCTTGCCCGCCAACTTCTTCGCACCCAGCAGCCGACAGAGCCGCAACTATCTCTACGGCCTTTCGCTCGGCACGCATCGCGCCAGCGGATGGAACGTCGAAGGCAATGTGTCGTACTTCGACATGGACAGGAACCGCGACCGCACCGCCAACGCGGTGAGCTACGACGGCCCCGGCCTGCTTACCGCAGGCGACGGCAGCCGCTGGCGCACGTTCGACCTGCGCGCCAGCCACACGCCCGAGGTGACGGCGGCCGGTACGCATGCGCTCAGCCTTGGCTACCACTACGACGGCTACCGCCTCGATAACGCGTCCTACGCGCTGGCGGGATGGCGTAACGGCGACGCCGGCGCGCTCACGGCGGCCAATGGCGGCAGCACCCAGACCCAGGCCGTGTACGTGCAGGATGCGTGGCAGCTCGACGACCGCTGGCGGTTGACCACGGGCGCGCGTTACGAGCAGTGGCGTGCGTTCAATGGCTCGCGCGCGACGGCGACGGCCACCACCGGTTACGCCGAGCGCGAGGAAACCCACACGTCGCCGAAAGCGTCGCTGTCCTACGCCGCGTCGGATTCACTGCTGCTGCGCCTGTCCGCGGCGCGAGCCTACCGGTTCCCGACCGTCAACGAACTGTTCCAGGGCACCTTCAACGGGATCAGCCTGGTCAACAACGATCCGAACCTGAAACCGGAAAACGACCTCTCGCGCGAGCTCTCCGCGGAGTGGTATCG
Source organism: Bacillus sp. NP157 (assembly GCA_018889975.1). Lineage (NCBI taxonomy): Bacteria > Bacillati > Bacillota > Bacilli > Caryophanales > Bacillaceae > Bacillus > Bacillus sp. NP157. The sequence goes on from CP076546.1 coordinate 3,688,017, forward strand.
GGACAACGGGGTCACCCGGTTCACCGTGTTTCGCAGCGACACGCGCAACACGCTGTTCAGCCAGACCGATACCACCGTGTTCCCCAACGTGACCAACGTGCAGAACGTCGACCTGGTGCGCACGCGCGGCGCGGAGGCCAGTTATGACGGCGCGGGCGTTTTCTCGCCCTGGCTCGACCTGTCGGCCAACCTCGCCTACACGCAGGCGACGACGGTGCATAACCATCGCAACCCGTCGTCCGAGGGCAAGCAGTTCTACCGGATCCCGCGCTGGCGGACGAACGTCGTCGCTACCGCGCACGCCAGCGACCGGCTCGCCTTCACGCTCGCCGGTCGCTACTCGGGCCGCCAGTACAACACCCTCGACCACAGCGACATCGATCCGGATACCTTCGGCGGTGCGAGCGACTTCGTGGTGTTCGATGCAAAGGTGGGCTGGGAATGGAACGAGCACGTCACGCTGAGCGTCGGCGTCGACAACCTCACCAATCGCCGCTACTACGTGTACTACCCCTATCCCTCGCGCACGTGGCTGGCCGAGGCGAAGTTCCGGCTATAGCCACTAGGCCACCGCCACGCAGCGTCGTTGCGTGGCGGCGGGCAACGCTTCGTCGAGCATGAACGAAGCGCGTCCGCCCTGGGTGAGCCGTTCCAGGAACATGCCGACACCGGCGTTCCCCGTGGCGAGGTCGCAACTGATCCGGACCAGCTCGGTACCAGGCACGGCCAGGCAGTCGTCGCGGGGCAGCAGGAACAACTCGACGCCGGACGCGACCCGCATCGCGTGGTCGCGATACAGCGCGGCGCGGTCGGGCAGGAAGGTGGCGAGGTCGAGCAGGGTTTCGCCGATGCCGGCGAGGCCGTCGAACAGGCCGGGGCTGATCGCATGCCGGCGGAAGAGGTCGCTTTCCGAGGCCAGGATCGCATCGCGGAAACGGGCGTATCCGGACACCGCGTGTACCCGCGCGGCCACGGCGAGGACGCCCGCCGTGCCCTGGCGCAGGTACGGCAACAGGGTCGGCGCGCCGACATATGCGGGCCACGATGGCGAACCGTGCGGATCGGCGACCGCACGGGACAGGTCGAAATCGAGAGCGCTGCACGCCGCGTCAAGATAGCGCGCTGCATGCGTAGCCAGGTGCAGGTGCAACAGGAAAAGCGCCACGCCGCTGGCACCCTGCGCGAGGCCGAGCGGCTGGCGCGCGACATCGGGCCAGCACAGCGTCCCATCGACGGCCATGGCGTTCGCCAACAACCGGTCGCCCGCCAGCGAGGCGGCCAATAGGAATGCGTCGTCCGCTGTCGCGTGCCAGGCCTTCAGCCGCGCGAGGCCCCAGCCAGCGATGCCTTCGTGCAGGCCGGCGCGCTCCTGCACGGCACCCTCGAGTGGCGTGGCCTGCAGCAGGGCGCGTGCATGCGCGTCATCGCCCGCGTCGAACAAGGTCCAGGCGATGCCTGCGTCGCCGCCGACCAGGCCCGCTCCACGCTCGCGGCTCCTGTCCAGGCCTTCGCAGAGCCACGGCAGCAGGTTCGACGGGGGCTTGCGCTGGCTGCGCAGGTAGGCGTGCAGGATACCGGCCGCGCCGTGTGCCACGCCGTAGGGATGCGACTCGAAGGCAGGCGGCCCGGCGGGTACATAGCGGTCGTCGCGTGGCTGGCGCGCATGGCGATCGATGTAACCGAACAATCGCTCGGCGGTGCCCGTCGACGGCTCCAGCCTGGCACGACGATGCGGCACGGGCTCGGCGTCACGCGGCATGCCATCGATGGCCCGGCGCAGGCCTGCCATCGCCACCAGGGGATCGGGACGCGCGGAAGGGTCGTCGGCCATCAGGCTTGCCACGGTGTCGGCATACGCCCTCGGGTAACCCATCTCGTCGACGAAGCGCCGCACGATCCGCGGCATCACAGCCGGATCGAGCGGCAACAGGGCATTGGCCGGCAGGCAGGCGGCGAACAGGTTGGCGCCAAAGGCGTAACGATCCGCGGCAACGGCCTCCCGATGCGAGCCACGCGACGCCGTCGGGCTCGCGAAGCCGGGCGTCCAGGCATCGGCCACGTGGTCCAGGCCGTCCTCGACCGCGGTTTCCAGGTCAACCAGCCGCACCTGGCCGGAAGGGTCGACGATGCAATTGTGGAACGAGAGGTCGCCCACCGAGATGCCCGCCGCGTGCACGCGTTGCAGCGTATGCGCGAACGAGGTGAATACCGTGCACGCCTCATCGAAGTATTCCGCGACATCGGCGCGCGTCGCTCTCGGGCGCAGCCATGGATAGCGCCGGGCCAGCCAGCCGCGCAAGGTATCGCCTTCGAGCCATTCCTCGGCGAGAAACCGGTGCTCCCACTCGGCGAAGAAGGCGACCGGCCGCGGCGCCACCATGAGCGGCGCCAGCCGGCCAAGCAGGCGGAATTCCTTGCGCAGGCTGTCGGTAGCCAGCTCCGCGGCGCCGATGCATGGCCGCGCTTCCTTGATCACCACGCGGCGTCCTTCCAACAGGTCGTCCGCCAGGTACACGCCACCGGCCGCGGAAAAGGCCAGCGCCCTGGTGGGGCGAAAACGCCCGGCACAGAGCAGCGGCGGTTCATCCACGACGGGCGTCTGTTCGCCCAGCGGATCGTTGAGCCACGCGGGCACGGCGTAGCGCGGCTGGCGGTCGTCCGGCTGCACCCCGCCATCGGGCCGGCGCAACAGCCATTCACGGTGCCCGCTCGCGTCGACGCGATAGTCGCTGAGGATGCCGCCGTAGCGATACGACACGATGGCGCAGTCCGGATGCCGGCGATCGGTGAGGATGTGCGGCCCGTGGTATCCGGCGAGTGCCGCGGCGAGGTCGTCGAGCACGCGACGGAACACACGCAGGTCTTCCGGGTACACGGTGATGAACTTGCCGGAGCCCCCGCGCGACCAGCGCTTGCCGTTGATGGCCGCCAGCAGGCGAAGATCCCCGGCGAATTTGAACGCCACGCCGCTGGCCACGAAGATCGCGCTGGCGATGGCAAGTACGATCCGGGCACTCGATGCGATCGACGACACGTGGATTTTCCATCCTTGAATGGGCAGGCGTGCCCTGGGTGGCCTGGCATGCAGCCACACGCCCGAGCGATGCAGCGCCCAGTCGGCCGGTAGTTGCCGACGCACCACCGACTCGAAATGGCTCGGGTCGATCACGTGGCGAGCGAAGGGTTCGAAGAATTCACGATCCACTGCGGTATACGGCAACAGTTCCCGGTATCGCTCCATGCCCCAGCTCCGTGGACGGTTATGCAGGCCCGGTCTCCTCGCCAACCCGGACGTTGGCCAGGAGACCTTCGCCTCCCTTTGTTTCCACACCGTTAGCGGTGCGCGTGCGCCGCGTGCTTCATGCGTCGCCGATATCGGCGAGCTGGTCGATGCAGCCGGTGTAGCTGGCCGAACTCTGGCTCAGCGTGGTCTCGGTTTCCGGCCCGTGTTGCAGTTCGGGCTGTAGGTTCTGAAGTGCGAGGATCGGATGCATGGCGGCGTTCTCCCTGAACGGTGGGTGCGCCCCGCGGGAAGTGCGAAGGCGCGTCGCGAATCTAGGTTCGCGGCTGCGACGCACACAAGCATGGAAGGCGCCTTCAGTCGCCCCATGTGCGTTGATTTGAGGTTTCCGTGGCCGCGTGCCCGGATTCGGCCGCGACGGATGTCCGGAATCGGACATGGCGCCCTATTTCGTACGCGCCACCCGACCACCCGTGAGGCGCACCGTCGCTATCGCGCCCATGCCATCGGTGCGATCCGCCAGTGCGACTGATCCGCCATGTGCCTCGACGATGAGCCGCGCCAGCCCCAGGCCGATACCCGAGCCGTCCGGCTTGGTGGTGAAAAACGGGACGAACAGCGAGTCGGAGCTGGGCAGCCCTACGCCTTCGTCGACGATGCGCACACATGCCTCGCCGTGTTCGACGCTCCAGTCGATGCGCACGCCCCCGCCAGTGAGCAACGCGGACTCCGCGGCGTTGCGCAGCAGATTTACGAAAACCTGGCCGAGCTGGTCCTCGTCGCCGTCGATCATCAGCGCCAGCGTGCCGTCAACCTGCACGGGTACTCGCTGTTCCAGCGCGGACACGCGCGCCAGCAGGCGATCCAGGCGAAGCGGCTGGACCGCCAGCGGCGGCAGGTGCGCAAGCCGTCCGTAGCCACCGATGAAGCGTGCCAGCGAAGCCGAGCGCCTTGCGATCGCTTCGAGGCCAATCCGCAATTCGTCCTGCGGCGTGGCGGCGCCGTGCCGTGAGAGCAACCGGCCGAGCGTATCGGCCAGCGAGCCGATCGGGGTGAGCGAATTATTCAGCTCGTGGCCGAGCACGCGGATCAGTCGTTGCCAGGCCCGGCGCTCTTCCTCACTCAGGGCGGCGCTCAGGTCATGCAGCATCACCATCGTGTTGCCACGTCCTTCGCTGTACCAGACCGCGCGACGTACCGCCCAGCGACCGCCCGCGCAGGCGAACCGGTGGGTAAGGATGCTGCCATCGGGCACGTCCAGCGCTTCGGCGAGGCCCACCTGTGCCGGCGTGCGGCCAACCACGGGCTGCCGCTCCGCGCCGACCAGGCGACGGGCAGCCGGGTTGATCAGCCGGATCGCACCCGCTTCGTCGACCACGATCACCGGGCTATGCAGGGCGACAAGGGTCTTGCCGAGGAAACGCGAGGCCTCCACCCGCGTACGCCGCACGGTGCGCAGTTCATCCGAGAGCTGGTTGACCCCGTCGATCAGGCCCTGCAGGGGATCGTGCCCCGGCCGCACGTGCCCGCGCATGCCGTAGTCACCTTCACGCAGGGCTGCGAGCAGGTCGGACACGGTGCGGAGGGAGGAAAGGATCCGACGCCCCCCGATCGCGCCAATGAGCGTCGAACCGGCGAGGCCGGCCGCGAGCAGGGCGAGTCGATGCGCCAGCGACGCGACCTCACCCAGCGCCAGCATGCTGGCCGCCGCGGCCAGTGGTGCCACGAACCCGGCACTCCACAGAAGCGCGCCAACGGCCGGAGAATCCGTGGCTCGCCACGACCAGCCTGGGCGCATGCCCGCCACGGTGTCAGTCGACCGGCTCGGCGGTGGCGCGGCCCCGTTGTTTCTCCAGGCGGCGATACAGCGCTTGCCGCGAGATGCCGAGGGTGTCCGCCGCACGCTGCAGATGGTTTTCGCTGCGTTCCATGGCGTGGCGGATCAGCAGTTGCTCGGCCTCGGGCAGGGTCAGGGAGTCCAGCACCAGTGGCGCGTCCATCGCGCGACGCAGGGCCAGTGCGTCGGTATCGATCTCGCTGCCGGTGTTCGTCAACACGGCACGTTCGATCGCGTGCTCCAGTTCGCGCACGTTGCCTGGCCAGTCATGCGCGCGCAGCGCGCGTTCGGCCGATGGCGAGAACCGCGGCAGGGCGCGACCGAGCCGCCGGCATTCGCGCAACAGGAAATGGCGTGCCAACGGCATGACGTCTTCACTACGGTCACGCAACGCCGGCAGGCGCACCTGCATGGCGTTGAGCCGATACAGCAGGTCGGGACGGAAACGGCTCGCCCGCGTCGCGGCTTCCACATCGGCGTTGCTGGTGGAGATGACGCGCACGTCGACGCGACGTGTCTGGCGCGAGCCGGCGCGTTCGAGCTCGCCGTGCTCGAGCACGCGCAACAGCTTGGCCTGGTGCGGCAGGGGAATGCTCGATACTTCTTCAAGGACCAGGCTGCCCCGGTGGGCAAGTTCGAAACGCCCGGGTGCACCCGCAGCTTCCTCGCCGAACATGTCATCCACGAATCGCGCCTCGGGCAGGCTACCCATGTCGGCACGGATCAACGGGAACGCGGCGCGGGACGAGCGCACGTGGACATCCCTGGCCAGCAGCGATTTGCCGGTGCCGTTTTCACCGAGCACCAGCACGTTCGCGTCGCCTTGCGCGATCCGTTCGACCAGCTCGTTCACCCGTCGCATGGCCGAGGATTCGGTGGCGCATAGTGCACCGGCCACTTCGCGATTCAACGCGCTCTCCGCGCGCAGGCGGCGATTTTCTTCGCGCATGCCATGCAGCGCTACCTGGTTGCGCAGGCTGTTGAGAAGGCGCGTGCGATTCCAAGGCTTCTCGATGAAGTCCTCCGCCCCACGCCGCATCGCCTCCACGGCAAGCTCCACGCTGCCCCACGCGGTGATCACCAGGATCGGCATGTCGGGCGCAAGCTCGCGCAGGCGACTCACCAGCTGTAGTCCTTCGCGTCCGGAGGTGGTATCCGTGGCGTAGTTGAGATCGACCACGGCGCATGCAATCACCTGGCGCGCGACGACGTCGCATGCTGCCTGGGGCGACGCTGCCTCGATGGCGTCCATGCCCTCGCTGCGCACTAGCATGCACAGGGCCAGGCGAATGTCGACGTTGTCGTCCACGACAAGCACGGGCGGGATGTTCGACGGATGGGTATTCATCGCGGTCACTCCTTCAGTCATGGCGCAGCACCAGTCGAGGGTCGACGGCCGCGCCGCGTAGTGCGGGAGGCAGGGCCACCGCGCCGGCCAGCAACAGCATGGCCACCGTGGCAATGAGTACCGCCTGCAGGTCGAAGATCCCGCCGTCGCCGAACGTGCCCGGCAGCCACCGGCGCCAGGCGAAGGCGACGAGCAGGCCAAGCCCAATGCCAGCAGACGAACGTGACAACCCGCTGGCAAGCGACGCTCCCGCAAGATCCAGGGGCGTCGCACCGAGCGCGGCGCGTAGCGCAAGGTCACGGCGGCGCGACGCCACCTCGACGCGCTGGGACGAGTAGAGCCCGACCAGCCCCACCCCGAGTCCCATCACGGCGAAGGCCGCCGATAGCGAGGTGTCCCGCGCGAGGTCGGCCTGTACGCCGTGCCATGCCTCCACCAGCGCGCGCGTTCGATCCATCGCCATCCACGGCGTCGCGTCACGCACGGCCATGGCGAGGTCTACGCCCGCCAGTGGCCTGCCACCGGTGCGACGCGCGACCAGGAAATAGGAAAGCAATGGTTGGTAGCTGGCGTACTCGGCGGACGGCAGTTGCGCGAACGGCACGAAGGCAAAGGGCAACGGGTCCCGCCCCGGACCCTCGCTACGCGTATCGGCGACTACGCCGACGATGCGCAGGTCGCGGTCGCCCAGGCTGCGCGAGGTTTTGCGCACCAGCGTGCCCACGCCCGCACCGGGCATGGCGGCGAGAAAGGCCTGGTTGACCACCACGACGGCGGGCGCAGACGCCGTGTCGGCGGCGGCGAGATCGCGCCCTGCGACCAGGCGAAGTCCCAGGGCCGCTCGCGCGCGCGGCGTATGCAAGGCGAACCCGACCTCGACCGGGGTGCCGCGTGGCCCGCGAAAGCCGACGACGAAGCGCGTCCCTGCAGGCAACTGGGTGGCTACCCCGGCATCCGCCACGCGATCGATGCGTTCCGCCCTGTCGGCCAGTGCCTGCATCGTGCTCGTGACTGGATTCTCGCCTGTACCGGGACCGGCATAAGGCCTGAACGGCGCGTACACCGCGCCCTGTGTGTCGAAACCGGGTGGGACGCCGGCAAGTTTCCAGGCCCGGACCACCTGCACGACGCAGAAAGCCACGAGTACCGTCGCGAGTGCGAGCTGGAGCTGCACGGTGATGACCCGCATGCGTTGTGCCACGGGCGCTGCAGGCGTGGGGTGGCCTGCGCCCATGTGCTCGCGCAGAAGGGCGTCGCCGTGCTCGTGCAGGGTTCCCCCGAACTCGGCGGCGAGGGTGGCGGCAGCAGCGACGACGGCTGTCGCGGCATACACATGCCAGCCGATCGCCAGCGGCCCGGCGTTCACCAGCCAGCGGGCCGGCAGCGTCCCCGTAGCCAGTGATACCCCTCCGCGACCGATCAGGACTCCGGCCACGAACGCGACGATCCCGACCACGGCGGCGTCCACCGTAGAAGGTGTCCAGGTGTGCCGGGCGCCGCCGCCAAGGACCATGCGCAAGGCCGTTTCACGACCGCGAGCCAGCGCGCGGGCGAGCATGAGGTTGGCGAGGTTGGCACATGCGGTGGCCAGCACGAGGGCGGAGCAGCCGAGGAAGAACCATAGGGTCGGTGCGGCGGTCGAGGTCATCGCCGTGTCGACAGGGGTTATGCCGAGCCAGTCCACGGCGCCTGCTGGCCGGCCGGCGTCGCGCAGGCCTGCCGCCGCGCTGCGCATGCGCGCCTCCAGCGATGTGGGCGGCATGCCAGGGGTGAGTCGCGCCACCGCCATATGGTTCGCCATGCGCGCGGATGGCCCCGCAACGGCTTTCATCGGCAACCAGACGTCGACATCGTCAAACAGGCGATAGGCCTCCGGCAGGACGCCGGCCACTGGTAACGCATCGCCGTCGACCCGGACGCGGCGGCCGACGATGTCGGGCGCGCCGCCGTACCAGTCCCTCCACAGGCGCCAGGAAATCAACGCGGCCGGGTGGCCGGCGAGCTCAGTCCTGACGTGGCCTGCGACGGGATGTACGCCGAGCGTCGGCAGGAATCCGGCATCGATCTGCTGGGTCCGCAGCAACGCCGTCCGCCCCATGGCTTCGACACCCAGGCGTTCCGGAGCCAGTGCGAGACCCCGCGAGAGCACGCCGGGGGGCAGGCCGACGGCGTCGTAGAGTTGCGTCGAGATGCCGCGCGCGGCCGCGGGGCGCGGCATCTCCCCGTACAGCACCACGTCGGCGTGGTGGTCGAAGGCGGGTGCGGTGAAACGCAGGGCGTCGAGCATCGCGAACGTGGCGAAGAACGTCGCCACGCCAAGGGCAAGCGTGCCCGCGCCCAGCAGGAGGAACAGCGGCTTGTGCAGGACACCGCGCAGGAGGCGCATCGATGCTGGCCATCTGCTCCTCATGGAAACGCCTCCAGCGTACGCGTAGCATCCAGTCCGCTTTCGGCTTCGCTTTGCAGCTGCCGGTAGGTCGCTTCGTCGACGATTCGCCCGTCCAGCAGCCGTACCGTGCGGTCGACGGCGGCGCCAAAGCGATCGTCGTGCGTGACCATGCAGATGGTCGTGCCGGCCGCATGCAGCCGGCTGAGCAGGGCCATGACCTGCTCGCCGTTGCGCAGGTCGAGGTTGCCCGTGGGCTCATCGGCAAGAAGGATCGCCGGCTTGCCGACCACCGCCCTGGCCACGGCCACGCGCTGTTGCTGGCCGCCGGACAACTGGCCCGGGTAATGACGCATGCGGTGGGCCATGCCGACGCTGGCGAGCGCCTCGGCGGCGCGTTCGATGCGCTCGCGGCGGCCGATGCCGGGTCGGAAGGTCAGCGGCAACGCCACGTTTTCGGCGACGGTGAGCTCGCCGATGAGGTTGAACGCCTGGAAGACGAAGCCGACGTGCGCATTGCGCAGCAGCGCACGCTGGCGCCGACTGGCCTGTTCGACGGGCTCGCCAAGGAAATGCATCGCGCCGGCACTGGGCAGGTCGAGCAGGCCCATCAGGGACAGCAGGGTGGTCTTACCGCACCCCGAGGGGCCCGCGATCGCAATGAATTCGCCGCGGCCCACGCCCAGGTGGATATCGGCCAGCACGTGGTTCTCGATCGCCCCGGCCACGAAGACCTTGGCGACACCGCGCATCTCGATGACGGGAGGGGCCGTAGGGGAGCGCATGCGTGACCTCGACGCAACGCGACCGGGGAGGTCAGCCTAGCGCCGGATACCGTGCATGTCGTCGATCCGCGAAGGCATGGCGAACGTCATCGCGATCTTTTGCCGATTCCACACAGCGAAACTGCAAACAGGCGTTTTAATTGAAGAAATTGATCGTCCGGCATGACCACCGCTCGCTGATGCGCCGCAACGGGTACCATCGCGGCTCCGTCCCGCGTTCCACAGGCTTGCCGCATGAGTGACCCGTTCGATAGCGCCTGGTTTCTTCCCAGCGAAAGCGGCATGGCGCGGAAGATCCGTGGCTTCGACTGGTCCGCGACCACCCTCGGGCCGATCGACGGATGGGACCGGACCCTGCGCCACGCGCTGGCTACCATCCTCCGCTCGCCGGCGCCGATGGGCCTGTTCCATGGCGCCGAGGGCGTGCTCCTCTACAACGACGCCTATGTCGAGATCGCCGGAGAACGCCATCCCCGCGTGCTCGGCCTGCCGGTGCTGGAGGCCTGGCCGGAAGTCGCGGAGTTCAACCGCAACGTCCTCGCCGTGGTCGGCGCGGGTGGCGTGCTGAGCTATCGCGATGTGCAGGTGACCCTCGATCGCGCCGGTGCGCCCGCAGAGGCGTGGCTGCACCTGGACTTCAGCCCGCTCGCGAATGAACAGGGCGCGGTGGCGGGCGTACTGTTCGTCATCCAGGACAGCACCCGACGCATGCAGGCCGAAGAGGCTGCACGCGCCAGCGAGCAGCGCTGGCGCGGCATGGCCGAGCAGATGCAGGTGGCCGAGGCCGCGCTGGCCCACCAGGCGGCGACGCTGCAGGAACGGGTCACCCAGCGAACGGCCGAGCTGGTCCGCGCGCAGGACGCGTTGCGGCAGAGCCAGAAAATGGAAGCGATCGGCAACCTCACCGGCGGCGTCGCGCATGACTTCAACAATTTGCTGCAAGTGATTAGTGGCAACCTGCAGCTGCTGGTCGAGGATGTCGACGGCAACGAACGCGGCGAACGACGGGTGCGCAACGCGATGGCGGGTGTCGCCCGCGGCTCCAAGCTGGCGACGCAGTTGCTGGCGTTCGGCCGGCGCCAGCCGCTCGCGCCAAAGGTGGTGAACGTGGGCCGCTTCGTGCGCAACATGGACGACCTGCTGCGCCGGACGCTCGGCGAAGGCATCGAAGTGGAAACGGTGATCGCCGGCGGCCTGTGGAATACGCTGATCGACCCGGCCAACGTGGAAAACGCCCTGCTGAACCTCGCGCTGAATGCGCGCGATGCGATGGACGGCCAGGGCCGGCTGACCATCGAAGCCGGCAATGCCTACCTCGATGCCAGCTATGTCGACACGCTCGACGACGTGGCTGCGGGCCAATACGTGCTGCTCGCCGTGACCGATACCGGCCACGGCATCGACGCGAAGGTGCTGGAAAAGGTGTTCGAGCCGTTCTTCACCACCAAGGCCGAGGGTCGCGGCACCGGGCTGGGCCTGTCCATGGTCTACGGTTTCGTGAAGCAGTCCGGTGGACATATCAAGCTTTACAGCGAGCCCGGCCACGGCACGACCGTGAAGCTCTACCTGCCGCGGACCACGCAGTCGGAAGACCTCGTGGTGGAAGTCGATGCGGGCCCGGTCGCCGGCGGCAGCGAAACCATCCTGGTCGCCGAAGACGACGAAGCCGTGCGCGACACGGTGGTCGCGCTGCTCGCCGGGCTGGGTTATCGCGTGCTCAAGGCCCGCGACGCACAGAGCGCGCTGTCGATCATCGACAGCGGGATCCCGATCGACCTGCTGTTTACCGACGTGGTGATGCCCGGCCCGCTGAAGAGCCCGGAGCTCGCGCGCAAGGCACGCGAACGCGTGCCCGGCATCGCCGTGCTGTTCACCTCGGGCTATACGGAAAACTCCATCGTGCACGGCGGCCGCCTCGACGAAGGCGTCGACCTGCTGAGCAAGCCGTATACGCGCGAAACCCTCGGCCGCAAGCTGCGCCAGCTGCTGGCCGGCCCCGCGCAGCCGAACCCCGGCACGCGGATGACGCCACAGGCACCGGCCACGCCGACGCCGCCGGCCATCCGCGTGCTGCGCATCCTGGTCGTGGAAGACGACTGGCTCGTGCGCACCACGGTCGTCGAGATGCTCCAGCTGCGTGGGCACGAGGTGTTCGAAGCCGGCGACGGTATGCGCGCACTGGAAATCCTCGACGCCGAGACGGTCGACGTACTGGTTACCGATGTCAGCCTGCCCGGGATGAGTGGCGTGGAACTGGTCGCCGCCGTTCGCGTCCGGTTCCCGGGTCTCGCCGCCGTCTACGCCACCGGCCACGCCGGCGCCGTCGAGGCCGACCCACGCACGCAGGTGCTGGTGAAGCCGTATGGGTCCGACGCGCTGATCGAGGCACTCGGCACCCTGTTCCCGCCGCCGCGCACCGCTGGCAGGGGAACGGCCGGCTAACCCCGGCCGGCCCCGCCCGCACACCGCCGGATTTCACATCCGTGAAGCCATTGGGCGCCAAGGACGTAATCGTTTACACGTAACGTCATTTACGTGCCCACGTCCAGCCCGGATGCCAGTATCCTTCGTCGCCGTGGCATCCGCTCGATGCCAGACATCCCCCGCAAGGCAAGCCCATGACCGCTGATTCCCGCATCGAAGACCTGATTGCCCGCATGACCGTGGAGGAGAAGGTAGGCCAGCTCGGCATCTTTGCCGACGCCGTCCGCCCCTTCGCGCCGGACATCAATCCCGAAGCCAACGCCCGCGACGCCGCCGAAGTGCTGGCGCAGGTGCGCGCGGGGCGGGTGGGCTCACTGTTCAACGGCGTGGGTGCCGCGGAGGGCCGCGAGGCGCAGCGCGTCGCCGTCGAGGAAAGCCGGTTGGGCATCCCGCTGATCTTCGGTTCCGACGTCATCCACGGCATGCGCACCGTGTTCCCGATCCCGCTGGGCGAAGCATCGACGTTCGAACCCAGCCTGGCCGAGCGCACCGCGCGCGCGACCGCCGTGGAAGCGACCGCCGCCGGCATCCACTGGACGTTCGCCCCCGCCGTGGACATCGCCCGCGACCAGCGCTGGGGCCGCGTGGCCGAAGGCGCCGGCGAGGACGTCGTGCTTGGCGCGGCGTTCGCCGCCGCCCGCGTGCGTGGCTTCCAGGGTAGCGATCTCACCGCCGCCGACTCGCTGCTCGCGACGCCGAAGCACTTCGCCGCCTACGGCGCCGTGCTCGGCGGCATGGAATACAACCAGGTGGACATGGCGCCGCAGACCCTGCGCGACGTGCACCTGCCGCCGTTCAAGGCGGCGCTGGACGCGGGCGCGCTCACCTTCATGAGCGCGTTCAACGACATCAACGGCGTGCCGGCATCGGCCAACCACGAACTGATGACCGACATCCTGCGCGGCGAGTGGGGCTTCAAGGGCTTCGTCGTCTCCGACTACACCGCCGACATGGAACTCATCGCCCACGGCTTTGCCGAGGACGAGCGCGATGCCACCCGCCTGGCCTTCACCGCGGGCGTGGACATGAGCATGCAAAGCGGCTTCTACGCCACCAGCCTGCCGTCGCTCGTCGAGAGCGGCGAAGTGTCGATGGCCGTGCTCGACGAAGGCGTGCGCCGCGTGCTCTCGGTGAAGCAGGCGATCGGCCTGTTCGATAACCCGTACCGTTCGCTCGACGCGGCCGCCGAGGCCGATACGTCGAAGAACGCCGAGCACGCCGAGCTGGCCCGCGACGCGGCACGCCGCTCCATCGTGCTGCTGAAGAACGACGGCGTGCTGCCGCTGAAGAAGGCTGGCCAGAAGATCGCACTGATCGGCCCGTTCGGCGCCGACGTCGACAACCTCGAAGGCTGCTGGACGCTGTTCGGCGACAAGACCCGCCACGTCAACATCGAAACCGGCCTGCGCGATGCACTTGCCGATGCGTCGGCGCTGGAAGTCGTCGCCGGCAGCGGTTTCGAAGACGCCATCGACGGCGGCATCGAAGCGGCCGTGGCCGCGGCGAAGCGCGCCGACGTCGTGCTGCTGGCGATCGGTGAACCGCAGAACTATTCCGGCGAAGCGCAGGCCCGCACGCAGATCATCGTGCCGCCGGCGCAGCAGGCGCTTGCCGAAGCCGTCGCGGCGGCGGGCACGCCGGTCGTCGTGCTGCTGAAGAACGGCCGTGCGCTTGCGCTGAGCGGTGCCGTGCGCGAAGCGAACGCCATCCTGGTGACGTGGTTCCTCGGCAGCCAGACCGGCCCGGCGATCGCCGACGTGGCGTTCGGCGACTACAACCCGGCCGGGCGCCTGCCGGTCAGCTTCCCGCAGGACAGCGGCCAGGAGCCGCTGTTCTACAACCACCCGCGCACCGGCCGTCCGGAACTGGCGGACCAGCCGCCGGCGTTCAAGGCGCGCTACCGCGAAGTGACCTTCGAAGCGCTGTATCCGTTCGGCCACGGCCTCAGCTACACGACGTTCGGCTACACCGCGCCGTCGGTGAAGGCGAACGTTGGCTGGGACGAAACGATCGTGGTCAGCGCCACGGTGACCAACACCGGTGCGCTCGCGGGCGAAGAAGTGGTGCAGCTGTACATCCACGACCGTGTCGCCAGCCGCGTGCGCCCCGTGCGCGAACTGAAGGCCTTCCGCAAGATCCTCCTCGCGCCCGGTGCGTCCGAAGAGGTGGCGTTCGAACTGACCCGCAGCGACCTCGCCTTCACCCATCGCGATGGCGTGACCTTCGAGGCGGAGCCGGGCACGTTCGATGTCTGGATCACGGGCTCGTCGAGCCAGGGCGAAGCGGCTTCGTTCGTGCTCGCGAAGGGCTGAGCCTCGTACCTTCGTGCAGTGCCGCCGCCCCGCGTGGCGGCGCATACTTCCCGCTTGTCCATCGCGGAGTATTTCCATGCACGATCTGACAGGCAAAGTGGCGCTGGTAACCGGCGCCGCCAGTGGCATCGGGCGCGCCATCGCCGAGGCCTATGCAAAGGCAGGCGCGAAGGTCGCGGTGGCCGACATCGCCGCCGACAAGGCGGCGGACGCGGCGCGTGGCATGGGCCCGCATGCGATCGGCCTGGCCATGGACGTCACCGACGAGGCGCAGGTCGACGAGGGCTTCGCGCGTACGCAGCGCGACCTCGGCCCGGTCGACATCCTCGTGAGCAACGCCGGTGTGCAGATCATCTCGCCGCTGGTCGATTTTTCCTTCGCCGACTGGAAGCGCATGCTGGCCATCCACATGGACGGCGCGTTCCTGACCTCGCGGGCCGCCATGCGGCAGATGATCGCCAGCGGCCGGGGCGGCTCGGTGATCCTCATGGGCTCCGCGCATTCGCATGTCGCCTCGAAGTTCAAGGCGCCCTACGTCGCCGCGAAGCATGGCCTGCTCGGCCTGGCCCGGGTCATCGCCAAGGAAGGCGCCGCCGACGGCATCCGTGCCAACGTCATCTGCCCGGGGTTCGTGCGCACCCCGCTGGTTGAAAAGCAGATTCCCGAGCAGGCGAAGGAACTGGGCATCAGCGACGAAGAGGTCATCCGCAACGTGATGCTGAAGGATACCGTCGACGGCGAGTTCACCACGCTGGAAGACATCGCCGACACAGCGCTGTTCCTCGCCGGCTTTGGATCGAATGCACTGACGGGGCAGTCGCTGCTCGTAAGCCATGGCTGGCACATGCAGTAAGCGCCGCATACTGCAGGGAAAACACTACACGGAGGCGCGGCGAACCTGACGCCGCGCCGCGTCCCCTGCCGATACATCCCGCTGACGCGCGTTCGTAACCTGCTGGTCCCTTGCCTCGCATGAAGGACCACGCGCCATGCCATCGTTCCGACACCTCGCCTGCTCCGCAGGTTTCCTCGCCGCCGCACTCGCCGCACCCGCCGCCGCGGCACAAGCGACCCGTCCCTATGTCGTACCCTCCGTGGCGGTGCGCGGCATCACCTGGGGGCCGTGCACCACCCAGAGCGTGAAAGTCTATGCCCCCGTGCTCGGCGAACGCCTGCGCTGCGGCACGTTGCTCGCCCCGCGCGACCATCACCAGCCAGCGGATGGCGACATCACGGTTTCCGTCGTGCGTGTCGCCGCGCGCCTGCCCGATCGCCGCCGTGGCGTGCTGTTCGTCAATCCGGGCGGGCCGGGGGGCGATGCCGGTTTCTTTGCAGGCATGCTGGCGGCGATCTGGGCGAACGCGAAACCCGACGATGCGGTCCACGGGGAAAAGAAACGCCTCGCCGACGAGTTCGACCTGGTGGCGGTGATCCCCCGCGGCATGTCGGGCAGCGTGCCCCTGCAGTGTCCACTCACGCTCAAGGCCACGACGCAGCCGATCCTCATCGATCGCAGCCCGCGCAACATCGCCGCGTGGGATCGCATGGCGCGCGGTTACGCGCAGGCCTGCCGCGACGATCCGTTGTATCCGTACGTCACGACCGCGCAGACCGTGTACGACCACGACCTGGTCCGGCGCGCCCTCGGCGAGGCCACGTTCAACTTCTACGGTGTGTCCTACGGTACGTGGCTCGGTGCGTGGTATGGCGCGACTTATCCCGGCGTGGTGGGTCGCATGGTGTTCGATTCGTCCATGGATTACACCCGCTCGATCGAAGCGAACTACCTGCAATCGCTTCCCGCCGCACAGGAGTCCTTCGTCCGCCTCGTGGCACGTCCCGCCGCCAACCGTCCCGCGGTGTACGGGCTTGGCTCCGATCCGGCGGCCGTCGTGGAGGTGCTGCGTGGGCTCGAGCCACGCGTCCGCGACGCCTGGACGGGCAATTTCAGCGGGCCGGAGCACCTCATGGCCGCCAGGATCGTGTCGGACTGGTTGCTTGCCGACCCTGCGCTTGAGAAGTCCGCATTGAGCAATCGCATCGGCGCACACGCCTTCAGCGACGATGCGGGCATCAACCAGCTCGCGCGCGATGCCGCCCTCAACGCCATTGAGGAGATCTACGCACCGCCGGTCGTGCGACAGGCACGCCTCTCCGCCATGGCCGCGATGATCGTCACCATCGGCTGCAACGACACGGCGGCCACGGCCGATGCCGGCGCGTGGCATCGAACCATCGCCGATGCGGCTCGCGACTACCCGGCGGGACACAGTGGCGACCTCATGAACCCGTGCGTGTTCTCCCACGGCCCCAATGCCGTCAAACCTCCCATCGAGCGGCTGGCACGGGCCGGTCGAATCATGATGATCCAGTCCGAGTTCGATCGCCTCACCCCGGTCACGGGTGCGCTGCGCACGCTCAACGAGCTACCCAACGCGAAGATGCTTATCCTGCGGGGATCGGATGCGCATACGGTTTTTACCGTTACCGACGAGCCCTGCATCGAGCGGACCGGTGCGCGCTTCCTTCTCGATGGCCGCGCACCGAGCAGCCAGCTGACCGAGTGCATGGTCAGCCTGCCCTCGGGGCCGTCACCCGAGCACTTCACGCAGCCCGTGCAGGTTCGCGCCTGGCGATCGCAGATGGCACGGCAAGCCACCGATGGAGGCCGGCGCGCGCTGCTGGCCGCGTCCGCCACCGTCGAAGCGGAGGACGCACCATGACGCATCGTTGGCCTTCCATCGCCTTGCTCGCCATCCTGTGTTCGATTACCACGCGCGAAGGCAGTGCGTCGACAACGCCCGACGTCATCTGGACGACCTGTCCTGAAACATGGGTTGGCACGAGTTCGGGCGTGCTCGGCGATCGCCTCCAGTGCGCCAGCGTGCGCATGCCGCTCGACCATGCCGCGCCCGGGCACCGTGGCATCCATGTCGGTGTCGTCCGTATCCGTGCGGCGGTGCCTTCGGCGCGCGAGGGCGCCATCTTCTTCAACAAGGGTGGACCCGGTGGGCACCCCGGCCGGCTGCTGCGCTCCATGGCCGAAGGCTGGACGCGCACCGATCCAGCCGATGCCCGCGACGGTGACAAACGCAGGCTGGCCGAGCGCTTCGACCTCGTCGCCGTGATCCCGCGTGGCCTGGTCGGCAGCGAGCGCATCCACTGCATGACCGGCATGCCACCGCGGTATCCCTTCCTCCCGACACACCTCGATGACGATACCTGGCAACTTGCGATCGATGAAGCGCAGTCCATCGTCGACGCGTGTGCCGCGCATGGCAACGCGCGTTTCGTGAACACAGAGCAGCACGTGCACGACATGGATGCCATCCGGCGTGCGCTCGGCGATGAGCGCCTGAATTTCTACGGCATCTCGTACGGCGGCACGGTCGGCGCCTGGTATGCCGCGATGTATCCCGGCCACGCCGGCCGCCTTCTGCTCGATTCCAGCATGGATTTCAGCCACGACTACCGCACGGCGTTGCGGCTGGCGATGTCGGCACGGCAAGCGGCGTTCACCCGCGATGTCGCGGGGCCGGTACTTCAGGCGCCCGGCCGCTATGGGCTGGGCGACGATGCGCGGGCTGTAAGCGATCGCATCGGTGGCATGCCGGCGCCGGCACGCGAGGCATGGGGTACGCGACTGGACAGCCCGGCGCGGCTTGCCGCTGCGCTACACCTCGCCAGCTGGCTCGGCACGGACGGCCCGCGGAACCTCGCCGCCATGCGTCGGCGTATTCGCGAGGCGACGTTCTCGACGGACGCGACCGTCGACGGGCAGATCCGCTGGCACGCCGGTAGCCTGGCCAGCGAGTTCTATGCCACTACTCAGAGCGAGCCCGTCTTCGCCATTGGCCCGGATGGCGATTCGGTACGCATCCTCACGTCGTGCAACGACTCGCCGTGGACCCGCACGGATGCGCAAATCCGCGAGAGCATGCTGGCTGATGCCCGTCAGAACATCGCGTTCACCGGCGATGAAACCCTCGAGGAGTTGACCTGCTCCCGGTGGGGCGGCCCGAGCGCACGCCCGCCCGATCTGTCGCTGCTGGAACGCGCTTCACCGTTTCTGTTGATCCAGTCGGAAAAGGATACGAGCACACCGCTCATGGGCGGCCAGTTCATCGTTGCGCGCTTCCCGAATGCCCGCATGCTGCTGGTGCGGGATTCGAACGTGCATGGCGTCTTCAACTTCACCAACACGGGCTGCGTGGAGCGCACGGCATCGCGCTACCTGCTCACCGGCGCCCTCCCGGACTCGCGCTCGCGCGTGCTCGCTTGCGACGCCGTGACCGGTGCACCGGGCGATGAACTCCCCGGCACCCCGCGGCCGCCACCCCCCGAACCGCTACCTGTCGATCTTCCGGTGCCGCCAGCCGGGCACGACGAGTTCTGAGGCATCGCCAGCAGCTGGCCTGACACAGGTACTGGCACTTCCCCTACATCGTTTGTCGAAACGGATGCCACGCCGGCGGCCGATTCCCCGATAGGGGACCACGCCGCGGATGTCTAACGTATGCGTCCCTTCATTGCACGGACGCAGTCATGCACCCCATCTGCCGCCTTGCCCGCGCCACGGGCCGGTTCGCCTCACGTTGTCTTCCGTTCGCCGTTGTCGGAGCCATCGCCGTGCCTCCCGGCACCGTAGCCGCTGCCAACGCCCGGCCACCCCTGATCCGTTGGGGGGATTGCGACCCCGCACTCGTCGGTGGGGCCTACCCCGATCTCGGCTACCGTCTGCACTGCGGCCGGGCGCATATGCCGCTGGATCATCTCAAGCCCGACGGGCGCACCATCGAGGTCGGCATCGTGCGGATCGCCGCGGCGGATTCGATGCAGCGCGAGGGGGCCATCTTCGTCAATGTTGGCGGACCGGGCGGCCAGCCGGCGGCCTACGTCGCAGCGCTCGCATCGTATTTCGACTCGGTCGACCCGACCGATCCCGTGCATGGCGACAAGCGCCGCCTGGCCGAGCGCTTCGACTTCATCGCCGTGATCCCGCGCGGCCTGAAAGGCGGCTGGACCTACGATTGCGACCCACCGCCACTCACCCATCAGTTCCTCCCCGCGCACCGCGACGATGCCAATTGGGCGAAGGTGCTCAGCGACACCCGTGCGCGCGCAAATGCCTGCTCCCGACCGGTGGAAGCGCCGTATCTCAGCACCGAACAGCATGTGCGCGACATGGACGCCGTGCGCGCGTCGCTCGGCGATCCGCTGATTCACTTCTACGGCATCTCCTACGGCGGACGCGTGGGCGCCACCTACGCGGCATTCTTCCCACACCGCCTCGGGCGCATGCTGCTGGACTCGACGCTGGCTTTCCCGGGCAGTTATCGCAACGGCATGTACCTGACCAGCGATGCCGAGCGCGCGGTATTCGAACGCGACGTGCTGGGCCCGGTGCAGCACGAAGCACGGCGCTTCGGCCAACCCGAGGGCGACGGGGCACTGGCGTGGGCCGTGCGCAATCTTTCGGATGTGGTGCGGCCCGCATGGCATGACGCCATGCTGGACCCGGTGTACCTCGCGGCGGTGCTCACGATGGATCGTTGGGTGAAGACCGGTGGCTGGCACGGTTGGGATGCGCTAGCCCGGAAGGTGTCGACGCAGCGTTTCAGCCCCGATCCCGATGGCGATGTCGCCATCCGCGCCGTCGCGGAAGAACTGGTCGAACACGGCCAGCGCGTGACCACCGAGGCTGGCTGGCGCACCCGACGCGGCATGCGGACGCAGGAGTCGCTGATCGACCAGCATGGCGAGTGGCTGAACCTTGCCGTGATGTGCAACGACGAAACCTGGGAGCCGATCGAGCAGAAGATCCGCGCGCGCGCCGACCGCGACGCTTTCGACTATCCCCTGCTCGATGGCACGCAGATCGTCGACCAGCTCACCTGTTCCGCATGGCCGCGGCGTGTTGCACGCAGCCCCGACTTCGACCTGTTGACGACGCGCGCACCGTTCCTGCTGCTGCAATCGGAGGATGACGTGGCGACGCCCCTGGCTGGCGCACGGACCGTGCTCAAGCGTTTTCCGACGAGTCGCCTGATCGTCGCCCGCGGCGTGGGAAGGCATGGCTTGCTGGGCCGTTCGTCGACGCCGTGCATCGAACAAGGTGCAATCGCCTATCTGCTGCGTGGCGAGCTTCCGGCTGGCACGCAGCGCGAAAGCTCATGCCCGTTCGTTCCGTTCCACGAAGGCGATCCGCGCGATGCGTATGCCCCTGAAGGTCAGTGAGCGGCCGGCAGCTTCGCCTCCAGCGTGTAGTCACCCGACCCGACCGTGCGATGGCTGCCATCCGGCAAGGTCACCTCGGCGGTCGTGCCGACCGGGACGGTCAGGGCGAGCGAAAAGCGCTCGCCCTTGACGGTCCACGCTGTCTGGATGCGCCCATACGCGGAGTCGAAATGGCCACCGCCGTAGGTCAGGCCACCACCGGGCACGGGCGCCACGGCGAAGCGGCGATAGCCGGCCTCGAGCGGTGCGATGCCGACGATATGCCGGTACATCCAGTCACCGACGGCACCATACGCGTAGTGGTTGAAGGAGTTCATCACGACATCGCCGAACGTGCCGTCCGGCTTGAGCGAATTCCAGCGCTCCCACATCGTGGTCGCGCCTGCCCCCACTTCGTAGCCCCACGACGGATAGTCACGGTTGAGCAGCAGGCGGTAGGCGAGATCGTTGCGCCCGATCGCCGACAGGGCGGGTAGCAGCCATGGCGTGCCGAGGAAGCCGGTGGAGAGGTGATCGTGCTTCGCCTCGATGCTCCGCACGAACGCGGCTGCGACACGCTTCGGTTCAACCAGGCCCATGCCGATGGCCATCGCATAGCCGGTCTGGCTGCCGCTGCCGAGCGTTCCATCCGCGTGCACGTAGCGGGCGTTGAATGCATCGGTGGCACGCGTCGCCAGCGACGCATAGCGCGTGGCGTCGTCGGCATGTCCCGTCGCGGCGGCCATCTCGCTCATCAGGCGCGCATCGTAGGCCAGGTAAGCCGTTCCGAGCAGGTCGGCCGGCGTGGGATCGTCCAGGTGCAGCCAGTCGGCCCAGGGCCCATGCACGCGGCGCAGCTCGGGGCCGGCACGGCGCTCGATCAACGCCATGAAGCGTTGCATCGAGTCATAACCATCATCGATGACGCGCGTGTCGCCGTAGGTGTGCCACAAGGTGTACGCGACGGTGATCCCGGCATCCGACCAGCCCGCACCGCTCTCGATGCCGACCGGGTTGGGCGCGACGCCCGGGTAATCGCCTTCGGGTGTCTGTGCGTCGCGCAGGTCGCGCAGCCACTTCGACAGGAACGCGTACGTGTCCTGGTTGAAGCTCGCCGTCGGTGCGAAGACGTTGATATCGCCCGCCCAACCCAGCCGCTCGTCGCGCGCCGGCGTGTCGGTCGGGATCGAGAAGAAGTTGCCGCGCTGCCCCCAGGTGATATTGCTCTGCAGCTGCGTGAGCATCGGGTCGCTGACCTGCATCGCACCGGTCCAGGCGAGATCGCTGCCTTCGACCAACCCGGTCACTTTGAGCGCGTCGGCCGGCGCGTCGAGGCCGGTGACCTCGACGTAGCGGAAGCCGTGGTAGGTGAACGTTGGCGTATAGGATTGTTCGCCATCCTTGGCCGCGATGTAGCGATCCGTCGCTTTCGCGCTACGCAGGTTGGCGGTGTACAGGGAGCCGTCCGGGTTGAGCATCTCGCCATAGCGCAGCTGCACCTGCTGGCCCGCGCGCGCCTTCATTTGCAGCGTGACGACACCCACCATGTTCTGGCCCAGGTCGAACAGCCGCGCACCCCTGGTAGGCTGTCGTGCCAGCACCGTGGACTCACGCTGCCCCGTCACGCGCACGGGGGCGTCGTCCTGAGGACGCAGCAGCGCGTTGCGTGCTTCGGGGGCCGGCAGCACCGGCGCCGCCTTCCATCCCTCCGTCGATGCGCCGTCGCGCAGCCAGTCGCCCGGCAACGCGCGCGCATCGAAGGTCTCGCCCATGATGATGTCCGCTTCGCGGAATGGCCCTGCCGAGGTGCTCCAGCTGCCATCGCTACGCACCCAGGCCTGCCTGCCATCGGCGAACTGCAGGCGCAGCTGCGCGGAGAGCGCCGGGGTCTTGCCGTATTTCGCCGGACCGAAGCTCGCGATGTGCCCCGCATACCAGCCGGGCGCGAGCATCGCGGCGATCACGTTGTTGCCGGCATGCAGCTGCGAGGTGACATCGTAGGCCTGGTAAGGAATGCGTTTGCCGTAATCGGTCCAGCCCGGCGCAAGCACGTCGCCGTCGGTGCGTTCCCCGTTGAGGAACATGCGATACGTGCCCAGCGCGGTGACATACAGGCGTGCACGCACCGGCGCCTCGGGCAGGGTGAAGCGCTTGCGGAAGACGGCACTGGTGGCGCTGGGGTCCGCCGGCCCGATCCAGTCGGCCTTCCAGTCGCCGGCGATGTCGAGGCCGGTCTCGAACCGCGCCGGCGCACTCCATGCGGAGACACGCCCGTGGTTGTCGCGGACGCGCACCTGCCACGCATACGCTGCGCCAGGGGCCAGTGCGCCCCCCTGGTAGGCCACGCCGACCTGCCTGGCGTCGCCGGTCCAGCCGGAGTCCCACAGGGGATTCGCTTCGCCATCCTTGCCCAGCCGGACCTCCCATGCCGTCTGCACGCTATCGCGCGCGCCTGCATCGATCTTCCATGAGAAGCGCGGCGCGGTCGTCGTCGACAGGGCCAGCGGGTGTTCGAGTGCGTTGGTGTGCAACCCCGTCACCGCGAGCATGGCGACTTGCGTGGTGTCCTTATCCGGCGCGGCTGCAAGCGCAAGCGGCGGGAGGAGGGTGAGGGCCAGGGCGCATGCCAGGCCGGGCCGAACCATTGAACTCTTCAAGGCGCATCACCGAAAGGGGCATCGTCGCCTACCCTCGGGAATGTGCCGGTCGTTGTCAACGAGAACCGTCGTGCTTCGGGACCCGGTTCTCGCGGATAAAAAAAGGGGAGCCCTGAGGCTCCCCCTTCCTTCCTCACCCCGAGAGGAATGTCCTCAGAGCGCGTAGTACATCTGGAACTCGAGCGGATGGGTGCTCGCGCGGTAGCGGGTCACTTCCTGCATCTTCAGCGCGATGTAGCCGTCGATGAAGTCATCGGTGAACACGCCACCGGCCTTCAGGAATTCGCGGTCCTTGTCGAGCGAGGACAGCGCTTCGTCGAGGCTGGCACACACCTGCGGGATGTTCTTCTCTTCTTCCGGCGGCAGGTCGTAGAGATCCTTGTCGGCCGGCGCACCCGGGTCGATCTTGTTCAGGATGCCGTCGAGGCCGGCCATCATCAGCACGGTGAAGGTCAGGTAGCCCGACTGCATCGGATCCGGGAAGCGGATTTCGATGCGACGGCCCTTCGGGCTCGACACGTACGGGATGCGGCACGAGGCCGAACGGTTGCGTGCCGAGTAGGCGAGCATCACCGGGGCTTCGTAACCCGGGACCAGGCGCTTGTAGCTGTTGGTCGTCGAGTTGGCGAACGCGTTGATCGCCTTGGCGTGCTTGAAGATGCCGCCGATGTACCACAGCGCCGTCTGCGACAGGCCACCGTAGAGGTCGCCCGCGAACAGGTTCTCGCCGTTCTTCGACAGCGACTGGTGCACGTGCATGCCCGAGCCGTTGTCGCCGACGATCGGCTTCGGCATGAAGGTCACCGTCTTGCCCTGCTGGTGGGCGACGTTCTTGATGACGTACTTCATCGTCATCAGTTCGTCGGCCTTCTTCACCAGGGTGTTGAAGCGGGTGCCGATCTCGCACTGGCCAGCGTTGGCGACTTCGTGGTGGTGCACTTCGACCACCTGGCCGAGCGACTCCAGCACCTTGCACATGTCGGCGCGCAGGTCGCCGAGGCTATCCACCGGGCTGACCGGGAAATAGCCGCCCTTCACGCCCGGGCGGTGGCCGGTGTTGGTGCCTTCGTACTTGTAGCGCGACGACCAGGCAGCTTCTTCGGAGTTGATCTCGTAGAACACGCGGCCCATGTCGTTCTGCCAGCGGATCGAGTCGAAGATGAAGAACTCGGGTTCCGGGCCGAAGAACGCCGTGTCGGCGATGCCGGTCGACTTCAGGAAGGCTTCGGCGCGCTTGGCGATCGAGCGCGGGTCACGGCCATAGGCCTGCATGGTGCTCGGCTCGAGCACGTCGCAATGCAGGATCAGCTGCTTGTGGGCGCTAAACGGATCCAGGTGCGCGGTTTCCGGGTCCGGCATCAACACCATGTCGGACTCGTTGATGCCCTTCCAGCCGGCGATCGACGAACCGTCGAACATCTTGCCGTCTTCGAAGGTGCCTTCGTCGATGGCGTGGGCCGGGAAGGTCACATGGTGGTGCTTGCCGAGCATGTCGGCGAAGCGCAGGTCGACGAACTCAATTTCCTCGTCCTGGATCAGGTTCAGCACTTTGGAAGCGGCGGACATGGGCAAACCTCGGAATAGGTATGGGGCGCAGGGCTTTTAGCAATCGCTATGCCAGCGGCTCCGCGGCGGCGGAACGGCCAGAAGCAAGCCCCGGCATCATAGAACGCCCAGATGACGCCTGCCCACTTGCACCATATTGGTGCATCACCATCCCGATTGCACTGTAGGAGCGCGCCTGCGCGCGACCACCCACCGTCACCCAACCTCCCATTGGCTATCCTCTACCCCCAAGAGCCCAAAGATCGCCCCCGCATGGAAGCCCAACCACTCACCATCCACCCAAGGCCCCTAACCTTCCGCGAACTCCTGCGCGGCGCCATCGGCATCTACCGCTGGTCCCCCTTCGACGTGCTGATCATCCCCTCGGCCATCTTCATCCTGGCCACCCACGTACAGCGATCCGGTGGCGCGTTGAGCCTCGAGTGGCGCAGGCCCCTGCTCTACGTCGCCATCGGCATGGCCTGCCTGATCGCACTCCAGCTCTGGGCCTTGCACAGCCAGTTCAAGCGCCAGGCGAAAGAGGCCACGGTGTTTACCTTCACGCCCCACGGGCTGACCCACGCCACCGCCAGCGAGACGAATACCGTCGCCTGGCACAAGGTGCGCAGCGTCTGCGTGTCCACGCAAATGACCTACATCTTCACCAGCCGCTGGAAGGCGTATTACCTGCCACGCAACGCAGACGACGCCCGCCTGCTGGCCATGGCGCGCGAGGCTGGCGTGACGCTTCGCGGGAGCGGCGTGGCATAGGCGAATTCGGCGCCGCACGCCGGGATGGCTGACGGACCGGTGCAGACATCGCTATGCTGCCGTCCGGACACCAGGGAAGGGGAAGCGGCATGTTCACACGGACGATCACGCGGCTCGCGCTGGCGGGCGGCATCGCATTCGCGACATCGCACGCAGAAGCGGCCCGGCTGACGCCACCGGACGACTTGAAGGCGTTCATGGCCCAGGTCGAGACGGCATCGGCCATCGCAGACCCTTACCAGCGCTGCCTGCACATGCCCGACCCCCCAGGCTCGCACTGGCACGCCGACTCGGTCGAGGCTTATTGCCGATTCGGTAACGAAAACACGCTGGACGCAAGACAGTTCCGCGCGCTGATCGCTGCCGGCCAGGGCGCAAGGGTCGACAAGGCCTTTGCCTCCTACACCCACGCCCAGCTGCATGATCCTGCGCATCCCGCCCGGCTCGATGCCGCGATACGCCGTACCGGCCTACGCAACGCAAGCAAGGCAACGCGAAGCGTCATTGACGAGTGGATGCGACAGCGGCCGGACAGCGCATTCGCTGTCGCCGCCAGCGCGATCCAGTATGGGACGGCGTCGCTGGAAGCAAGGGGTTCGAACGCCTCCAGCCAGACCAGCCAGCGCCAGTTCGACGCCATGCACGCGATCTCCCTGCAAGCACGGGAAGCGTTCGATCGCGCTGCAGCGATGAACCCGCGCATCCCCACGCTGTATGCCTACATGTATGCGACGGGCGTGATCCTCGACGATCCTTCCTACGCCAATGCAGCACTTGCCAAGGGGCTGGCGTTGCAACCGAATGGCTTCGTCCTTCGCCTGGTCCACGAAAACATGGGCGGGGCCAAGTGGGGAGGCAGCACGGCGGACGAGGTCAGGCAGGGCACCGAGGCCCAGGATCTCGCCAGCAAGACACCGTTGCTCCGCGTCGTCGCCAGCCGGGCCCTGCTTGCCGCCCTCACCGACGAGATGACCCATCCACCCGCGCACGACGAAATCAGCGTCGTTCCCGAGGTGACCCACTCGGACGACCTGAGCAACCTGGCCGAGTTCGCATGGCGCGCCGGGCACTACGATCGCGCCCTGATCCTTGCCGTCGAGGCGCTTCGCTTCGAAAGCAGCAACGACCAGGCGCTTTACCAGGTCGCGAAGATCGCCCCCTCGTATGGCTATACCCGCTGGATGCGCACGACGCTTGCCGCCGCCGCCAACGATCATCCCGAATCCGTCGACGTCGCGCGCATCGCCGGCGGGATGCTTTCGTTGTACGGCGACGTGGCAACCAGCGAGCCTTTGCTGAAATCGGTGCTGGTGGAGCGCCCCTACGACGTCTGGGCCACGGACCAGCTCGCCGCTCTTTACGCGCACGAAGGCAAGCGCCCGGATGAAGCCCTGCGCCTGGTCGACGACCTGATCGATTATCATCCCGAGGATGGGTGGCCCCAGGTGATCCGGGCCCGGCTGCTGATCGCGGCCAATGATCCGCGCCGCTACGATGCGATCAAGCACTTCATCATCCAGTTCGCCCAGGACGAAGCGTTCCGCACCGAAGTCAACGAGCTGGCGACGTACCTCAACGAGCATCCCGCCACGCCGCGTGCCACGGGATGATCACCCACGGGGGCGTCGATGCGTAAGGCACCCCCATCCCGATTCACGGAAACGGATGATGCAGGATAAGTCGCCTCCGGTTCGTGCGACCCTCGACCAGGGCGTCATCGACGCATGGCAGCGCGCGCTTGCGGACTACAGTCGCAAGGGCGGCTGGGTGTACGCCATCGCGATGCTGCTGGTGCTGGTATGCGGCCGCGGCATGGCCAGCGAAGCGTCCGACGATGCGGTCCGGCGTTTCCAGGCATTGCCGTCGCCGACGTCTGCCGACCTCTACGGCATCGCGCGCCTGGGCGAGGCTGCGCACGACGCCGGTCCCGCCGTGATGCGCCTGCTCGATAGCGACGACCGCCGGACCCGCGCCACCGCCGCGTTCACGCTCGGCATCATCCACTACCTCCCCGCCGAACCACGCCTGGTCCAGGCGCTCCGTGATCCGCTCGATCCGTGGCTGAACAGCAAGGCCGCCGTGGCGCTGGGAAGGCTCGGCGATCCGCGGGCGCTGGAAGCCCTCCGCGACATCAGCGCCACGCACTGGCGCTCGAGCGTGCGGGTCGACGCCACGCAGGCGATCCGGCATATCCGCGATCGCAGTCCCTACCCGGCCATGGACCTGGACGATGTCCTGGATCGAGGCGCCATGGGCAATTCGTTGACCGAGTGCACGGATGACCCCTACGAGTACGACCGCGGACGACCCGAGGAGGTGCGCCTGGCGGTTCCGGGCGGCCATCTGGTCGGCTTCGACCATGGCGAGTTCGGCGGCAACCTCCGTTTCGATGCGAGCAGCGGCGCCGTCGATCCGATCCTGCAAAAGAACATCATCAAGCTGACGTCGCTGGGAACGCGCACGATCGCGCTTACCGGCCTGATGCACATGGGCATCGCCGAGGGCGCGGTATACGACGTGTCGCGCGACGCCGCCGGCCACTGGCAGGCAACGCTCTGGCGTGGGCTCGATGGTCCGCCGACGTGGTCCGAAAAGGACAAGGCAGGCAACCTGCACATCGGTCTTCCGACGTACACGGTGCTGCTCTCCGTCGACGGCACGATGAAGGAACTTGGCTGCGAGACGCCGGCAAGCGTTGCCGCGTCGCGCAAGCAGGGTAACTAGGCGGGTTCGAGCCCAGCGACGAATCGGGTGATGTGCCGGGCGCACATCGCGGGATTCGCCTGCAGGATGCCGTGCGGGCCCGCCACCGTTTCGAACAGGCCATCAGGCCGTGCCGTGCGCAAGGCCGCCTCGGCCCCTGGCGGCACGAGCAGATCGCGCGAGGCACGCAGGCACAGCAGTGGCACGTCGACGCTGCGCAGCGCTGCCGTTTCGTCGACGGCCAGCAGGGCGTCCAGTCGTGCCCGCAGCGTCGCGTTATCGAGGCGAGAGACGCTGTCGCGATAGGCCTCGCGCAGCGCAGGGTCGGCACGACGGCCGATAAGCCACGGTGCACTCCACCGGGCGAATAACCCATTCATCCGGACGAGCGGCAGCAACCCGCGTGCATGGCGTGCCCAGGGTCGCGGGCAAGCGGCGAACGTCGCGGCCAGGACCAGTCCACGCATGCCTGCTGGCCGTTGCGCCGCGAGCAGGATGGCCAGCGGCCCACCGAACGATTCGCCCAGCAGCACGTACGGCGTGGTCGGCAGGCTCGCACGCATGCGCTGCGCCAGCTCGGCGTAGCTGCAGGCTCCATGCTCCGCGTACGGGATGACGTGCGTCCGGAAGCCCGCCGGCAACGCCGCGCGCAACGGATCGAACAAACGTCCGGTGCCATCCATGCCGGGGATCATCACCAGCTCGACCATCGTCAGCTTGCCGCCCCCATCCCTCGACTCGATGCCATCCCTGCAAGCTCCATGGTAGATACGCCGAGTCTAAGCGATCCGCCCATGCCCGGTCGGGTCACGATTGCTATGCTCCGGGAAGCGTATCCATCGTGCCTGGCGTCCGGAGTCTACCCATGCGTATCCGCCATCTCGCGGTCGCCGTCGTGTCCTTGCTCGGTGCCGTCCATGCCCATGCGCAGACGCGCACCTTCGCCAACCCCGTCGACCTCGACTACCGCTACAACTTCGAGGTCATGAACCGGGGCATCTCGTATCGCACAGGCGCCGACCCAGCGATCGTGCGCTACGGCGACGCGTTCTACCTGTTCCAGACCATGGCCGACGGTTACTGGATGTCGAAGGACCTGGTGCACTGGGATTTCGTCAAACCCGACCACTGGCCGTTCGATAGCGAGGTGGCTCCCGCGACGCTGGTCGCGGACGGCAAGCTGTTCCTGATGCAGTCGGCGTTCCTGCCACGGCCGCTGATGGTGTCGACGGATCCCGCGCACGGCAAATGGTCGTTCTGGACACGGCAGCTTCCATCCGTGCCGGGCGCGATCGAGTACGACGAAGCCGGCAAGCCGCAGGCGACGGGTCCACTGCCGCCCGGTCCCTGGGATCCCGGCCTGTTCCAGGACGACGATGGCAAGGTGTACCTGTACTGGGGTTCGTCGGAGACCTATCCCCTGTATGGCGCGCAGCTGGACATGAAGCTCGGTTCCCGCGAAGGCGAAGGCAAGCGGCTCGCATTCGCCACGCCGCCGAAGGCTTTCCTCCGCCTGGATCCCGCCGACCATGGATGGGAACGTTTTGGTCCCGACCACAGCATGGGCGACAAGCCGGCGTACATCGAAGGCTCGTGGATGAACAAGCACGACGGCCGCTACTACTTCCAGTACGGCGCGCCGGGCACCGAGTACAACGTGTACGCCACCGGCGTCTACACCGGCACGTCGCCGCTCGGGCCGTTTGAATACGCACCGTACAACCCCGTCGGCTACAAGCCCGGTGGTTTCGCGACGGGTGCCGGACATGGGTCGACCTTCGAAGACGCGCACGGCAACGCCTGGAACACGGGCACGACGTGGATCGGGATCAACTGGACCTTCGAGCGTCGCATCGCCATGTTCCCCGCAGGCTGGCACGACGATGGCCAGATGTGGATCGACACCCGCTTCGGCGATTTCCCGCAGCGCATGCCGGATCACAAACTCGCCGACGGCGAAAGCGCGTTCACCGGCTGGATGCTGCTGTCGTACCGGAAGAAGGCCACGGTGTCCTCCACGCTCGGCGATCATCCGGCATCGACGTTGACCGATGAAAACCCGCGCACCTTCTGGGTTGCCGCGAAGAACGAGCCGGGACAGACCGTCACGCTCGATCTCGGCGGCACGCCCACCGTCCGCGCGGTGCAGGTCAACTATGCGGATTACCAGTCGGACCGCTATGGCGACGCACCCGACCTGGTCACGCAATTCGTGTTGCAGGGCTCCACGGATGGCAAGCAGTGGACCACGCTGGCGGATCTCTCCGCCTCGGACCGCGATCGGCCCAATGCGTACATCGAACTCGAACGGCCCGCGAAGCTGCGCTGGATCCGCTACGTGCACAAACATGTCGGGGCGAAGCATCTTGCGATCTCGGACATCCGCGTGTTCGGCAACGCCGACGGCCCCGCGCCGCGCACGCCGGCCGGCCTCGGCGCAAAGCGTGGCGCGGACACGCGCGAGGCGGTGATCAACTGGCAGCCCGTGCCTGGCGCCGTTGGCTACAACGTGCGCTGGGGCCTCGCGCCCGATCGCCTGCACTCGACCTACCAGCGGTTTGCCGACCAGCCCACATCGTTTACCCTGAGGAGCTTGAACAGGGGCGTTCGCTACGTCGTGGCCATCGAGGCCTTCGACGAGCACGGCGTCTCCGAACTTTCTCAAACCGTGGAGCTGTCCCCCTAAGGGCTCCACCGCACGGCGCCCGACATGACCAAGAAGCACGACAACGACACGCCCGATGAAGGGCGTCGCCGCCTCCTCGGTGGCATGGCCACCACGGGCGCCATGCTGGCCCTGGCCGGTGGCGTGAAGGATGCCAGTGCGGCCGCCGCGAAAGCCGGCGCCGCCGCACCGACGGGCGCCGCGCTGGATGCCTTGCTCGAGAAGCACATCCAGAATGTCGTGGTGATCTACGCCGAGAACCGCAGCTTCAACAATCTTTTCGGTAATTTCCCCGGGGTGCTCGACCCGCTGAAGGACGTGCCGGCGGAACGCAGCCTGCAGCGTGACCGCGACGGCACGCCGCTGAAAACCCTGCCGCCGATCTGGGGTGGCATGGTGCCGCACGAACAGACGGTCGACCACCGCACCTACAAGATCGCCGAGAAGGACATCGCCGGCTTGCCGAACGCGCCGTGGGCGCTGCATACCGGTGACGGCACGCCGCTGCCCCACGGCGTGGTAACGCGCGACCTCGTCCACGCGTTCTACAACAACCAGCTACAGATCAACGGCGGCAAGAACGATGGCTTCGTGGCGTGGGGCGATAACGGCGCACTGACCATGGGTCACTACGCCGAGACGCCGGTGCACCTGCGCATCTGGCGCCTCGCCGAACAGTTCACGTTGTGCGACCGCTTCTTCATGGGCGCCTTCGGTGGCTCGTTCCTCAACCACCAGTACCTGGTGGCAGCGCAGCCGCCGTTCTATCCGGATGCGGACAAGAGTCCGGCGCAGTTCGGCATCGCCGTCACTGAAAGCGGCAGCGCCACGGATTACCGCCTGAAGATGGATGCTGCCTCGCCGAAGAGTGCGATGGACGGCAAGCCGAAGTTCGCGCACCACAACCAGCTCACGCCGGACTTCTACGCGGTGAACACGATCGGCCCGCCGTATTCGCCGGGTTTCAACGTCGATCGCAAGAATCCGCTACTGGCCGATGCGAGCAGCGCGAACACGCTGGTGCCGCAGAAGCACAAGCAGATCGGCGACGTGCTCTCGGACAAGGGTATCGACTGGGCGTGGTATGGCGGCGGCTTCCAGGCCGCGCTCGATGGCAAGGGTGACAGCGACGACGGCACCTATCCGTCGACGCCGAACTTCCAGCCGCACCACCAGCCGCTGAATTACTTCGTCAGCCTGGCCCCTGGCACGGACGCGCGGGCGAAGCATCTCCGCGACGGTGGTGTAGGTGAATCACCGAAGACCAACAAGTTCCTCGCCGACGTCGCCGCCGGCAAGCTGCCTGCCGTGGCGTACTACAAGCCGCAGGGTGACCTGAACATGCACGCCGGTTATTCCGACGTGGAAGCGGGCGACCGGCATATCGGTGCGATCGTGCATGCGCTGCGACAGAGCCCGCAGTGGAAGAACATGCTGGTCGTGATCACCTTCGACGAGAACGGCGGCTGGTGGGATCACGTCGCACCGCCCAAGGGCGATCGCTGGGGTCCGGGTACGCGCATCCCGGCTCTCGTCGTGTCGCCCTTTGCGAAGAAGGGGCATGTCGAGCATACGATCTACGATACCGGCTCTATCTCGCGCTTCCTTACCCGGCGCTTCAAGCTGGAGAAGCTGCCCGGGCTGCAGATGCGCGAGGATGCGATGGTGAAGGCAGGCGGGCCTGCGCCGGGGGATTTGACCGAGACCCTGCAATTCACCCAGGCCTGACCTGTAGGAGCGCGCCTGCGCGCGAATGGGTGCTTGCGGTGATGGGTGATCTTGCTGATGGGTGATCTTGCTGATGGGTGATCTTGATGTTGGACGATCGCGAAGATGGATATCCTCGCGATCCCATTCGCGCGCAGGCGCGCTCCTACATGCATTGGTGGCTAATGGCCCGGGGCGCCGCCTGACTTGAAGGGCGGCCTGGCGAACCAGATCGAGATCATCGCCAGCACGAAGATCAACCCGAAGATCCAGAACACGTCGTTCACAGCCAGCGTCGCGGCCTGCATGTCGACGATGCGGTTCAGCGCCGCGTTCGCCGTCGGTCCCTGCACCCCCAGCGTCTGCAGCCGATCCAGGTATTCACCGGTGGTGCGGCTACCCTCGACGACGTTCTCCGACAGCACCGCGTGGTGATACGTCGTTCGATGCGAATACATCGTCGTACTCACCGCCGTGGCGATGCTGCCCGCCAGCGTTCGGAAGAAGTTCGACAGCCCCGACGCACTCGCGACCTCCTCGTCGGGTAGCCCGGACAGGATGATCTGGTTCACCGGCACGAAGAACAGCGCGATGCCCGCGCCCATGCACAATCGGGGTATCGCCAGCTCGCTGTACGGGGCATTGGTGCTCAACGTCGACATGTAGAACGACGCCCCGGCGAACACCGCGAAACCGATCGTGTTCAACAGGCGCAGGTCGAACTTGCTCTGGAACACGCCGACGATCGGCGATAACACGATCGCCAGGATGCCGATGGGCGCGACGACGAACCCTGCCCAGGTGGCGGTATAGCCGAGGACCTCCTGCACCCACATCGGCATCACCACGGTACCGCCGAAAAACGCGAACATGCCCAGCGACAGGCAGAGCACGCCGACGAAGAAGTTGCGCTTGCCCAGCAATCGCAGTTCGACCACCGGATGCTTGTGCATCAGCTCCCATGCAACCAGGAAGGTCAGGCAGACCAGCGAGACGATGGCCAGCACGGTGATCGTCTTCGAGGTGAACCAGTCGTCGTCGTTGCCGTTGTCGAGCATGAACTGCAGGCAGCCGACGCCGACCGCCAGCAGGAACAGGCCAACCGCATCGATCGGCAGCTTCGACACCTTCGATTCGCGATCGCGCAGCAGCGCGTAGGTCACCACCACGGCGAAGATGCCGACCGGGATGTTGATGAAGAAGATCCACGACCAGTGGTAGTTGTCGGTAATCCAGCCACCGAGGATCGGACCGAACACCGGTGCGACCACCACCGTCATCGCCCACAACGCCAGGGCGATCGGCCGTTTCGCCACCGGGTAGTTGTTGAGCAGGAGCGTCTGCGACAGCGGCACCATCGGACCCGACACCGCGCCCTGCAACAGGCGGAACACGATCAGCATCGGCATCGACGTCGACAGTCCGCAGAGTGCGGAAAAGACGACGAACAGCATCACCGAAATCATGAACGTGCGCACTTCGCCGAACTGCCGCGCCACCCAGCCGGTCAGCGGCTGCATCACCGCGCTGGCCATCGAATAGGCGCTGATCGCCATCGTGCCTTCGTTGCTGCTCACGCCGACGTTGCCGGCGATGGTGCGCACCGACACGTTGACGATGGAGATGTCGAGCACCTCCATGAACGTGGCCAGCGCCACGCCAGCGGTCAGCAGGACCAGCGCGCCACCCGTAAGCGGCGGCCGGGCACCGCCCTTACCGTTCTTGCCGTTCTCGCCGGCCATCGATCAGCCGCCGCGCTTGGCCGGGACCGGCGTGGGCGTGGTGTCCACGGTGTTCTGGCGGATGATTTCCTCGGCGTGCTGGTCGGCCTCGCCCATTTCCTGCTCGTAGACATTGGTCGTGGCGAGCGGCTTGCTACGCGGCGTGTCCGACAGCACGCGGCCGTCGCGGTCGTGGGTATCCACGTTCACGTCAGTCGACAGGCCGATCCGCAGCGGGTGCTTGCGCAGGTCCTCGGCATCGATGGCGATCCGCACCGGCAGGCGCTGCACCACCTTGATCCAGTTACCGGTCGCGTTTTCCGCCGGCAGCAGCGAGAACGCGCTGCCGGTACCCGCGTTCAGGCCGACGATCTTGCCGTGGTAGTCGATGTCCGAATACATGTCGGTGGAGATCTTCACCGGCTGGCCGATGCGGATGTGTTCGAGCTGGGTTTCCTTGAAGTTCGCGTCGATCCACAGATCCTGCAACGGCACGACGGTGAGCAGGTCCTGCCCAGCCTGGATGCGCTGGCCGACCTGCACCTGGCGGCGTGCGGCATAGCCTTCGATCGGCGAGACGATCGCGTTGCGACCGTTGTTGACCCACGCGTTGCGGAACTGCGAGCGCGCCTGGACCACGGCCGGGTAGTTCTCCACCGTGGTGCCGTCGACCTGCGCGTGTGCCGCGGCAGCTTCGCGTTCGGCGGCGTCCAGCGCGGCCTTGGCCTGCTGCATCTGGCGCTTGCCGGTGTCGACTTCTTCGGCCGATACGGCACGGCGTTCGAGCAGCGGGTGGCGCCGGTTGTACTCGTCGCGTGCCTGCTCGTACTGGGCGCGGCGCTGCGGAATCGCGGCATCGGCCTGGTTCGCCTGCTGCATCTTCGCCTGCGCTTCGCGCACGGCCTGGGCCAGCTGGCCCTCGGCGTTCATCAGCGCGACGTTGGCGTCGACCGGGTCCAGCTTGATCAACACCTGGCCCTGGTGCACGCGGTCGGTTTCCTCCACGCCCACCTCGATCACCGTGCCGGCGACGCGCGACGAGATCGTCACCATGTCGCCCTTCACATAGGCGTCGTCGGTCGTCTCGCGCTGCGAGAAGACGAAGATGTACATCAAAAGCCACGCCAGGCCCGCGAGGATGAACACCGCGGCGATGATCGAAAGGATGATGACTTTCTTGCGTTTGGCCTTCGGGTCTTCCTTCTTTTCTTCCTTGCCGTCCTTGTCCTTGCCGTCCTTATCCTTGCTTTCCTTGTCGCCGCTGTCCTTCGCGTCGCCGTCCTTGTCCTTCGCCTTGTCTTCGCCGTCGTCGGCGCCGTCCTTGCCATCCTTGTCTTCGTCATCGTCGCGACGCTCGCCGCGCGGCGATTCGTCGCCGTACTTGTGCAGGTATTTGTAGCGGTACTTGTACGGCTGCGGCGGCGTGGCGCCTTCCGCACCCTCGGCGCCTTCGCGCGGGTCGTCGTTTTCGGGCGTCATCGCGGGGAGTCCTTACCGGCGGCCGTGGCCGGAAGCGCGGGCACGTCGTCGGCGTGGTAACCGCCGCCCAGTGCGTGGATGAGTGAGAGGTTGGCCGAGAGCATCTGGCTGGTGATCTGCAGGCGCGCGTCCTGCTGCTGGTCGAGCTGCATGTCGGCATTGAGCCAGTTGCGATCGTCGATCAGCCCTTTCGAGCGACGGTCGGCCGCCTTGCTCTTCTGCGCCGCGCTGGCGTCGTACTGGCGCTCGACCTGAACGCGCTGGTTGTCCAGCATCTGCAGGGTGGCGATGCCCTGGGCGATGTCGCCCGCGGCCTGCACCACCGCGCCGTCGTACTGGGCGACGGCCGAATCGAGCTGGGCCTGGGCGCTTTCGAACTGGGCGCGCAGGCGGCCACCGCTGAAGATCGGCAACTGCACCGACGCACCGAGGTTGCCCAGGGTCAGGTCCGTGCGGCTGCCGGAGCCAAGGTCCGGGTAGGTGCGCAGGAACGCGCCCAGGGCCATGAGGCTGACGTCCGGGTAGTACGCCTTGCGCGCCTGGTCGATACCCTTCGCCGATGCTTCGATCTGCCAGCGGGCGGCGACGATGTCCGGGCGGCGTGCGAGCAGGCCGAGTCGCGCATCGTCGGGCAGGCGCACGTCCGGGCTGGGCAGCGGCGCGGGCTTCAGGTCGCCGAGGTCTTTCGGCGAGACGCCGGCCAGCGCGGCGAGCTGGGCCAGGTCGAGGCTGGCCGCCCCTTCCAGTTGCGCGACGTTCTGCCGGGTCTGGGCGAGCTGGGCGTCGGCCTGGTCGAGGTTGGTTGGATCGTCCAGGCCGCCATGCACGCGCAGTTCCACCAGCTCGCGGTACTGCGCCGAGAGATCGGCGGCGTGCCGGGCCACGGCGAGCCGGGCCTGCTGGGCCTGCCAGTCGAAGTAGGTGTTGACGACGTTGTATTGCAGCGAGGTCGCCGCCGACGCGCGTTCCGCTTCCGCCGCGCGCGCCTGGCCGACCGACGCTTCCACGGCCGCCTTCTGCTTGCCCCACAGATCCAGGTCCCACGTGGCCAGCGCGCCGGCCACGCCGCTGTTGCTCCAGCTCGAGCCGGGATTGAGCTGGAAGCCCTGGGCGCTGCCCGTGCCGCCGGGCACCTGGCCCTTCAGCGAGACATCGTTGTAACCATGCCCGCCGTTGAGCAGGCCACGCACCTGCGGATTGAGCTCGGCCTTCGCCGAATCCACCGCGCGCAGGGCAGCGCGGTAGCGCGCTTCGGCCTGCTCCATGTTCGGCGAACCACGCATGGCGGTATCCACGAGGCGATCCAGCTGCGCGTCGGCGTAGCGCTTCCACCACTCCGGCTGGGGCCAGCCCGCCTGCTCGGTCGGCAGGCCGGCGATCGGCACTTCGTCGCGCGGCACGAAGGCCGGCGGACGCACGGGCGGCGCGCAGCCCGCCACGAGCGCCGCGACGGCGACGGCGCCGACGAGCAGGCCGCCGGTCAGACGGCTTGGCCGATGGGGAATGGGCATGTCGAATCCGTGTGAAAGTTCTTGCGAGACGTGTGCACGGTCTTGCTGCGTCGCCGAAAAGTAGCAATGCACGGCGTAGGCGGGGCGTGACGGTTCACCGACTGAACTAAGTGGCGTGGCATCGGCCGGCGCTGCGGCTAAGCTACGCGGGTTTGTTTCGCCACCGGACGCCCTACCCGTGAATGACCTGCTCAGCGCCATCCTCCTCGGCATCGTCGAGGGGATCACCGAGTTCCTGCCCATCTCCAGCACCGGCCACCTGCTGATCGCCGAACGCTGGCTGGGCGCGCGCTCCGACCTGTTCAACGTGGCGATCCAGGCCGGCGCGATCCTCGCGGTGACCTTCATCTACTGGCGGACGCTGTGGAGCTTCGTGCAGAACTGGCGCCGCCCCGAGACGCGTGCCTACATCGCCAAGCTGGCCGTGGCCTTCCTGATCACCGCTGTGCTCGGCCTGATCGTCACCAAGATGGGCTTCAAGCTGCCCGAGAACATCACGCCGATCGCCTGGGCGCTGATCATCGGTGGCGTGTGGATGCTGGCGGCCGAACAGGTCGCGGCGAAACGGCCGGACCAGGCCGCCATCACCTGGCGTGTCGCGATCCTGGTCGGCCTGGCGCAGATGGTCGCCGGCATCTTCCCCGGCACCTCGCGCTCGGCCGCGACCATCTTCGTGGCGATGCTGGCGGGCACGAGCAATCGCGCGGCAGCCACCGAGTTCGCCTTCCTTGTCGGTATCCCGACGATGTATGCGGCGACGGGCTATGAATTGCTGAAGACGTTCCAGCACGGCGGTGCGGCCGGTGAGGACTGGAGTGGGCTCGGCATCGCCTTCGTGGTCTCGACGATCGTGGCCTTCGCCGCGGTGAAGTGGCTGCTGGGATATATCCGCTCGCACCGGTTCACGCCGTTCGCGGTTTACCGGATCGTGGTGGGTATCGCGCTGCTGGTGTTCTTGCCGGCGGGTGGTTGAAGGAAAGCATCGCGCGCGGGCGCGCTGCTACAGGGGTGCCGCGACCTTGTAGGAGCGCGCCTGCGCGCGAATAAAAACATGGCGGCGCAGCCGCACCCGCTGCAAACGCGCCCGCCCGACCGCCCGTCGCTCAGGCCACGGCCGCCATCGCCGGAATCTTCTTCCGCACGGCTTCCAGCTCGGCCTGCTGTTGCTGGACCAGCCGGCACTGCGGATCACTGGTGCGCTGGAACAGCTCGCTGGTCCACTCGATGAAGGCCTGCACGCGCGCCGACAGGTGGCGCTTCTGCGGGTAGACGATCCATAGGTTGGAACCGGTGGAGATCGTGTCGGTCATGATGATCTCGAGCATACCCTTGGAAAGCGCGCATGCGGCGAGACAGTGCGGCGCCTGGATGATGCCGAGGCCGGCGATGGCCGCCTGGATCACCGACTCACCGTCGTTGATCATCATGTGGGCGTCGACATCGACGGCCACGCGCCCGCTGGGCGAATCGAACTGCCACTGCGAGGGCTTGCCGGTGGCCGGGTGGACGAAGTTCACCGCGCGGTGGCTCTTCAGGTCTTCGATCGAGCGGGGGGTGCCGTGGCGGGCAAGGTACGCCGGCGACGCACACAGCACATTGCTGAAGTGACCGATCTTGCGGGCGATCAGGCTGGAATCGGCCAGTTCGCCCATGCGAATCGCGCAGTCGAAGCCTTCCTCGTTCAAGTCGAACGGGAAGTCGCACATGGTCAGTTCGAGCCGGATATCGGGGTAGCGCTGTTCGAATTCCGCCAGGTTGGGAATCAGCGCCGCCCGTCCCACGGACGATGACGCCGCCACCCTCAGCTTGCCCGCCGGCTTGGTCTTGGCGTAGCCCAGGGCCTCCGTCGCCTCGCTCAGGTCTGCAAGGATCTCCTTGCATCGTGAGTAGAATGCGCTCCCATCGTCGGTTAATCGCAGCGAACGTGTCGAGCGGAAGAACAGCCGGGCACCCAGGCTTTCCTCCAGCCGGGAAATGGCGCGGCTGACGCCGGACGGGGTCATTTCGAGATGGGTCGCGGCAGCCGAGAAGCTCTTCGCTTCCACCACCCGCACAAACACGCTGATCGCCGAGAAGTCTTCCATCGCCAACTCCGGTTCGGATTGATTCGTGACTACGCGTCACAGCCGAAGTGATTGTAGACCCATTTTTGGCTTGACGCGCAAGACCTAAGTTACGCAGCCAGAGCAAGAGCGGCGGTGGGAGAGGGGAAGTGGGCGCGGTCTTCGGGAGCACTCGAGGCCGGGCGGCATCGCTCCCCATCCCAACCACCGCCCCGCGCGCCCATTCTTCGCCCCCACTTCCCACCTCCCATCTCCGCTTCCCAGGCCTTCCCTCATGAAGAAGAAAATCCTGTTCGGTTCATCGGCCCTGGCCGTGGCGGTCGCTTCCGCCATCTGGCTCGGCTCCCCGTCCACGCGTGCCGCGGAGCCCGCGGCCGCGCTGCCCGCCCCCGAGGTCACGGTCGCCCAGGTGCTGCTGCGCCCGGTCAGCGACAGCAACACCTTCACCGGCCGGATCCAGGCCGTGGACACCATCCAGATCCGTCCGCGGGTCAACGGCTATGTCGACACCGTGCACTTCCGCGAAGGCGCGCTGGTGAAGAAGGGCGACCTGCTCTTCACCATCGACCCGCGTCCGTACCGCGCCGAAAGCGACCGCCTTGCCGCCAACCTCGCCCAGGCCCGCGCCGAAGCGAAGAACGCCGACGCCAACGCCGCGCGCGGCAGCAAGCTCGTGCAGCAGCACGCCGTGTCGCAGGAAGAAGCCGATCGCCTCGATACCGCCGCGGCCAGTGCACGCGCGCAGGTGGCTTCGGTGCAGGCGGCGCTCGACAACGCCCGGCTCAACCTCTCGTTCACCGAAGTGCGCGCACCGGTCGATGGCAGGGTCAGCAACGCGCAGATCACCGCGGGCAACCTGGTCACGCCGAGCGACACCCTCACCAGCGTCGTCACCACCGACCCGATGTACGTGTACTTCGACGTCGACGAGCAGAGCTTCCTGAAGCTGGATCGCCTGCGCCGCCAGAACGGCCACGCGCCGGAAGTCGACATGGGCCTCGCCGACGAGCAGGGCTATCCGCACGAAGGCAAGATCGATTTCGTCGACAACCAGGTCAAGGCCGGCGCCGGCACCATCCGCCTGCGCGCCGTGTTCCCGAACGGCGATGGCAGCTTCACCCCCGGCCTGTTCGCACGCGTGGAACTGCGCAGCGGCACCGCACAGCCGCGCGCGCTGATCGACGACAAGGCCGTCGGCACCGACCTCGGCAACAAGTTCGTCTACGTGCTCGGCAAGGACAAGAAGGTGGAATACCGCCGCGTGTCCACCGGTGCCCTCGTCGATGGCCTGCGCGTCGTCGATAGCGGCCTGAATGCCGAAGACGTCGTTATCGTGAATGGCCTGCAGCGTGTCCGCCCCGGCGTGGAAGTGAACGCCAAGCGGGTCGCCATGGCTTCGCTTGTTCCCGACAGCGCACGCAATGTCGCCAGCCGCCCCGCCGGTGTCGACAGCGTGGCGCAGACGCAGGACTGATCCACCATGAAAATCGCCCAATTCTTCGTCGAACGCCCGATCCTCGCGGGCGTGCTGTCGGTGTTGTTCCTGATCGCGGGCAGTATCGCCGTGTTCAAGCTGCCGATCAGCGAATATCCCGAAGTGGTGCCGCCGACCGTCGTGGTGAAGGCGACCTACCCCGGCGCCAATCCCAAGACCATCGCCGAAACCGTCGCCACGCCGCTGGAAGAACAGATCAACGGCGTGGAAGGCATGCTCTAC
This sequence comes from Bacillus sp. NP157, assembly GCA_018889975.1. NCBI lineage: Bacteria > Bacillati > Bacillota > Bacilli > Caryophanales > Bacillaceae > Bacillus > Bacillus sp. NP157. The sequence goes on from CP076546.1 coordinate 3,729,165, forward strand.
ACCTCGTCGCAGTCCACCAGCGACGGCGCGATGACGCTGACCGTGACCTTCGCCCTGGGCACCGACCTGGATAACGCGCAGGTGCAGGTGCAGAACCGCGTGGCCCAGGCGCAGCCGCGCCTGCCCGAGGAAGTGCAGCGCCTCGGCGTCACGACGACCAAGAGCTCGCCCGACCTGACCATGGTCGTGCATCTGACGTCGCCGGATAACCGCTACGACATGCTCTACCTGTCGAACTATGCACGCACGCACATCAAGGACCAACTCGCCCGCCTGGATGGTGTCGGCGACGTGCAACTGTTCGGTGCCGGCGAATACAGCATGCGGATCTGGATGAATCCGGAGAAGCTGGCCATTCGCAACCTGACCACGGGCGACGTGGTCAAGGCGATCCGCGAGCAGAACATCGAGGTCGCCGCCGGTGCGTTGAATGCACCGCCCGGCCCGAACAGCAACGCGTTCCAGGTCAACATCAACACGCGCGGCCGCCTGATCAGCGAAGACGACTTCAGCAACATCATCGTGCGTAGCGACGGCGGGTCGGTTACCCACCTGCGCGACGTGGCGCGGGTGGAGCTGGGCTCGAACAACTACGCGCTGCGCAGCCTGCTCAACAACAAGGAAGCCGTGGCGATCCCCATCTTCCAGCGCCCGGGTTCGAACGCGATCGCGATTTCGGACGAAGTGCGCGCCGAGATGGCCACGCTGAAGAAGGAATTCCCGCAGGGCGTCGACTACTCCATCGTCTATGATCCCACCGTGTTCGTACGCGGCTCGATCGAGGCGGTGGTGCACACGCTGTTCGAAGCCATCATCCTCGTGGTGCTGGTGGTGATCCTGTTCCTGCAGACCTGGCGTGCCTCGATCATCCCGCTGGTGGCGGTGCCGGTTTCGCTGGTGGGCACGTTCGCCATCATGTACCTCGCCGGCTTCTCGCTGAATGCGCTGTCGCTGTTCGGCCTGGTGCTGGCGATCGGCATCGTGGTCGATGACGCCATCGTGGTGGTCGAGAACGTCGAGCGCCACATCGAGCATGGCCTCGAGCCGAAGATGGCGACCCGCCAGGCGATGACCGAAGTGACTGGCCCGATCGTGGCAACGGCGCTCGTGCTGTGCGCCGTGTTCGTGCCCGCCGCCTTCATCAGCGGCCTGACCGGCCAGTTCTACCGCCAGTTCGCGCTGACCATCGCCATCTCCACGGTGATCTCGGCCTTCAACTCGCTGACGCTGTCGCCCGCCCTCGCCGCGATCCTGCTGAAGGGCCGCGACGAACCGAAGGATAAGCTCACGGTGTGGATGGATCGCAGCCTTGGCTGGCTGTTCCGTCCGTTCAACCGCACCTTCGAACGCGCCTCGCACGGTTACGTCGGTGGCGTGCAGAAGATCCTGCGCTTCTCCGCCGTGGTGCTGGTGTTGTACGCGGGCCTCGTCGGCCTGGGCGTGCTCGGCTTCGCCAGGACCCCGACCGGCTTCGTGCCGACCCAGGACAAGCAGTACCTGGTGTCGTTCGCGCAGCTTCCCGACGCCGCCTCGCTGGATCGTACCGAAGGCGTGATCCGCCGCATGGGCGACATCGCGCTGAAGGACCCGGGCGTGGAGAGCGCCGTGCAGTTCCCCGGCCTTTCGATCAACGGCTTCACCAACAGCACCAATGCCGGCATCGTGTTCGTCACGCTGAAGCCGTTCGAAGAGCGTCGCGCCAAGGACCTCTCGGCGGAAGCGATCGCCGCACGCCTCAATGGCAAGTTCGCCTCGATCCAGGATGCGTACATCGCGATCTTCCCGCCGCCGCCGGTAAACGGCCTCGGCACGATCGGCGGTTTCCGCATGCAGATCGAAGACCACGGCGACCTTGGTTTCGAGGAGCTGTACAAGCAGACCCAGAACGTCATCGGGCAGAGCCAGAAGACGAAGGAGCTCGCGCACCTGTTCACCAGCTACCAGGTCAGCGTGCCGCAGTTCGACGCCGACATCGATCGCGAAAAGGCGAAGTCGGAAGGCATCGACCTGGGCGATGTGTTCCAGACCATGGCCGCGTACCTCGGCTCGCTCTACGTCAACGACTTCAATCGCTTCGGCCGCACCTACCAGGTGAACGTCTCCGCGGAGCCGGGCTTCCGCCATGAGCCGTCCGACGTGGCTGACCTGAAGACGCGCAATGCCGCGGGCGACCTCGTGCCGCTGGGCTCGTTCCTCACCGTGCGCCAGAGCAACGGCCCGGACCGCGTGCAGCACTACAACGGCTACCCGACCGCCGAGATCAACGGCAGCGCGGCGCCGGGCTTCAGCACGGGCCAGGCCCAGGAAGCGATGGAGAAGCTGGTCAAGGCCAACCTGCCCAACGGCATGACCTACGAATGGACCGAGCTCACCTACCAGCAGATCCTCGCCGGCAACACGGCCGTGCTGGTGTTCCCGCTGTCGGTGCTGCTGGTGTTCCTGGTGCTGGCCTCGTTGTATGAAAGCCTGAGCCTGCCGCTGGCGGTGATCCTGATCGTGCCGATGGTCCTGTTGTCGGCGATCACCGGCATCATCCTCACCGGTGGCGACAACAACATCTTTACCCAGATCGGCCTGATCGTGCTCGTCGGTCTCGCCTGCAAGAACGCGATCCTGATCGTCGAGTTCGCCCGCGAAGCCGAGATCGAAGGCATGAACCGCGTCGACGCCGTGCTCGAGGCTGCCCGCCTCCGACTGCGCCCGATCCTTATGACGTCGTTCGCTTTCATCATGGGCGTGGTGCCGCTGGTGACCTCGCACGGTGCCGGTGCGGAGATGCGCCATGCCATGGGCGTGGCGGTGTTCGCCGGCATGCTCGGCGTCACCTTCTTCGGCCTGATCTTTACCCCGCTGTTCTACGTGCTGATCCGCGGTTGGAACGAGCGTACCGAGGCACGCCGCCAGGCGCGCCGCGAGCGCCGTCTTCTCGAACACGCGGCTCGTGAGGTCTGATCCATGAAAACGTTCATTCGTTCCACGGCGCTGTTCACCGCCCTCGTCCTCGCCGGTTGCGCGAGCGTGGGCCCGGACTACCACGCGCCGAAGGAAGCCCCGGTCACGCTGCAGGGTGTCGACACCACGCAGCAGACCACGGCCAACTTCCAGGCCCAGTGGTGGAAGCAGTTCGGTGACCCGACGCTGGATGCACTCATCCAGCGCGCGGCCACCAACGCGCCCGACCTGAAGATCGCCCTCGCCCGTTTGAACCAGGCGCGTGCCGCGCTGGGTACCGCGAAGTCGCAGCAAATCCCTGACGTGGAAACGGGTGTCTCGTACACCCGTAGCCGCGAGCAGCAGCCCGGCTTCACCGACCAGCGCGTCACCACCACGGCGTACCAGGCCGGCTTCGATGCCTCCTGGGAGCTCGACCTGTTCGGTGGCGTGCGCCGCTCGGTGGAAGCCGCGCGTGCCGACGCCGCCGCGGGCGAGGCCTCGGTGCAGGATGCGCAGGTCACGCTGTTCGCCGAGGTCGCGCGTAACTACTTCGACCTGCGCGGCACCCAGCTGCGCATCGACGTGGCGAAGCGCGACATCGCCAACCAGCAGGATTCGCTGAAGGTGATCCAGGCCCGCGTGGATGTCGGCACCGGTGCCGAGCAGGACCTGGCCAGCGCGAAGGCACGGCTGGCGTCGGTCGAAGCGCAGCTTCCGGTCCTCGAGACGCAGGCGTCGGCGGACCAGTTCCGCCTCGCCGTGCTGCTCGGCGAGCGCCCGGGCGAGCTGGGCATCGACCTTTCGCCGGCGACGTTCAAGCCGATCGACGTCAGCCTCGCCATCGGCGGCGCCGACGACGTGCTGTCGCGTCGTCCGGACATCCGCATCGCCGAGCGCGAGCTGGCCGCGGCGAACGCACGCATCGGCGTGGCCAAGGCCGACTGGTTCCCGCACGTGTCGCTCGGTGGGTTCATCGGCTTCCTCGCCGGCCGTAGCAACGACTTCGGCGGCGCCGATTCGCGCGCGTTCTCGCTGGCCCCGAGCATTTCGTGGCAGGGCCTGAACGTGCAGCGCGTCGCCTCCGGAGTGAAGGGTGCGAAGGCACGGGCGGAAGAAGCGCATGCGAACTACGACCGCACCGTGCTCACGGCGCTGGAAGATGTCGACAACTCACTGGTCGGCTTCAACCAGCAGCGCGTGCGCGTGGAGAAGCTGCTGGTACAGGCGAAGGAAAGCCAGCGCGCCGCCGAACTGGCGAAGCTGCGTTACGACGCCGGCCGCACCGACTACCTGGAACTGCTCGATGCGGAGCGCACCCAGCTCTCCGCCGAAGACCAGCTCGCGGAAGCCGAAGCGGCGATCAACGTGCGCGCCGTGCAGCTGTACAAGGCACTCGGCGGTGGCTGGGAAGCCTGCGGCAACACCGCGTGCAGCGAGGTTGCAAAGGTGCCATGAGCAGCGCGAAGGTTCATCGCCTGCCCGTGCGGGCGAAGCGGCCGTCTTCCATCGCGACCGAACCGCCGCTCAGCCAGCGCATCGCGCTGGTGAGCGGCGCCAACCGTGGCATTGGCCTGGAAGTGGCGAAACAACTCGCCTCGCTGGGCGTCACCGTCTTCATGGGCATGCGCCACCCGTCCAGGGGCGAGGCCTCGCTGAAGGCGGTGCGCGACCTTGGCGGCGATGTGTATGCGCTGAAGCTCGATGTGACGAAGCAGAAGGACATCGATGCCGCCATCGCGCATATCGAGGGACGCTTCGGCCGGCTCGATATCGTGGTGAACAACGCGGGCGGCCATTTCGACCACGCGGGCAAATCCGCGGAAGGCGACCTCACCAATATCCGTGGGGCGCTGGACGTGAACCTGCTCGGCGCATGGGCGCTCACTGCCGCGGCGCTCCCGCTGATGCGCCGGCACGGCTACGGCCGCATCGTCAACGTATCCAGCGAGTGCGCCGTGCATGCCATGTGCGGCGAGAAGGCGCCTGCCTATCGGATTTCGAAGGCGGCGCTGAATGCGTATACCCAGGTGATCGCCAAAGAGATGCAGGGCAGCGGCATCCTGATCAACGCCGTATGCCCAGGCTGGACGGCCACCGATCTTGGCGGCGCCGGCGGCAGGCCGGTGGCCGAGAGCGCGGAAGGCGTGGTCTGGGCTGCGCTGGTCAGCGAGCAGGAAGCCGGCACCGGCGATTTTTATCGCGATCGTGCGCGTATCGCGTGGTGATCGTCGCTAGCGCGAGATGATGTGGGCGAACCATTCCCAGCCGCGGAGTTTCGCGGTGATCAGCTTGACACAGGTGAGCATGGGCACCGCGAGGATCGCGCCGGGAATGCCCCAGATCCAGCCCCAGATCAGCAGCCACAGCAGGATGGCCACGGGGCTGAGCCGCGACCGGCGGCCCTGCAGCATCGGCGTCAGAAGGTTGCCTTCCACGGCGGTGATGCCGGCGAAGGTGCACGCCGGTAGCAGGGCGGGACCGAGCTCCTGGAAGTGCAGCGCGCCGACGACGGCCAGGACGGTAGTCGTGGAGATGGCGCCCACGTAGGGGATGAAGTTCGCCACGGTGGCGAAGCAACCCCACAGCAACGGATCGGGTACGCCGTACAGATAGAGCATGGCCGCCGTGACCAGTCCCAGCGTGACGTTGATCGCGGCGGTGAGCAGCAGGTAGCTGGACACCTCGACCTGGATACTGCGGACGATGCTGACCGTATGTCGCTTGTAGGCGAATGTCGGCGAGATCTCCACGGCTCGCCGCAGGATCTCGTCACCGTAGACGAGGAAGAAGAACACCAGCAGCGCGACCGTCAGCACGCTGGCGATGATCTTCGGCGCGGTGGACACGATATCCCACGCGTTGAAGGCGAAGCTGCTCGGCTGCTGCGCGTTGCGCACTACCGTGCCACCGACCAGCGTCTGCGTCGCCCGGCTCGCCGCTTCGATCTGCTGGGTCATCGGCTTGATCTTCGGCGCGAACGCACGCATCGCCGCCGGTGCTTCATGGAACCAGTTGAGCGCGGGCTGCGACAGGGTCGCCACCGCCGTGACCAGGCCGACACCTAGCAACAGCATCACCGTGACGGCGGCAAGCCAGCGCGGGATGCGCCAGCGCGCGGCGGCCGCCACGATCGGATTCAGCGCCAGGCCGATGAAACCCGCCAGCACCAGCGGCACCAGCAGCGACTTGGTGATCGCGATGGTGTACAGCAGCGCCAGCATGATGAGGATGGTGAGGCCGATCCGCACCGCACGCAGGTGACGCGAGATCCGCCGGGTGTTGCGGCTACTGCCAGGCTTGCGCTTCGACAGCGTTGCCAGCGTCGCGACGGCGACGCCCGGTGCACGGACCGGGAGCTGCGCAGGAAGAGGGGGCGATGGATCGCTCACGCGGCATCGTCGGCGGCATCGGCCGCGTCGCCCGCCATCTCGCCGAGGAAGCTACCCGCGGCGATCGATACGATCTTGCCGACGATGTCGGCGGTGCCACCCGCGACGAGGCTGCTGACACCGGGCACGGCGAGTGGGTTGATCTTGATGTTGCTGAGCAGGAAGCCCGCGCCAGCGGACATGCCGACGACGGTGAGCGGGTGCTCGTAACCGCGGGCGATCAGGGCAGCCGCCGGCTCGACCGTTTCGGCGCGTGCAGCGACGACTTGCGCCCGCGCCGCGGTGACCTTTGCCAGACTGCTGAAAATGCCCATCGTCGTTTAATCCTTCTGCCTCAGCACGCCTTCGGCCTTGCCCTGCGCCGCCGCCTGTTTCGCCAGCGTCGCCAGCTCGGCACGGGTGGCCGGCAGGGTAAGCCAGCGCATGCCGTGGCGGAAGACCAGGATCGCAAGGAGCAGCAGGATAACCTGCAGGCCGGCCAGCGCGGCCAGTGCCCACGCCCATGAACCGAACCACTGGGCGAGGCCCCAGCCGGCGAGCGCCAGCAAGGTGAAACCGAGCCCGACCGCGAAGGTGATCGCCGCCAGGCCCATGAACAGCATCATGACGATGCCGCTGCGCGCCAGCCCGACTTCTGCCGCCGCCAGCTTCAGCTGCGCGGCGAACAGGTTCTTCAGGCCGACGCCGAGGCGGCGGACGTCGTCGACCCATGCCGGCATCGACAGCGACGGGCCCGTCGGGGCCTCGTCACCGGGTGCCGGGTCGTCCTGCCTGTCCCGCCCGGGGGAACCGTCTTCCAGCATGCAATGGCCCCTGGGTCGTTGGATCAGTTACGCAGGATACGGCCCGCGAGCCAGCCGGCGGCGACCGCCATGGCGATCGACTGTACCGGCTTCTCGCGCACGTATTCACGGGCGACATCGAGCCAGTCGTTCGCCTTGTCGACGGCGTCGTCATAGGCTTCCTTGCTGCGCAGCTTGGCTTCTTCCGCCTTCTCGGCCGCGCGGGTCGCGCCATAGGCAGCGCGGTCGGTCGCACCATGCAGCTTGGTTTCCACCGAATCCGCGGCGCGGTCGACGGCTTCCTTCGTGCGGTCGGCGGCGCGGTCCACCGCGTCCCGGGTCCGGTCGACGGCATCCGAGGTCGCCTGCTTCACCCGCTCGGCGCGCTCTTCGATGCGTGCCGCAGCCGATACGGTGTTCGCGGCGGCATTGGCGACGTTGGCGACGTGGTCGTCGGGCTTGTTCATGGCGGTCTCCGTGGATGCTGGGATGGGGAGCTTAGGGAAGCGTAGGTGACGTCGAGGTGGTCAGACCCTGGGGCCGCGGCCACGGAAGAACGAAACGATGGCAAGGATCAGGAAGATGATGAACAGGACTTTGGCGATGCCTGCCGCCGTACCCGCGATGCCGCCGAAACCGAAGATGGCCGCGATGATCGCGATGACCAGGAATACAAGGGCGTAGTGCAGCATGGTGGGTCTCCTCCCGGGATAGGTGCGGCCTCATTTAGGCTCGCTGGCCGCGCAGGGTATGTGAAACCGGGGAAGTAGCCGTTCAGTCTGCGCTTTGCAGGAGCGCGCCTGCGCGCGAATGGGGTGCCGGTGCCGACCCTTTGGAGGTTGCCTTGCCCGGCCATCGCGCGCAGGCGCGCTCCTACATGGGTGCGTTCACCTGATGATCACGCTTTTACTTTGGGGTTCAGCGAATAGGTGCCGGTGATTACCGCCTCGTCGACCACGTGGCCCTTGATCACGTCGCGGAACTCCGCGAGCGAATAACCGTTTTCCAGCTCAAGGCTGGCGACGTCCAGGGCGTACACGTGGAAGTGGTAGTGGTGCGGGGTGCTGTCGTTCCACGGCGGGCACGGGCCGTCGTAGCCGTGGTAGTGCCCTTCCATGTGCGGGTCGCCCTTGAACCAGCCGGTGTAATCGTTGATGCCCTGCACCGAGCCCGGCGGCCCGACGAGGTCTTCCTTCAGCTTGCCGTTGCCCTTGCCGCGAGGAACGATGCCTTCGCCGCAGGCACCCTCGGCCAGCTCGCGGCATTCGAGCGGGATGTTCGCCATCAGCCAGTGGACGAACTCCACGCGCGGCAGGTTGCGCGGCACCTCGCGGCCTTCGACGTTGACGTCGTCGGGCTTCGACGGCACGTCGGTGTCGATCACCGCGATGGCGAAGGATTTTGCCGTGGCCGGCACTTCGGTCCAGGCCAGGTGTGGCGTGACGTTGCCCGCAGGCTTCACCGGCTCGCCCGGTTCCATGAAGGCGAACGTCGCCGGGATCGGCTTGCCGTTTTCGATGCTGTCGCTTTTCAGTCGCATGCTGTTCTCCTGATCACGTCCGGCCTGGCTGCCTGCGCAGCGCGCCGGGAAAAAAACCAGCATGGCATCGCCGGTGCGAAGGCGAAGTCAGCGGGCGATGGCGTCGAAGCGGGCGGCGATGTAGTCGTCGGTGAAGCTGGTCATGCCGAAGTCACGGATGAAGCCGCAGTGCCCGCCATAGTTGGCGATGTCGAGCTCGACGTTCGGCGGCAGGTCGAGCTGGTCGAACGCGGCGATGGGGATCACCGGATCGTCGCGCGAGGTAATGATCGTGGCCGGGATGTGCAGGCCCTTCAGCCGGCTGCCGGCCACCGAGTAACCGTCGAGGTAGCCCTCGAGTGAATCGAAATCCGTATGCCGCAGCACCAGCGAACGGGTGAGGTCGCGCATGTTCTGGTTGAGCTCGTCCAGCTCGAAGTAGGTCTGCTGCGGGAAGGCCATCTGCTTCTGGCGCAGCGAGCGGCGCCACTTGCGCATGAAATACGCCTGGTAGATCCACGGCGCGTCGCTTTCCAGCGAGAACAGCCCTTCGGCCGGATCGATGATCGGGCAGACGGCCAGCACGTAGTCGAGCGGCACGGCTTCGCGGGTGGCCATCATGGCGGCGCGCAGCGCGAAATTGCCGCCCAGCGAGAAGCCGGCCACGCCCACCGCCTTCGCGGGGAACATCCGGCAGACCTCGCCCAGCGCCACCACCACCTCGTCGATGCGGCAGGAGTGGAACAGCGCCTCGTTGAGGCCATGGCTGTCGCCGTGGTCGCGGAAGTTCAGCCGGAACACATCCCAGCCGTCTTCGAGCAGCCGGCTGCCGGTCTGCAGCACGTAGGTGGAATCGACGCTGCCTTCCCAGCCGTGGAACAGGATGGCCAGGCCACGCGATTCGCGCCCGGTTTCCTGCGCGGTGTAGCGGCCACTCAGGCGATCGCCGTGGCCGACGTCGATCAACACCTCGCGTGCATTTTCCTGCACCTTGCGCGCCCGCCTGGGCAGCAGCTGGCGACGCACGCCGCTGGACGAGAGCATGGTCTGGATATGGCCGCTACGCAGCGGCCAGGGCGGGATGAAATCAGCGCCGCGTGGCAGGCTCATGCCGGCGTGTCGGTATCCAGCGCCAGCGCAATGCGCTCGCGGGCCGTTTCGGCCATGCGCCGGCGGCCATCGGCCGAGACGGACACGGGTTCAAGGAAATGCACTTCCACGTCCAGCGGCGGGTCGCCGAGCAGGCGCAGGAAATTGCCCATGAAGCTCTCGCCTTCGCGGAACCCGGCGTCGACGACGCGGCGACCGTCGCGGGCGAAGCGCAGCGCGACCGGCTGCACGGGAACCTCGGCATCCAGGGCGGCCTGGAAGATGCGCGCATGGAAAACGCGAAGCACGCCGTTATGGCCGGTGCCGCCTTCGGGGAACACCGCCACCGAGCGCCCGGCGCGCAGGCGTTCGACCATCACCGCCATCACCGATGCCAGCGAATGGTTGTTGCCGCGGCGATGGAAGATGGTGCCGCCCTGGGCGGCCATCCAGCCGACCAGCGGCCAGCGGGCGATTTCGGCCTTGGCCACGAAGCAGGCCGCGCGCTGCGAATGCAGCAGCACGATGTCCAGCCAGGAGGTGTGGTTGGCGACGAACAGCACGGCGTCCGGCAGCGGCGTGCCCTTGCGATGCACGTGGAAGCCGAACACCTTCAGCAGGATGTTCGACCACAGGCGAATGGTGCGGTGGCCAAACGGCTCGCGACCGTCCTTCATCACCCCGCGCGCCCAGCTCAGGATGCAGGCACAGATGAAGACGCCGAACAGGATGTGCAGCAACAGCAACGGCACCCGCCACAGGTAACGCAGCGGGCGCACGCGGTCGCGTGGGGCGGGATTGGCGGTGGCGGCTTCCATGGAGCGGACAAGATTAACGACGCGGCGATCCCGCGGCTAGAGGAATCTTAATTTCTCCTTAAACGACCGCAGGTTGCTCTAGCCCCTTGCGTTGCCCAGCGGCAGTGCCGTGCTCGCCTTGACCGTCCGCAGCACGAAGCTGGTGTTGACGTCGGCCACGCCCGAGGCGTTCAGCAGGCGATCGAGCAGGAAGCGGGAGAAGCCTTCAAGGTCGGCCACGTAGACCTGCAACAGGTAGTCCATGTCGCCGGTGAGGGCGTGGCAGGCGACCACCTCGTCCCACCCATGCACCGTGGCGGTGAACGCCTCGATGGCCTCGCTCTCGTGCCGCGACAACTGCACGCGGACGAAGGCCTGCAAGCCGAGGCCGATGGCCCGCGGCTCCAGCCGCGCACCGTAACCGGCGATCACCCCGTCGGCTTCGAGCTTCTGCACCCGGCGCAGGCAGGCCGACGGCGACAGGCTGACCTCGCTAGCCAGCTCGGCGTTGCTGATCCGGCCCTGGGCCTGGAGTACGGAAAGAATGCGCAGGTCGGTGCGATCGAGGGTACCTTGCATGATGATTTCGCCAAATCGATCCAAGACGCAAGATCATTGCACATCGGGCGGGTTAGCGCGCAACAACACAAGCCTATTGCGCGGTACAACGCCTATGCTGGTGCCCTGATCCCACGCCCTGCCCGAGGAGGCACCCATGGAAACGCCCCGCCGCGTCGAACACCAGCAGACCGACCGCGGATACGTGCCCGTCTATGCGACCGGCATCGTGGAGCAGCCGTGGGCCAGTTATTCGAAGACCGACCACGAGGTGTGGGACACCCTGTACCGCCGGCAGAAGGCGCTGTTGCCGGCCTACGCCTGCAAGGAATTCCTTGAAGGCGTGGAGCGCTTCGGCTTCGGCGAAGGCGGCATCCCGCGCTTCGACGACCTGAACGCCGTGCTGGGCAAGGCCACCGGCTGGCAGATCGTGGCAGTTGAAGGCCTGCTGCCCGACGAGGTGTTCTTCGACCACCTGGCCAACCGCCGTTTTCCGGTCAGCTGGTGGATCCGCCGGCCCGACCAGCTCGATTACCTGTCCGAGCCCGACCTGTTCCACGACCTGTTCGGCCACGTGCCGCTGCTGCTCAACCCGGTGTTCGCCGACTACATGCAGGCATACGGCAAGGGCGGCATGAAGGCGCACGCCATCGGTCCCGAGGCGCTGATGAACCTGACGCGCCTGTACTGGTACACGGTGGAGTTCGGCCTGATCAACACCCCCGAGGGCCTGCGCATCTATGGTGCCGGCATCGTCAGCTCGAAGGGCGAGTCGATCTATTCCATTGATTCCAAAGCACCGAACCGGATCGGCTTCGACCTGGAGCGGGTGATGAATACGAAGTACCGGATCGACACCTACCAGCAGACCTACTTCGTGATCGACGACTTCGCGCAGCTGTTCGAAGCCACCGGCCCGGACTTCACCCCGATCTACGCAAGGCTGGCCAGCGGCACCCCGGTGGCCGCGGCCGAGGTGATCGAGGGCGACAAGGTGTTCAACGAGGGCACCCGGGAAGGCTTCGCTTCCGGCGCAGACAACTGAAACTCAACGTAGCCCTAACGAACATCCACTTAGGATGGAACTATCAAGGTCGAACAGGGTGGGTCCAACGTGGTTGTCTTCGATATTCCTTTTGAGTCGGTCGGTCCTGGCCTTTGGCTGCTGCAGAAGAACGAGTCGGAATACGGCGAGTTCTGTTCGCGCGACGATGCCCTGGAATGCGCCATCACCGAAGCGCGTCGCCTGGAGGCCGTCAAGGCCTGTGCGGACATCGTGCTGAACATCGAAGGCAACGACGGCGTGTGGCGTGCGTTCGACACGTCCATCCGTCCGTATGCAGGCCGCATGAACGGTTAAGCCGTTCGGAAAACATGGAGCAAGCGACGACGGGTCGGCGAAAGCCGGCCCGTTATTTTTTTGTTCGAGGAAAAACGCGGGCAAAATAAAACCCCGGCAGCAGGGGAGGAGCTGCCGGGGTCGCGTCGGGTCCAGGCTATCAGGGGAAATAGCGGGACCCGGGACAATCGGTCGGAAGGAACACCGCCGGTTGCCAACAGGTCGCCTCTCGGCGATCGAATACTTAGATAAGGGCTGAGCCGTGAAGTTCCCGTACTACTTACCGGGGTCGTTTGGGCTCTGTTTAACTTGGGCCGCCATCGCGTGGTCGGCGAGCCACGGACGCACCTGCGCGACCCAGAGCGCGTAGCCCTTCGGGTTCATGTGCAGGCCGTCTTCGATGAACAGATCCGGCTTGGGCTGGCCGTTGGCGTCGACCATGGCGGGCGCCACGTCGAGGAAGGCCACGCCCTTTTCCTTCATGGCCTGGTCGCGCACCAGCTGGTTCGCGCGATCGATCTGCGAAAGCAGGCTGATCCGGGCGATGCTGGGCTTGATCGAGATGAAAGCGATGGGCACGTCCGGCTGGTACGAGCGCACCCTGGCCACGAACGCGGTGAAGTCGTCGCGCACCTGTTCCGGCGTATCGCCGTTCTGCAGGTCGTTGTCGCCGGCGTAAAGCACGATGGCAGCCGGGTGGTACGGCTTGACGATGCGATCGGCGAAGGCGGTCGAGTCGTCCAGGTCGGAGCCGCCGAAGCCGCGATTGATCACTTTGTAACCAGCGAAGTCGGTGTCGAGCGACTTCCAGAAGCGGATCGACGAGCTACCGATGAACAACACGGCGTTCTGCGGCGGCGGCGAGGCCTTGTCGGCCACTTCGAAGGCCTGGATATCCGGTTCCCACTTGGCGTGGTCGTTGTCCTTCGCCAGCGCGCCGAAGGAGAGAAACAGCAGGGTAAGGACGAGCGTGAGGCGTTTCATGCCCCGACCGTAACCAATTACGCTCCGCGGGACAAACCCTGTCGCTCCACCGGCGTGACCTTGAGCACCGCTTCGATCCGCGTGCCGTTCCAGCGGTAGATGAAGTGCTCAGCCTGGACGCAGGGCGCCACCACGTCGGGATAGAAGGCCGCCACGCACTCCCCGCCGGCATGCCGGGCGCTGTCGTAGACGATGCCATTGGAGCCCGCGTCGCGCAGTTCGCGGCCCAGCCGGACGCTGGCGACATAGGAATCCGGGTCGTGCTCGCTGGCCCAGCCACCGCGGATGTCGTGGAAGCGGCCGTTGATGGCGGTGCGGTAGCAACGCACCTGCACGTCGGTGGGCGGCTCCTTCGTGGCGGCGAGGAAGGCTTCGCGGTGGAACACGGTTTCCTCGATCGCCGTGGCGATGCTGTGTGCCGCGTAGAACACGCCCCAGTGGCCGTCGGAGAAGCGGCTGCCGTCCGGTGGGATGTGCGCGAAGGCGGCCATCACCGGCGTGGTGCCCGGACCGGAGATGCGGCGCTCGGGCGGGACCAGGCTCAGGGCGCCGATTTCCGCGCGCAGGCGTGGATTGGTCATCGATTCGATCGCCATCACGGCATCGATGTCCTTGGGATCCGCGATGCGGTCGAACAACCCGACCGGCGGGAAGCGGCTGGGCACGATGCGGTAGGCGTGGCTCCAGCGCACCCGGTGGAGCGGCGGCAGGGCGCTCATCCGTTCCAGCCGCGCTGGGCGTCCAGGTACTGGCGGACGACGTAGAGGTCGGCGACGTTGCCGGAGAGCATGCGGTCCAGCGCCGGGCGGCCGCCAAACAAGGGCGCGGTGTTCGGTTTACGCACCCAGGCGTCGGCCTGGGCCGGATCGGGGAACAGGATCTGCAGGTCTTTCCAGATGCCGAGCAGGTAACTGATCCGCTCGATCACGTCGCGCGACGGCGAACCGTCCTGCTGTTTCTTCCACTTGAAGTAGGTGGATTCCGGCGGGTCGCCGAGCAGGGTGCGCTGCTCGGCAGCCTTCAGTTTCCAGCGATCGGCCAGGCCGAAGAAGGCGCGGAGGGCGGGGCCGCCGAGATCGCTGGCGGGGGCCGGGTCGGTGTGGATGGCTGGGCGCATCGTTACTTCACCTGTGGAGTTTGATCATATCATACTCCATAAGTGGACTTTTTTTCACCCCGCTATCCTGTAGGAGCGCGCCTGCGCGCGATAGCCCGGCTGCGACGCCATTCACGTGCAGGATGGCTATCGCGTTCATCGCGGCTATCGCATGCATGGGGGCCGTTCGCGCGCAGGCGCGCTCCTACACGGGGGGATGGTCAGCTGCCCTTGCGCGTGGCGATCCATTCGTCCACGTGCTTTTCCAGCACGGGCATGGGCACGCTGCCCAGCGCCAGCACCATGTCGTGGAATGCGCGCAGGTCGAACTTTTCGCCGAGCTGCTTCTCGGCCCGTTCGCGCAGCTCGCGGATCTTCAGGTAACCCAGCTCGTACGACAGCGCCTGGCCGGGCCAGCTGATGTAGCGGTCGACTTCGTTGGCGATCTCGCGCTGGCTCAGCGCGGTGTTCTGGGTGAGGTAGTCGATCGCCTGCTGGCGGGTCCAGCCGAGGTGGTGGATGCCGGTGTCGACCACCAGCCGGCACGCACGCCACATCTGATAGGTGAGGTAACCGAAGCGCTCGTAGGGCGTGTGGTAGATGCCCATCTCTTCGCCGAGGTATTCCGAATACAGCGCCCAGCCCTCGCCATACGCCGAGATGTAACCCTCGCGACGGAACGCGGGCAAGCCCTGCTGCTCGGCGGACAACGCCAGCTGCAGCGCGTGGCCGGGCATCGACTCATGCAGGGTCAGCGCCGGCATGTTGAACAGCGGGCGCGACGGCAGGTCGTAGGTGTTGACCAGGTACACATCCGCGCCGCCGCGACCGGACGTGTAATACGGCGCGATGTCCGCGGGCACCGGCTTGATCGCGAACCGCTGGCGCGGCAGCAAGCCGAAATACTTCGCCAGCTGGCCGTCTACCTGCTTGGCCACCCAGGCGGTGCGCATCAGCAGTTCATCGGGGGTCTTCGCGTAGAACTGCGGATCGGTGCGCAGGAAGGTGAGGAACGCGGGGAAATCGCCCTTGAAGCCGGTCTCCTTCATGACCTCGAGCATGCGCTCATGCAGGCTCGCCACCTCGCGCAGGCCGATCGCGTGGATCTCGTCCGGGGTCAGTTCCAGCGTGGTGTATTCGCGGATCTGCTGCAGGTAATACGCCTTGCCGTCCGGCATCGATTCGGCAGCCAGCGTCGTGCGTGCCCTGGGCATGTAGTCCTGGCGGAAGAACGTCAGCAGCTTCTTATAGGCCGGCACCACGCCGTTGGCGATGGCGGCGCGCGCCTGCGCACGCAGGGCGTCGGCATCCTTCGCCGGCAGCGATGCGGGCATGTGTTTGAACGGCTCGTAGAGGGCGCTGTCCTCGGGGTTCTTCAGGTCGGCGACGGCGGCGATCGAGACGTCGCGGCCGTCGAGCACGGCGCGCGGCACGGTGAACCCGCGTGCCAGCCCCAGGCGCATGTTCGCGATTTCCTGGTCCATCCACGACGGGATCTGCTTCAGCCGCGCGATATAGGCGTTGTAGTCGTCGCGGCTGCGCAGGTCGTCGCCGTGCATGACATAGCCGACATCGGACCAGAACGCCGAGTCGCTGTTGAACGGCATCTGCCACTGGCCGAAACGTTGCGCGGCGGCAAGGTCGTAGACCTGTTCGCGGTAGACCTCGTAGTCGACCCGCGCGTCGGGGCCGAGCTGGTTGCGGTCGATCCGGTCGAGCTGGGCCAGCACGTCGTTCCAGTAAGCGAGCCGCTTTGCCTGGCTTGCCGCATCCACGGTGTCCAGCCGGCCATCGCCCGGCTGCGCTTCGCCCGAGGTGAGGATGCCGGCCTGGCCGTTACGCCACGACCATTCCTTCTGGTAGATGGCCTTGAACGCGTCGTCGGTCGCCTGGTTGGCGTGGGCGGCACCGGCAAAAAAGCCGGCGAAGGCGATGGCGCGGATCCAGGGGCTCATTCGGGTACCAATGCAGGCGTGGAAAGCCCCGATGATCGCATTTGCGGGCAGCCGGTGGTGTGCGAGTGCCAGTTATTCGAGGCCGCCGTAATAGCCGCGGACGGTTTCCAGGAAGGTCTTCAGGTCGCGCCCGGGCACGTCCTCGAAGGTCTCGCCCGATTCGCGGCACGACTCGATCCGGTCGGGACGGAAGTTGCGGAAGGCCTCGCGGTGCCGGCACCAGGCCGTCAGCGTCCACGCGCCGCCCCAGAACGACAGGCACAAGGGTTCGACCTCGCGGGTGCTGGCGTTGCCCACCGCGTCGCGGTATTCGAGGCAGAGCACGCAACGGCGCAGCACGGCTTCGTGCAGGCGGTCGAGCAGGCGGGCGATGCGGCTCTGCTCCGGATCGCGCCAGATCGGCGCGAAGATCTTCGCCTGGGCGGCACGCTCGCGCAGCTCCGGCGGCAGCACGGCTTCGATCTTGATCAGGGCGGCCTGGGCCTGGCGCGCCAGCCGCTCGCCGGCGAACGCACGAACGAAGCGGGTACCCGCCACCAGGGCTTCGAGTTCGTCGGCGGAGAACATCAGCGGCGGGATGTCCGAGCCCTTGCGCAGCAGGTAACCGACGCCGGCCTCGCCTTCGATCGGCACGCCGGAGACCTGCAGGTCGGCGACGTCACGGTAGACCGTGCGTAGCGAGACCTCGAGCATGTCGGCGATCTGCCGTGCGGGCAGCGCCGTGCGTCGCCCGCGCAGGGCGTTGATGATGAGGAACAGGCGGTCGGCGCGGCGCATGGGCCCATCATCGCTTTCCGCGCCATGCGCGGGAAGCGACGGAGGTCACGCGTGGGCACCGAACCACCCTCACGCCGCCACGCGCTGCTGGGCACGCGCCAGCGCGGCGTCCTGCTCGGCGGCACGGAGGATCGCCGGGCGCACCTTCAGCCGGCTGACATAGGCCTCGAACACCGGGCGCCTCTCGATCAGGCCGAACGACATCGTGTAATCCAGCGCGTTCGCCCAGAGGATGTCCGCGGCGGTGAAGCGATCGCCGAGCAACCACTCGCCACTGGCCAGCTGGGCTTCGACCAGGCCGAGCACGCTGGCGTAATCGCCGTACGGACACGTGGTCGGGTTGGCCACCGCGTTCTTCATGTGGTGATCCATCACCGCGGGCTCGAAGCACGAGCCGTAGAACGCGAGCCAGCGCAGGTACGGCCCACGCAACGGGTCGCCCAGGCCGGGAGCGAGCCCGGCATCCGGGAACAGGTCGGCGAGGTAGGTGAACACCGCCGGCCGCTCGGTCACCAGCTGGCCGTGGTGCGACACCGCCGGGACCTTGCCCATGGGATTGATCTTCAGGTACGCCGGCTGGCGCTGTTCGCCGGCGACGAGGTTGACGATGTGCATGTCGTACTGCGCACCCAGCTCCTCCAGCAACATCAGCGTGCTGGTGGAACGGCTCTGCGGCCCATGGTGGAAAACGATGCGGCTCGAATTCATTCCTTCCCTCCCTCAGGATGTCGTCGTGTGGTTACGTGTGCGCGGGCTTCCGGGCCAGGCCCTTCAGCCCGTGGCCCGTCTTGGTGCGCGCCTTCCTGCCCTTCGCGGGCACGCGGTCCGGCGCAAAGCGGTAATGCCCGTCCATCAACAGCCCGCGCTGGCCCAGCGGGGCATACAGCTCGGCGATCCGATCGAGTAAGCGATTCATGGCGCGACCCCTCCGGTGCTTCGGCAGGAAGACAGTCTGCGCGGGGGCTGCTGACAGCGTGGTGGCAGTAGGGGTAAGAGAGGAGCGTTGTGGGTTGAGAGTTGAGAGTTGAGAGTTGAGCGTTAGAGCGTGTGAGCCCCGGCGTTTCGCCCTGGCTCGTCCTCTCAACTCTGAACTCTGAACCCGAAACGCTCTTCACGCTCCCCAGCTACTGGCGTCGCGACGGCTTGGCCCCGACAATGCCCCATTCAGCGCCCGAGCCTCCCCCCAATGAAACCGATTTCACTGATCCAGTTCCTGATCGAAGAGAAGCGTGCCGGCCATGTGTATAGCGAGCTGAGCTTGCTGATCGAGGTGGTGGCGCGTGCTTGCAAGCGGATTTCGGTGGCTACCGGCAAGGGCGCCCTCGGTGGCGTGCTGGGTAACGCCGGGTCGGACAACGTGCAGGGCGAGGCGCAGAAGAAGCTGGACGTGATCTCCAACGAGATCCTGCTCGAGGCGAATGCGTGGGGTGGCCATCTCGCGGCCTGCGCGTCGGAGGAGATGGAAGATCCGCAGCCGATCCCCGATGCCTATCCGAAGGGTCACCACCTGCTGCTGTTCGATCCGCTGGATGGTTCGTCGAACATCGACGTGAACGTGTCGGTCGGCACGATCTTCTCCGTGCTGCGCTGCCCGGATGGCGTGACCGAGCCGACCACCGAGGACTTCCTGCAGCCGGGTACGGCGCAGGTGGCGGCCGGCTACGTGGTCTACGGCCCGAGCACCGTGCTGGTGCTGACCTTTGGCCACGGCGTGCACGAGTTCACCCTGGATCGCGAGCACGGCAGCTTCGTGCTGACCCGTCGCGGGATCACCATCCCGGCCGAAACGGGCGAATTTGCCATCAATATGTCCAACCAGCGCCATTGGGAAGCCCCGATGCAGCGCTATGTTGGCGAACTGCTGGCTGGCACCACCGGTCCGCGCGGTCGCGACTTCAACATGCGTTGGGTCGCGTCGATGGTGGCCGACGTGCACCGCATCCTTACCCGGGGCGGCGTGTTCTTCTATCCGCTGGACGCGAAGATCACCGCCAAGGGCGGCACCGGCAAGCTGCGCCTGATGTACGAAGCCAATCCGATGGCTTTCATCATCGAGCAGGCGGGCGGCGCGGCGACCACCGGACGCGAGTCGATCATGGACATCCAGCCGACCGGGCTGCACCAGCGCGTCCCGGTGTTCCTCGGCTCGAAGCACGAGATCGAGATTGCCACCCGTTACCACCTCGAAGCCGACCAGACCCGCGGCTAAGCCCGCACGAGACCCGAACGACATGATGTCCGCCCGCCTCCGCCCCCTGCTGCCGTTGTTGATGGCCACCCTGCTCGCCGGCTGCTTCGGCGGTGGCGGGACGACCAAGCCCGACCAGCGCCCGGACAACGCGGTGCCCGTGCTCGCCGCCAAGCCACGCATCGGCCTGGCGCTGGGCGGTGGCGCGGCGAAGGGCTTCGCGCATATCGGCGTGATCAAGATGCTGGAGGCCAGCGGCATCCATCCGGACGTGGTGTCGGGTACCAGCGCGGGTAGCGTGGTCGGCGCGCTCTACGCCAGCGGCATGGACGCATTCCAGCTGCAGGAAACGGCCTTCTCGCTCGACGAGGGCCGTATCCGCGACGTCCGCTTCTTTTCCGGCGGCATGGTCCAGGGCCAGAAGCTGCAGGACTACGTCAACGAACTGGTGAAGCAGCAGCCGATCGAGAAGCTGCATACGCCGTTCGCCGCCGTGGCCACCGTGCTGGAAACCGGCGAGCGTGCCGTGTTCGTCAAGGGCAACACCGGCCAGGCGGTGCGCGCGTCGAGCAGCATCCCCGGCGTGTTCGAGCCGGTGGAGATCGCCGGCAAGCACTTCGTCGACGGTGGCGTGGTCAGCCCCGTGCCGGTGGATGCCGCGCGCCAGCTGGGCGCCGACATCGTCATCGCGGTGGACATCTCGGCGCGGCCGGACGGCAGCAACCCGGCCAACATGGTCGGCATCGTCGGCCAGTCGATCACCATCATGGGTCGCCGGCTGGCCGAGCAGGAGCTGGGCCGTGCGGACGTGGTGATCCGGCCGAAGGTGGGCCAGATCGGCCCGACCGATTTCGACCAGAAGAACATCGCGATCCTGGAAGGCGAGCGTGCCGCGCTGGCGGCGATCCCGGCCATCCGCGCGAAGCTTGCCGAGAAGGCCGCCGCGATGGGCAAGCCGCCGGTGCCGGCGAAGTAAGCCGGCGGGACGCCGCTTAGCCGGCGTCGATCAGGGCCAGGGCGGACTGCCGGCCCACGGCCAGCATCTCATCCGAGGTGGCCTCGTCGGCCACCGCTCGCGATAGCGCCATCGAACCGACCATGGAGGCCAGCACGGCCGTGGCCAGCTGGCGCCGGCGCTTGCCGCGCACCGAGGCGGGCAGCGTGGAGGCGATCAGGTCGACCAGCCCTTCCATGCCTTCGGTGAACACCGCGCGGGTTTCTTCCGGGCGGCGTGCCAGTTCACCGGCCAGCGAAGCGGCGACACAACCGCTGGCCGGATTGTCGCGGTGGTCGGCGGAGAGGTAGGCGTTGACCAGCGAGCGATAGCCGTCGCCGCGTGATCCGGCCACGCGCTCGGCCATGCGCTGGGTGGCCGCGGCAGCGCCGCTGGCGACGCATTCGCGGACCAGGTCTTCCTTCGAGGGGAAGTGGTTGTAGAAGCCGCCCTGGGTCAGGCCGACGTCGCCCATCAGGCTGACCACGCCCACCGCATCGATGCCGTCCGAACGAAACCGCTCCGACGCCGCTTCGACGATGCGCTGACGTGTCAGCTCCTTGTGACCCTTCTCGTACCGCATGCCCGTGGCCCTGTCGCGAGTGCTTGCCCCACCCTGCGGGGATTGTAACTAATCCTTGCGTGTTGAAATGTCTTTGCGACGGCGTCGCCCCCTGTAGGAGCGCGCCCGCGCGCGATCGGGGGTACCAGGCATCCCCCGCCGGTAGCGACTAACGAAGGGTCTTGGGCGTGACGCCTTCGAAGGTCATCTTCACCGGCAGGATCTTGCCGTCCTTGTCGAACTCGAGCTTGTCGATGCAGGTGACGCGGTCGTTGCCCTTGTCGTCGCCGAGCGGGTGGCGGTGGTAGACGATGTACCAGCTGTCGTCTTTGGCAACGTGGAAGACCGAGTTGTGCCCGGCGCCCGTGGCGATCTTCGGATCGGTCTTCAGGATGGTGCCGATGCGCTTGAACGGGCCCATCGGCGAATCACCGATGGCATAGGCGACCGAGTAATCCGGGCCGGTCCAGCCGCCTTCGGACCACATGAAATAGTACTTGCCGTTGCGCTTGAACATCAGCGGGCCTTCGACGTACTTCTCCGGGGTGATTTCCTTGTACACCGTGCCGTCGGCCATCGGCTCGACGCCGGTGAAGTCACTCTTCAGCTTGACGATGTTGGCGTGCTTCCAGCCACCGTAGATCATGTACCAGGTGCCGTCTTCGTCGTGGAAGGCGAACTGGTCGATCGGCTGGGCACCGTTGTGGAACGCGCCGATCAGCGGCTTGCCGAGCAGGTCCTTGTACGGGCCGTCGGGCTTGTCGGCCACGGCGACGCCGATGCCGCCCAGTTCCTTGTCGCTCTGGATGTCGTTGGCGCCGAAGAAGAAGTAGTACTTGCCGTTGTTCTTCACCACCGAGGGGGCCCACAGCGCCTTCTTCGCCCAGGGGATGTCGGCCATCGCCAGCACGTTGGGGTGCTTCGTCCAGTGCACGAGGTCCGGCGAGGAGAACGCATCGAAGCCGGTCTGCTTGGCGTATTCCAGCGAGGTGGTCGGGTAGATCCAGTAGGTATCGTCGAAGATCGCGGCTTCCGGGTCGGCATACCAGCCCGGGAACACGGGGTTACCCGAATGCCCCGGCGGCGGCGCGGCCAGCGCCGCGGTGGAAGCGAGCGCGCCGAGTAGCGCGAAGGCGAGCGTCTTGCGAATCCCCATGCCGATCTCCCGTTCGTTCAGGCAAACCTCGATCGTAACGCATGGGGAAACGTTGCGCGTTGGCGTGTGATGGTTGATCGGCGCGATCCGGGCCATCGCGCGCAGGCGCGCTCCTACAGGGGCGTGGTGGAACCGTTCGCGCGAACGCGGTCCGGTGGTCAGAAGCGGTAGGTGGCGCTGCCGACGACGCTGCGGCGGGGGCCGTAGAAGCAGTCGCCGCGGGCGAGGCAGCTGGCGTTGTAGGCCTGGTCGGTGAGGTTGGCCACGTTGAGGGCGAAGCGCCACGGGCCCTGGTTCCAGCCGACCATGGCGTCGACGAGGGTTTTCCGCGGCACGTCCAGCGTGCCGGTCTCGTCGTGGTTCACCCCGATGTAGCGCACGCCGGCGCCGAAGCTCAGCCCGTCGCCGTCCGCATCGTTGACGTGATACACGGCCCACGCCGAGGCCTGGTTCTCCGGCAGGCCGGCGACCAGCGAACCGTCGCTCGGGCGCGCCCGGGTCCATGTATAGGTACCGATCACGTCGACGTGGTTACCGACCCGGGTCGAGGCCTCGAGCTCCACGCCGCGGGTACGTGCCCGGCCCGCCTGGATCTGGTTCAACGGATTGGACGGATCCGGGGCGAGGCGGTTTTCCTCGCGCAGGTCGTAGTACGTCGCCGTGACCATGGTCGGGCTGCCGTTCGGCTGATACTTCACGCCAGCCTCGTACTGCTTGCCGCGCAGCGGTTCATAAGGTCGGTTGTAGAAGTCCAGGCTATCCAGCGGCTGGAACGATTCGGTATAGCTCACGTATGGCACGAAGCCGCTGTCGAAGCGATACATCACGCCATAGCGTGCGGTCGTCGCATTGTCCACGGAGCGGTCGTCGCCCGTGGTGAGCGTGGCGCGGTCATGGCGGAAGCCGACCGTACCCACCCAGTGCTCGCCCCAGTTGACCTGGTCCTGCACATAGGCGCCGACCTGGCGCGTCGTGCTGCTGGCGATCGGTGCAATCGCCGGTGGGACGAAGCCATTGCCGTACACGGGTGCGTAGAGGTCGAACGGCGTCGCGTCGTAACCATTGCCCTGGCGGCTATCGGTGCGCGAGCGCGCGATGTCCAGCCCGATCAGCACGCGGTGCTGCATCCCGGCGAGGTCGAAGTCGGCTTCCGCATGGCTGTCGGTGACCAGCCGCTTGTGCCGGTCCTGCGATACGTAGCTGTAGCGGGCCACCGTGCGTGCGTCGTCGTCGAGGAAGGGATACGACGGCTGCGAGTACACGTCGGGATACAGCGTGCGGTAATCGACGTCGTCGTGCGAGTAACGCATGTTGACGTCGAACTTCCAGGTGTCGTTGAAGCGGTGTTCGAAGAAGGAACTGACCGAGCGCTGCTGCGTGTCGTACCGGTCGAATCCCGGTTCACTGACGAAACGGTGCGTGGGGATACGACCGTTCGGATTCGGCAGCAGGGTGCCTTCGTGCGGCAAGAAGTTCAGCGACGATCCGTTGTGGTCGAACTGCAGGTTGGCCAGCAGCGTCCAGCGCGTGTCGTTGTCGGGTGCCCAGGTGATCGACGGCGCGATGCCCTTGCGATCGTCGGCCACGTGGTCGATCTGCGAGTCCGCGTCCCGGTACACGCCGACCAGGCGATACGCCCAGTGGCCGGCCTGGTCGAGGGGCCCGGTGAAGTCGAAGGCAACCTGCTTGCGCGCGTTGTTGCCGACCTGCAGCTGCACCTCGTGCGACGCGTCGAATTGCGGGCGTTTCGAGGCCAGCGCGATCAGGCCACCCGTGGTGCCCTGGCCGTAGAGCACCGAGGACGGACCGCGGACGATCTCGAGGTGATCGAGGAAATACGGCTCGGTGCGCGCGTAGCTGTAGCCCATGCTCTGGCGCAGGCCGTCGAGGTACTGCACGAACGAGGTGCCGCGCAGGAACGCGTCGTCGCCGCGGCTGTCGACGCCGTAGGCATCGGCGCGCACGCCGGCGGAATAGCGCAGCGCGTCCTGCACCGTGAGCACGCCCTGGTCGAGCATCTGGGTGTTGGAGATGACCGAGATCGCCTGCGGCGTTTCGATGATCGGCGTGTCGGTCTTGGTCGCCGACGAGGCGTCGGCACGGGCGTAGCCCTTCTCCAGCGCGGTGCCCTGCACGGACACGGCGTCCAGTTGCACGGCCTTGTCGCGCTTCGTCCGCGCCTGGTCCGCGTCGGTGTCGTCGCTGGCCATGGCAAACGTGGGCAAAAGGGCGCCAGCCACCAGCATGGGCAGCAGTTTCTTCTTCGAAATCATCGGTTTTTCCTGCGCTGGCCGAGTGCCGGTGGGGTGGTCGGCTCGTATTTGCGAATGAATCTCATTAATATAATGGCCGATACGCCGCGATCGCACAATATTGCGAAGGGCTCCATCCGGCAGTGCCGCGCGGCCACCGCCTTCGTTCGAGAACCGCCATGTCCCGTTCCACCTCCGCTTGCGACGCGCCGTCGCGCCTTGCCACCGCCTTCGATGTCGCGTCACGCACCCTGCTCGCGGCCCTCGGCGGCTACGTCGCGTCCGCGCTGACCGACGCCGCGCTGGCGCGCTGGTTGCCGATGGCGCGGGTCGACGCCGTGACGACCGGCATGCTCGCGTCGTTCGCCGTCTTCGCGCTGGTCGCGACCTGCGCCTTCGCCACGGCGCGCGCTGGCCGCGCATGGTTCTGGACCAGCGTCTATTGCGTGCCGCTGGGCCTCGCCCTGTACCTGTCGCTGCACGGTGGCGCGGCATGAAGGGCGGCCTGCGCCAGTCGATGGCCTGGCTGCATACGTGGGTGGGCCTGCTGCTGGGATGGTTGCTGTTCCTGGTGTTCGCCACCGGGACGGCCGCTTATTTCCAGGACGAGATCACTCGCTGGATGCAGCCGGAAGTCCACGGCCAGCGCCAGCTCGAGGCCGGTGCCGAAGGCGCGGTGGCGTACATGCGCGAGCACGCGGCAGATGCCGAGGGCTGGACGATACAGCTGCCGGGCAACCGCGCGGTGGCCACCTCTGCGTACTGGAAGGTCAAGGGCGAAAGCTTCAAGCAGTGGCGCGACCACCAGTTCCTGGTCGATGGCGCCGGGCACAAGGTGGATGCGCGCGACACGCTGGGTGGCTGGCGCCTCTACCGCATGCACTTCGACCTGTACTACGTGCCGGTGCTGTGGGCGCGCTGGGCGGTGGGCCTCGCGGCGATGTTCATGCTGGTGGCGATCATCAGTGGCGTGATCACCCACAAGAAGATTTTCGCGGACTTCTTCACGCTGCGCTTCGGCAAGGGCCAGCGCTCGTGGCTGGACGGGCATAACCTGAGCGCCGTGCTGGCGCTGCCGTTCCACTTCATGATCACCTACACCGGACTGGTCACGCTGGGTGCGCAATACATGCCCTGGGGCGCCGCCGCGGCCTACGACAACCCGGCGCAGTACTACGCCGATGCCTTCAGCGCGGAACCCGATCCGCAGCGCTCGGGTCACGCCGTGCCGATGGCCTCGATCGCGGCGATGATGCGGCAGGCACGCGCCAGCTGGCATGGCGCCGATCCGGGCTACATCTACGTCGCCATCCCCGGCGATGCGAACTCGGTGGTGAAGATCACCCGCGCCACCGATGCATCGATGGCCACCCGTGGCGAGACCCTCACCTTTGACGCGGCGACCGGCGCGATGCACGCGCCGCCAGGTGCACGCGGTGGCGCGGCGCAGACCGAGAGCGTGATGGTCGGCCTGCATGCCGGCCGCTATGCGCCCTTGTTGCTGCGCTGGTTCTATTTCCTGTGCGGGCTCACCGGCACGGCCATGGTCGGTACCGGCCTGGTGCTATGGACGGCCAAGCGCCGGCTGCAGCTGG
This sequence comes from Bacillus sp. NP157, assembly GCA_018889975.1. Classification (NCBI taxonomy): domain Bacteria; kingdom Bacillati; phylum Bacillota; class Bacilli; order Caryophanales; family Bacillaceae; genus Bacillus; species Bacillus sp. NP157. The sequence goes on from CP076546.1 coordinate 3,755,131, forward strand.
CCGACCCCGAACACCCCTACTTCGGCTTCCGCCTGGTCGAGCGCCTCAACATCGCCACCATCGCCGGCCTGCCCTTCGGCATCGCCTGCTACTTCCTCGCCAACCGCCTGCTTCCCGTCGAGCTGGCGAGACGCGCGGACTGGGAGGCGAACTGGCTGTTCATCGGCTGGGGCGTGCTGGCGCTGATCGCGATCGTGCGCCCGGTGAAACGGGCCTGGGTGGAGACCCTCGCCGTAGGCGCCGTGGGTTTCTTCGCCGTGCCGCTGGTCGACATGGCCACGACCGATCGCGGCCTGCTGGCCAGCGCGATGTCGGGTGACATCCTGTTCGTGAGCTTCGACGGGGTGATGCTGGTGTTCGCCGCGCTGCTCGGCTTCTGCGCGTGGAAGGTGCACAAGCGCAAGGAGCCCGTCCGCGCGCGGCGCAAGAAGGAAGCCATCGCATGATGCTGCTCTGCCTCCTCGCGGCCCTGGCCGGGTTCGCCGCGCTGTCGCTGGGCATGTCGCGACACCAGCGCGACGTCCTCGGCAGGGCCTTGCCCGCACGCACCACGCGTGCCGTGAAGTGGTCGGGCTGGGTCCTGCTCGCGCTTGCCTGGGCCGCGGCCATCGCCAGCGACGGTGCGGCGCTCGGCTCGGTCTACTGGATCGGCGCGCTGACCTTCGCCGCGCTCGTCGTCGCCTTCTCGGTCACCCGTCTTTCGCGTTGAGCGGCTGGCGTTTGCCGGGCAGCGCCCAGACGATGCCGCGGGTGATGATCGTAGGGAATACGGTGAGGTGGTCTTCGCCGGGGACGGTCTGCAGTTCCACGTGCAAACCGGGATAGTGCTTCGCTTGCAGTTCCGCGACGAAGCGCTTGTTGTCGCCGACCATATCCACGCCGGTGTTGAAGCGATGGTCCGACTTGTCCCTGGATAGCGTTTCGAACCCACCGAGGACGACGAGGACGTTGGCAGGGAGATCCTTCCGGGCCGCCAGCGCCTCGTGCATGCGCGCGAACTCGACGCCACGATCGAACTGTAACGACGGACTGCCGAGGATGTAGCGGCTGAACATGCCCGGATCGTGGATGAGGATGTCCCAGCCGAGCAGGCCACCGTACGAATGGCCGACGTAGATGGCACGCGACATGTCGGCGCGATATGCCCCGGCGACCAGGGGGAACACATCGTCCTTGATGAACTCGCGATAGCCCTCGGCCTGGCCGTGCACGACCGGCCGCCCGGGCATGTCGGATGTCAAGCCATTCGGGCCGCGATCGGTCGGCGTGTAGTCGCGACGCCGGCTGTACACCGGCGTGTCGCCGACGGCATACGAAAGGCCGACCAGGATGAAGTCCTCGGTGCCATCGCCATGCTCGCCCAGCCGCCGCGCGATGCTACGGATCAACGGAAACGCATAGTTCGCGTCGGTGACGAACATCACCGGGTACTTGCGGTCGGGATGCTCGTTGTAATCCGGTGGCAGGCTCACGAACACCTGGTAATCGCGACCCAGCTTCCCCGCATGCACCGAGCGCACCTCGGTGTCCTCAAGCGAATACCGCTCCACCACCCCCGTGTCCGTGTAGGAGCGCGCCTGCGCGCGACCCCCAACCGCGACACCATCGGTGCCGTCCACACCGTCCTCAAATTTCCCCGTACACCCCGACGCGGAAACAGCGACAACCACAAGCCCGAAAACCCACCGCCAACCCATACCCATCATCCCCACCCTTCCCTGCACTCAAGCCATCCCCATTGACGCACACCCAGCCCAACCCGTCACGCCATCAAAAGGTCTTCGTAAAAAGCCCCGATCGCCAGCGTCGGATGCGCAATCTGGATCTCCAGGATCCACAACCCCGGCACCGGCTCCGCATCGAGATCGCCAAGGTTGCCTGCCTTGTGCACCGCATGTGGGTAGTCGCCCACCCGGTGTCCCTTGGTCGCATGGTTCAAACGCCAGCCCATGGCCTCGGCTTCCGCGGACACGTAGTCGTACAACGCCACGCCGGTGACGCCTCCGCGCCAGCGCACCTCGCCACGACGAAACAGTTCGCGTGCGGCGTCGGCACAGGCGTGCATGGTGGCGTCGCTGCCGACGACGAAGGTGTCGCCGACATCGCCTTCGTGGCCGTCGAACACGGGACCGAGGTCGACGAAGAACAGGTCGTTCCCGGCCAGCACCGTATCGGGGGCCGACTTCTGCCGGAACGTCTTCAGCGTGTTCGCGCCGAACCGGATGATGCTGGGATGCCAGATCCGCTGCATGCCGGCGGCAGCCAGGCGCTTGCCCGCGATGACGATCGCTTCCGGCTCGGTCATGCCGGGCGTGATGTGCGCAGCGATGTCGCGCAAGGCGAGCCAGGAGCGCTCGCGGGCGGCGAGCATGCTATCCAGGGAGAAGGCTTTGCCGACGTTTTGGGCTGTGGTGGCTGGCATGGGGTGTTTCTCGGCTGACCTGGGGTGAGATTGGTGGTTTCGCGCGCGGGCGCGCTCCTACAAGGGCGTGTCGCCAGGGAGCAGCGCCGGCAGGTCGCGCATCGCCTTGTAGCGGCGGACGAGGTTGAGCGGCTTGCGCTTCATCGTGCCGAAGTCGCTGTGGCGGAAGGCGGCGACGGCGTCGAGCACGCGTTCACTCGCGTGGCCGTCGTGCGATGGGTGGATCTGGTCGGCGTGTGCCTTGATCGCCGCCATCAGTTCGGGGGGATGCGTGAGTGCGCGGTCGATCGCGGCGTCCACGTCGTCGGGCGTTGGCACGTCGAGCATGAACGGATGCGGCACGCGGTTCGCGATCGTCACCACCGGCTTGTGCATCACCGCAAACTCGTGGATCACCGACGAGGTGTCGCACACCAGCACATCGGCCGCGCGCTCCAGTTCGATCAGCCTATCCGAGGTGTAGAAGCGTGCGTTCGCGGCTTCGAGCCCGCGATACGCGGCGAACAGATCCTGGGGGCATTTCGGATGCAGCGTCAGCAGCCACTGGCGGTCGCCGCGCGCGATCATCTTGCGCAGTGGCTCGACCATGCCGGGTGCCGCGCTGAGGCGGTGGCTGAACGTCGATGCGTACATCACCACCGGGCGTCCGTCCGGCACCAGCAACGCGGGGTCGCGCGGCGGTGCGGGTTCGACGAACAGCGGATCGAGCTTTGGCCAGCCCGTCTCGCGTACGGCGAAGTAGCCGTGCTCCTTAGCCAGCGCCTCGAACGGCTGCGTGGTCGCGGGGCCCTGGGTCACGTACAGGTCGAAGAAGCCGCGGATGGCGAAGTGGCCACGGCCCGGTTCGCGCTTCTCGGCATTGAAGCCGTGGAACACCTGCACCTTTACGCCGGGCAGGCGCGGCGAGACCCAGTTGGCGGCGCAGTACACCGCTTCGGGCTGCAAGGCTTTCGCCGCCTTCAGGCTGGTGACGCGCGGTTCGCCGGCACCCAGGTGCGAGGCCACCGCGTCGGGCACGATCCAGTGCACGTCCTGGCCGCGCGCCTTCGCCGCCGCGGCCAGCGGACGCAGGATGGGCAACGCGTACTCTTCGGTGGCGAACATCAGGCAGGCAGCCACGGGCGGACCTCGATCGGGAGCAACGTGGCATTATGGCCCGCCAGCCCCATCCAGCCCATGTTTCCATGACCCAGCGGCCCATTTCCCTCTGCGTGATCACCCAGGACGAGGCCGACCGCATCCGCGATTGCCTCGCTTCCGCGAGCTTCTGCGATGACCTGGTGGTCGTCGATGGTGGATCGCGCGACGACACCCAGGCCATCGCCCGCGAGATGGGTGCACGGGTTTTCGAACGGGCCTTCGATGGCTTCCGCAGCCAGAAGGCGTTTGCCGTCGCCCAGGCGAAGAACGAGTGGGTGCTCTGCCTGGACGCCGACGAGCGCGTGGGCGACGACCTGCGCGAGGCCATCGACCAGGCCTTCGCGGGTGGCTTCGCCGGGGCGGCCGGCTACCGGTTCTATCGACGCAACGATTTCTTCGGCCGCTTCATGCGCCATGGCAACGCCGGCGCCGACAAGGTGCTGCGCCTGTTCGACCGCCGCCAGGGTGGCTGGCGTGGTCCCCGCGAGATCCACGAATCGGTAAGCGTCGACGGCACGGTGAAGATGCTCGATGGCTTCCTCGACCATTACCCGTATCGCTCGCTGTCCGAACTGATGGGCAAGCAGGAACGCTACGCGCACATGATGGCCGTGGAGGAGTTCGCGAAGGGCAAGCGTGCCACGCTTGCACAGATCATCGTCAGCCCGATGTGGCGGTTCTTCCGCGGGTATGTCCTGCGCGCCGGGTTCCTCGATGGGTGGCGCGGGATCGTCTACGCGCTGCTGCGGGTGGAGTACGTGCGGCGGAAGTATGTGAAGTTGTACCTGCTGGGCCACGGGCAGAAGCCGTAGCGCCGCCCCTGTACTGTAGGAGCGCGCCTGCGCGCGAAGGTCCTCGCGACGACGCTTTCGATGGCGCAAAACGCTTTCGATGAGGCAAAGCGCTTTCGACGACGCAAAGCGCTTTCGATGAGGCCGAACCCTTTCAATGACGCAAAAACGCTTCCGATGACGCAACCTTGCCGCCTGCCGGCGGATCGCGCGCGGGCGCGCTCCTACAGGCGGTGCAGCAGGTGCGAGGCCTGGTCGAGGATGCGGCGGGTGATGGTTTCGGCGGGTTCTTCGCGTGCCAGCGCGCCGGCCTGGCCGCTCCATAGTGGCTGGAAGTCGCCCTTGCCGAGCTTTTCCGTCGCGGCGCGCATCGGCGCCAGCGGGCCGCCGGCGAGCGGGAACGGCAGGGCATCGGGCGACAGCGGGCCGACCTCGCGCATGATCCGGTTGATGACCCCGCGGGCGGGACGGCCGGTGAGGACGTTGGTCACCGCGGTGTTGTCGTCGCGGGCCTGCTTCAGGGCGGCCTTGTGCACCGGCACGCTCGTCGATTCATCGGACAGCAGGTAGGCCGTACCGACCTGGACGCCCGCGGCGCCGAGCATCAGCGCGGCGGCCATCCCGCGTCCGTCGGCGACGGCCCCCGCGGCGATCACCGGGATCTCCAGCGCATCGACCATCTGCGGCAACAAGGCGAACAGGCCCGGCTGGGTCGCCATGTCGTCGGTGAGGAAGTTGCCGCGATGGCCGCCGGCCTCGTTGCCCTGGGCGATCACCGCATCGACGCCGTGCTCGGCCAGCCATCGGCCTTCGGCCACCGTGGTCGCCGAGCCGAGGATCTTCGCGCCGGTCGCCCGGACCCGCTCGAGCAGCTCACGCGCGGGCAGGCCAAAGTGGAAGCTCACCACCTCCGGCTTCAGCGATTCCACCATCCGGCACATCGCGTCATCGAACGGCGCGCGGCCACCGGCTGCCGGGAGGCCGGCGGGGTCGACCGCGAACTCGCCGAAGTACGGCGCCAGCCGGTCGAGCCATCGGGCGTTCTCCGCCTCGCTCGGCGTCCGTCGCTCGTGGGCGAAGAAGTTCAGGTTGAGCGGCGCCGCCACCGCGCCACGGAAGTCTGCGACATCCGACGTGGCCTTCTCCACCGTGATCGACGAACACGGGATCGAACCCAGCCCACCTGCCTTCGCGACGGCGATCGCCAGCGCGGCGCCACCGGAGCCGGCCATGGGCGCCAGCAACAGCGGGTGGTCGATGCGGAACAGGTCGGACAGGCGGCGGTCGGTCCAGGTCGGCATGGGGGGTGCTCTGGTCGGGGGAAACGCCATTTTGCGCGTCGTGGCAGGGAGACCCAACCCCTGGGGTCCACCATTCGTCCCAAACCCCTCGCCATTCCTCCCTACGCCGGCGACACGGCGCCCACCAGCGGCGCAGCATCGACCCCAGCCGACAAGGAGATGCCCCATGGACCGCCGCACCCTGCTCAAGACCGCCCTCATCCTCCCGCTGCTGCCGCTGGTCGCGAAGGTCGATGCCTTCGTCACCGGCGATGGCCGCTGGCTCAAGCCCGGTGCCGCCGGCTGGCCGACCGACGCCGACTGGGACGCGCTCAACCGCCAGGTCGGCGGGCGTCTCTCCATCCCGAGGAACCCGCTGCTCGACCCGGCCACCCGCGACGAGGCCCTGGCCCAGATCGGCAACCCGTTCTATGTTGGCGAGCATCCCGCGCTCACCCAGACCAGCGGCTGGTACCAGGGCTGGACCTCGTCGCCGAGCGCCTGGGTCCTCGCCGCCGAGAGCGCGCAGGACGTGGCCACCGCCGTCGCATGGGCGGTGAAGCATCGCGTGCGCCTCGTCATCCGCGGCGGCGGGCACAGCTACCTCGGCGCATCGAACGCACCGGACTCCCTGCTGATCTGGACGCGGCGGATGAACACGGTGGAGATGGCCACGTCGTTCGTCCCCAGGGGCGCAAAGGCCGGCACGGCCGGCATGCCGGTGGTCCACGTCGGCGCGGGCGCGATGTGGATCGACGCCTACCACGCGGTCACCACCATGGGCGGCCGTTACGTACAGGGCGGTGGTTGCACCACCGTCGGCTGCGCCGGTTTCGCCGGCGGTGGTGGCTTCGGCAGTCTCTCCAAGGCCTTCGGCACCGGCGCGTCGAACATGGTCGAGGCCGAGGTGGTCACCGCCGACGGCAAGATCCGCGTGGTGAATGCCTACCAGGACCCGGAGCTGTTCTGGGCGCTGAAGGGCGGTGGCGGTGGCAACTTCGGCGTGGTTACCCGGCTGACCTTCCGCACGCATGACCTGCCGGAGAACTTCGGCGGCGTGTTCGGCCGCCTCATCGCCGACAGCGACGCGTCGTTCCAGGCGCTCGTCGCCCAGCTGCTCCGGCACTTCCGTGACCACCTGTGCAACCCGCACTGGGGCGAGCAGGTCGGCTTCGACGGCGACCGCCACATGCGCATCTCGATGGTGTTCCAGGACCTCAACAAGTACCAGGCCACCGAGGCGTGGCAGCCATTCCTCGACTGGGTCGCGGCCCGCCCAGCCTATAAGTGGCTGTCTCCGCTGGAAGTGTTCGCCATCCCTGCCCGGCATTTCTGGGACATCGGCTTCTACCAGAAGGCCGGCGTCGACTTCGCGACTCCCGACAAGCGGGCCGGTACACCGAACTATCACATGGTCTGGAGCGGCGACCTGGAACAGGTCGGCTGGTACATCCACGCCTACACCTCGGCCTGGTTGCCCTCGCGGCTGCTCCGCGACGACAGCGTCGAGGCCATGGCCAGCGCCATCGTCGAGGCGGCGAAGGACATGGACGTGGGCCTGCATTTCAACAAGGGCCTGTTCGGCGGCTCGCCAGATGCCCTGGCCGCGGCGCGCGACACGGCGACCAATCCCGAGCTGCTCGATGCGTTCGCCCTGGCGATCATCGCGAATGGCGGCGACCCGGTGTTCGAGGGGCTACCGGGAGCGAAGGTCGACGCGGTGAAGGCGCAGCGCGGGGAAGCACGCGTGCGCAAGGCGTACGCGCGACTGATGCAGGTCAGTCCGGGAGCGGGGGCGTATTTCTCGGAGAGCGACTACTTCCAGAAGGATTTCAGGAAGGCGTATTGGGGGACGAACGTGGGGCGGTTGGCGGCGGCCAAGAAGCGGTATGACCCTGAGGGGGTGTTTGCGGTGCGGAATGGGGTGGCGTAAGGGGGTGGAGGGTTATTGAGAAGTGGTGCCAGGAGATGTCGCGCGCGGGCGCGCTCCTACAGGAGCGGGTGGGGTAAAGCGTTGGGAGGCGGGGGTTTGGGGCGGGGTGTTGCTTTGCAACAGGCGTGTAATGCGGCATACTTGAGACCTATTCTCATTTCCATTCGCATTGCCGGGCACCGCCCACAGGATCCGCCATGTACGCCACTCTCCCGCGCCGTCGCCTGACGTCTTCCGTCCGCTTCGCGCTCGCCACTCTCCTGTTGGCGTCCGCCGCGGCCCATGCCGCCGATGCCGACACCGCCGAGGACCAGCGCAAGGCGCAGGAGAACGCCACCACCCTGTCCGGTGTGCAGGTGAGCGCCGACATGGCGGCACCGACCTCGGCCTACGCCGGTGGCCAGGTCGCCAAGGGTGGCCGCTTCGGCGTGCTGGGCAACCAGGACGCGATGAATGTCCCGTTCGCGCTGACCAGCTACACCGACACCCTGATCCGCGCCCAGCAGGCACGCTCCCTCGGCGAGGTGGTCAACAACGATCCGGCCGTGCGCTACGGCTTCGGCTACGGCAACTACTCGCAGCAGTTCACCATCCGCGGCTTCCAGCTCTACAGCGACGACATCGGCTTCGATGGCCTGTACGGCCTGCTGCCGCGCCAGCTGCTCGCGCCGGAACTGATGAGCCGCGTGGAGATCTTCAAGGGCGCGAACGCGTTCCTCAACGGCATCAGCATCGGCGGCAGCGGCATCGGCGGCGGCATCAACATCGCGCCCAAGCGCGCGGAGGCCGAGCCGATCACCCGCGTCGGCGTGGACTACGGCAGCGACAGCCAGATCGGTGAGTCGATCGACATCGGCCGCCGCTGGGGCGCGAACAAGGAGTTCGGCCTGCGCGTCAACGCCGTGCATCGCGAAGGCGGGACCGGCGTGGACGGCGAGAAGAGCCGCCTGACAGCGGCCTCGGTGGCGTTCGACTACCAGGGCGAGCGCCTGCGCGTCACCACCGACGTCGGCTACCAGAAGCAGGACATCATCGGCGGCCGCTCGGTCGTGTTCATCGGCACCGCCACGGAAGTGCCGCGCGCACCGTCGGCCCGTACCAACTACTCGCAGCCGTGGTCGGGTTCGTCGCTGGAAGATACCTTCGGCGTGGTCCGTGCGGAGTACGACTTCGCCCCCTGGCTGACCGGCTACGTCGCGGCCGGCGCGCACCATGGCAACGAGTTTGGCGACTACGTGAGCCCGACGCTGTCCGACAACCGCGGCAACGGCGGCGAGTACCGCTTCACCGTGCCGTACATCGCCGACACCGGCACCGGCGAAGCCGGCTTCAATGCCCACTTCGACACCGGTGAAGTCACCCATCGCGTGACGCTCGGCTTCAGCGCGCTCTCGACGAACAAGAAGGCCGCCTACGCGGGCGGTGGTTTCTGGTCGACCAACATCTACAGCCCGACCTACGTGGCGGTGCCGGACTACAGCTACAACGTCGGCCCGATCAGCGATCCGAACTTCACCGGCCGCACGCAGCTGCGCAGCCTCGCCCTGTCCGACACGCTCGGCTTCATGGACGATCGCCTGCAGGTGACCGTCGGCGCACGCCGCCAGAAGCTGCACGTGCTCAGCTACGACTACGGCCAGCCGGGCGCGAAGAATTCGGAATACGAGCAGTACACCACCAGCCCGGTGTTCGGCGCGAACTGCCGCATCAGCGACGAATGGGCCGTGTACGCGAACCATATCGAAGCACTGACCCAGGGCGGCGAAGCCCCGGTGAATTTCAACGGTGCGCCGGTGACCAACGCTGGCCAGGTGTTCGCACCGTACAAGGCCAAGCAGAACGAAGTGGGCGTGAAGTGGGATGCCGGCACGATCGGCAGCAGCCTCGCGCTGTACCAGATCAAGCAGCCCAGCGCCTACGTCGACGCCAGCAACACCTACGTCGTGGACGGCGACCAGCGCAATCGCGGCGTGGAGTGGAACTTCTACGGCGAGCCGGTGAAGGGCGTGCGCATCCTCGGCGGCGCAAACTACATCAAGCCGGAGCTGGTGAGCACGGCCGGCGGTACGGATGACGGCCACGACGCCATCGGCGTGCCGCGCTTCCAGGCCAATGCCGGCGTCGAATGGGTCGTCCCGAACACGCCGGAGCTGACCTTCAGCGCGCGCGCCGTGCGTACCGGCAAGCAGTACCTCGACGCCGCCAATTCGCTGCGCGTGCCGGCATGGACCACCTACGACATCGGCGCGCGCGTCACGCCGACGCTGGAAGGCAAGCCGGTCACCTTCAACGTCACCGTCGCGAACCTCACCAACAAGGGGTATTGGGCATCCGCGACGGGCGGTTACCTGACCCAGGGTGCGCCGCGGACGGTGATGGTGTCGGCGCAGTTCGACCTTTGATGTAGAGCGTCGCGCGCAGGCGCGCTCCTACAAGGGTGTCGCATCCTTGTAGGAGCGCGCCTGCGCGCGATGCCTTATCAAAGCGTCATATACGTAATGATGAAACACACCGTAGTCAGCATCACCATCGCCAGGATAAAGAACACGTCCGCGATCCGCTCCAGCCGATGCAACCGCGCCTCCGTGCTCACGCGCAACGCGAAATAGGCACTCAGCGTCGCCACCAGGAACAGGATCGCGTCGAAGGCCAGTAGGTCGTCCGCGATCGTCCCGGACTTGCTCATCGTGTTGGACACGCGCAGCAGGCCGATGCCGGTCAGGCACACGCCGACCATGCCCGCCGAGATACTGCAGACCATCCGACTGCTGCCTTCGGCCAGCGGTGTCAGCGTGGGACGGGGCATGGGGCGTGGCCTGGCAAGGGACGATGGCAACATCCTAGCGTCAAGCGCGCGCTGCACAAAACTGCAAGCCGTGCCACGTGCGCGGTTGATACGTTCGCCAGGCAGCCTTTCCTGGAATCGCGATGCGCATCGGAGTCGTAGGCGGATCACTCGGCGGCCTGTTCTGCGCAGCCCTGCTGCAGGCGGACGGCCACGAAGTGCACGTGTTCGAGCGCATGGAAGGTGGCCTGGCCGGGCGCGGCGCCGGCCTCGTCGCCCAGCATGAGGTGTTCTCCGTGCTGCGCCGGCTTGGCGGCGAGGCCGTGGCGCGCACGGGCGTGGTCGCATATGAGCGCATCGTGCTGGCACGCGACGGCAGCATCGTCAGCACCCAGCCGACACCGCAGATGCAGGTGTCCTGGGATGGTCTCTACGGATCGCTGCGCGCCTGCGTCGCCAGTGGCCGTTACCACGCCGGCGACCCGGTGGCCGGGCTGGAACAGTCACCCACCATGGCGACCCTTACCCTCGCATCGGGCAAGCGGCATGCCTTCGAGTGCGTGATCGGTGCCGACGGCCTCGGCTCGCTGGTGCGCAGCATCGTCACCCCGACCCGCCGTGAAAACCATTACGCCGGTTACGTGGCGTGGCGTGGACTTTTGCCGGAAGCCGAGGTGCCTGCCGTTGCATCGTCGGCGCTGTTCGATCGCTTCGCGCTTTATTTCGCACCTGGCGAGCAGGCGCTCGGCTACCTTGTTCCCGGTCCGGACGGCGACATCGCGCCTGGCAAGCGGCGTTACAACTGGGTCTGGTACCGACAGGCGCCCGGTATCGATGGACTGCGCCGCACGCTCACCGACGCCGACGGGCGGATCCATCCGTGGTCGCTGGCGCGTGGCGAGGTGTCGCCGGCGGATCGCGAGGCGCTACGCAGTGCGGCGCGCAACAGCCTGCCACCGCCGTTTCGGGCACTCGTGGAGGCCGAACCCACACCGTTCGTCCAGGCCATCTTCGACCACGAAAGCGCGCGCATGGCGTCGGGCCGTGTCGCCCTGCTCGGCGATGCCGCCTTCGTCGTGCGGCCGCATACCGCCATGGGTGCCGCCAAGGCCGCGGGCGATGCGATGACCCTCGCCGCAGCCTTGCGCCGTCTTCCCGTGCGTGAAGCGCTGGTTGCTTACGAAGCCGAGCGCTTGCCGGTCGGCCGCCGTATCGCTGCCTACGGGCGTGAGCTGGGCGCGTCGCTACAGCCTGCCTGAGCAGGCGCGATGCCTCACGTCTCGCGACGCTTGCGGAACTGGCTCACCTTATGGCGGTTGCCGCACATGGCCATGCTGCACCAACGGCGCCGGTGCGACTTCGTGCGGTCGTAGAACCAGAGCGAACAGTCGTCGTGCTCGCACTCGCGCACCAGGCTGAAGTCGCCTTCGGCCAGCAGGGTGAGCGCGGCTTCGCCCAGCGGCGCCAGCGCGCGCCACGAGGCATCGCCTTCATAGCGGCGTTCGGTCCGCAGGCTGTCGCCATGCGCCACGAGCTCGAGGTGGCTGCTCATCTGCCGGGTCAGGGCGTTGAGGTGCCCCACGTCGACGGCGACCCCGCGCTTGCGTGCCAGCACCGCCTGGCGGATCACTTCGCGCAACTCGACGGCACGCGCACCGAGGCCCGCCGATGCCTCGACCGGGCCTCCGGTCATCCGCGACAGCCAGGCGGCCGTCGCCGCGTCGGATACGAGGTGATCCACCGATTCGCCGTTTTCCATGACCACGGTGTTGATCAGGTCCAGCGCAGGCTGGTCGGCCAGGATCGGGGGCATTTCGAGCGAGGTGACCGGGTTCATGTCCCCATGGTAACCACTAAAAGACATGTTGACAAGTTACATGGTTGCTGCGTAGCCTGTGTGTAACCGCATTACCTGACTTATTCAGGTTACAAAGGAGAACTGCCGTGACCGCTTCCGCCCATGCCACCGTCCACCACCGCTACGTCGATGCCGACGGCGTCCGCGTTTTCTATCGCGAAGCCGGCGATCCCAGCGCGCCCACCCTGCTCATGGTCCACGGTTTCCCGACCAGCTCGCTGCAATACCGCGAGCTGTTCAACGAGCTGGCCGACCGCTTCCACCTCGTGGCGCCCGACCTGCCCGGCTTCGGCTTCACCGAGGTGCCGGAGAGCCGCCACTATCAGTACACCTTCGACAGCCTCGGCAAGACGCTGGAAGCCTTCGTCGATGCCCTCGACCTGCAGAAGTACATCCTCTACGTGTTCGACTACGGCGCCCCCTCGGCGCTGCGCCTTGCCCTGGCCAGGCCCGAGCGCTTCGCCGGCCTCATCAGCCAGAACGGCAACGCCTACCTCGAAGGCCTCGGCGATAGCTGGGCGCCCATCCAGGCCTACTGGGCCGATCCTTCGCAGGCGAACCGCGACGCCATCCGCGACGTGCTCTCGCTGGACGGCATCGCCTGGCAGTACACCCATGGCGTGCCCGACCAGAGCCTGCTCGATCCGATGATGTGGCACCTGGACTACCTGCTGATGCAGCGCCCGGGCAACAACGAGATCCAGCTCGACCTGTTCCTCGACTACCGCAACAACCTCACGAAGTACCCGGACTTCCAGCGCCTGTTCCGCGAACGCCAGGTGCCCACGCTGGTGATCTGGGGCAAGAACGACCCGTTCTTCATCCCGCCGGGCGCCGAGGCGTATCGCCGCGACAACCCGGCTGCCGTGATCGAGATGCTGGACACGGGCCACTTCGCGCTGGAGACGCACGGCAAGCACATTGCCGCGCGCATCCGCGAGGTGTTCGCCGGCGTCAGCCGTTAAACCACGCGACTGCGTCTTCACCCGCGGGCGTCCGCATGGGTGAGGCCGGATCCGTCGCCACGCGCCAGACGGCCGTGGCGACGTCTTCGGAACGCGTTTCCGGCTGGTTAGCGTCGCGCAGGCCTTCGAAGATCTTCTCGGCGAACGCCGCGTAGGCCGGCGGGAACTGGCCGATGCGTTCGCGGGCGTTCTGGCCAAAGCTGGTCGACGGCGCGCGGCCGGGCAAGACGATCGCGACTCGGATGCCGAGCGGTGCCAGCTCGTTGGCAACCGATTCGGTGAACGCATTCACGGCGGCCTTGCTGGCGGTGTAGACCGACAGCAGCGGCAGCGGACGCAGGGTCACCGTCGAGGTGACGTTGATCACGACACCCGCCTTGCGCTCGCGGAACTGTGGGAGCACGGCCTGGGTCATCGCGATCGTACCCAGCGTGTTGGTCTCGAACACATCGCGCGCCACCTGCATGGGCGTGCCTTCCAGCGCGTTGAACATGCCGATGCCGGCGTTGTTCACCAGCACGTCGATCGGGCCCGCCGCGGCGATGGCCGCCTGGATGCTCAGTGGATCGGTCACGTCCAGCGGCAGGATCCGCAGATGCTCCGACGCAGGCAGCAGCGCCGCATCTGGCTTGCGCATGGTGGCGACCACCCGCCAGCCCTGGTCGAGGAAGTGGCGGGCGATCTCCAGGCCAAAGCCGGACGAACAGCCGGTGATGAGGACGGTTTGCATGGCAACTCCTTGGGGTGGGGTATGCCACTCACGATAGGCGCCATAGGCCGTACTCTCTATAATCGAAAGTCTTTAGTTAGTTATCCGGAGTCCGGCCATGACCGACCCGTTCGCCGAAGTGGTCACGTTGCTGCAGCCGGTGGCGCGGTTTTCGAAGGTCGTCAGCGCCGGTGGCCGCTGGCGCGTCCGCCGCACGGACGTCGACGAGCCGTTCTACTGCGCGGTGCTGGAAGGCACGTCGGTGCTGGTCGTCGACGGCCAGCCGCCCGTCACGCTGCAGGCCGGCGACTTCGTGTTGATTCCTGCCGCCGACGACTTCATGACAACCAGTGTCGAACCGCCGGAAGGCGACGAAAACTCAGCGGTGGTCGCGGGCGATGGACGTGCCCGCGTGGGCGATCCCGATGTCCCCGCCGACTATCGGGCACTGATCGGCCACTGCAGCTTTCGCTCCCCGGACGCCGCGTTGCTGGTGTCCTTGCTGCCGCGCGTGCTGCTCGTACGCGGCGAGCCGCGCCTGGCGACACTGGTGCAGCTGGTTGGCGCCGAATCCAGGGATACGCGGCCGGCACGCGACGTCGTGCTGGAACGCCTGCTGGAGGTGCTGTTCATCGACGCCCTGCGCTCGGCCGGCACGTCGGCACCGACGGGCCTGGTGAAGGGCCTTGCCGATACGCGCCTCGCGCAGGCGCTGCGTCGTATCCACGAAGCCCCGGCCGAAGGCTGGACCGTGGCGCGCATGGCCAGCGAAGCAGCACTGTCACGCTCGGCCTTCTTCGAACGCTTCAACCGCATCGTCGGCGTCGCGCCCATGGCCTACCTGCTCACGTGGCGCATGGCCCTCGCCCGCCAGCTGTTGCGCCGCGACCAGGCCAGCATCACGACCGTGGCGGAGCGCGTCGGCTACGGATCCGCGAGCGCGTTCAGCACCGCGTTCACCCGCCACGTCGGCCAGACACCCGCACGCTACGCCGCTGCGCCTCGCTAAAACAATTCGGACTGCTGATTCGTGAGTGCGGCGAGCGACTCGCCGGAGGGGGCGAGGATGGCGTCGGCGATGGGTTCGAGTTGATTGGTGAGGTAATGCTCATGGTCGACGGCGGCGACGCGTACTTCGACGGGTTCCGGGCCCGCCAGTGTCATCACGTAGCTGATCCATCCACCGTTTTGATACTGCAGCGGTCGACCTTGCCGCGCGTTGTATTCGTCGGCGAGTCGCGCCGCGCGTACCTGCGGCGGGGTCGTGCGGTCGTACGAATCCAGCTTGCCACGCAGGCGCTTGCGATAGACCAGCAGATCGTCGAGTTCGCCGGCCTGGAGCTGGCGCACGTATTCGACGATGTAATCGACGTACGGCTCGCGGCGGAAGATGCGGCCGTACAGCTCGCGCTGGAAGCGCTGGGCAAGCGGCGTCCAGTCGCTGCGCACGGTTTCCAGGCCGCGGAATACCAGCTCGTCGCTGCCGTCGTCGGCTTCGACCAGCCCTGCGTAACGTTTCTTGCTACCCAGCTCGCTGCCACGGATGGTCGGCATGAAGAAGCGCTTGTAGTGCGTATCGAATTCGATCTCGAGGAAACTGTCGACGCCATAGTCGCGGGCGAGCGTATCCTTCCACCACTGGTTGATCAGGCCGACCAGCCGCGCGCCGACGGCCGTTGCCTCGGCCTCGCTGTGTGCCTCGCCGAGCCAGATGAAGATCGAATCGGTGTCGCCGTAGATCGCTTCGTAGCCTTCCGCTTCGACCAGCGCGCGCGTGCTTCGCATCATCTCGTGGCCGCGCAGGGTCACGGCCGCGGCGAGGCGTGGATCGAAGAAGCGTCCGCCGGATGCACCGAGCACGCCAACGAAGGCGTTCATCAACAGCTTGAACGCTTGCGAGAGCGCCTGGTTGCCATCGCGCTTGGCCTGGTCGCGACGTTCCCACAAGTGCGTGATGATGCCGGGCAAACAATGTTTCGTACGTGAGAAGCGCGTGTCGTTCGGGCCCGGCACGGTATCGGCGAGGTCGCTCGCACGCATGCCTTCGGCGAGCCCGATCGGGTCGACGAGGAAGGTACGGATGATCGATGGATACAGGCTCTTGTAGTCGAGCACCAGCACGGAGTCGTAGATGCCGGGACGCGACTCCATGACGAATCCGCCCGGATACGACTCGCCGTGGCTCAGCCCGATGTTCGGCGCCACGTAGCCTTCGCGATGCATGCGCGGCAGGTAGTGATGGCTGAAGGCGGCGATCGATCCGCCGGACTGGTCGGCCGGCAAGCCGGTGGCGTTGGCGCGCTCGAGGACGAAATCCAGCAACTTCACCTTGTCGAAGATCCGCGTCACCAGTTCGCAGTCAACCAGGTTGTAGCGTGCGAGGGCCGGCTTGTCCTCGCGGAAGCGCCGTTCGATTTCGTCCATGCGGTGGTACGGATCGTCGACGTCCTTGCCTTCGCCCAACAGCGCCTGCGCGACGCTTTCCAGGCTGAACGAGGGGAACGACCACATCGCCGAGCGCATCGCTTCGATGCCGTCGATGGCGAGGCGACCGGGAATGGAGGCGAACACATAGCCCTCGCGCCGGCCATGCGCGCGCCAGTCGATCGCGCGCCCGCCACGCCCCAGTGCCAGCACCAGCCCGTGCTGGTCGGCACAGGCCTGCAGCAGGCGCAGGTCGAACTGCACGAGGTTCCAGCCGATGATGGCGTCGGGGTCGTGCTCGCGGAACCACGCGTTCAGCGCGAGGATCATCGCCGGGCGGTCGGCACAATAGGCCAGGTCGAAGTCGACCATCGTCGCATCGCCTTCCGGCCTGGCGCCGAGCATGTACACCTGGCGTTGCCCGCACCCTTCCAGGGCGACCGAGTACAGCTCGCCCATCGCGCTGGTTTCGATGTCGAGCGAGACCACCCGCAACGACGGGCGGTAGGCATCGCTGGGCTTGATCCGTGGATTCACCAGCACGGCGTGATCGTCGCTTTCGGTGGCTTCCACCGTCACCGACGCCGTGATGAACCGCTCCATCAGGTAGCGATCGGTGGGACGGATATCCGCCTCGAGCAAGGTGATGCCGCGCTCCGAAAGCCGTTTCTCCAGACGGAGCATCGCCCGGTAACCCTGCGCGTAGAGGCCGCTGACCGGCTCCTGCGCGAGTGTCTTCAGCGGCAGCGGCTTCAGCTCGAAGGCACCATCGTTCCTGATCGCCGCTTCGACGTCGGCGCGTTGCGCCTCGCGCACGAAGGCGACCGCCGACTGCCCGGTCACCAGCACGTTACGCGGGCCGGCCTCGGTGGCAAGCCAGAACTCGAGGCTCACCCCATCGCGGGTATCGCGCCAGTGTCGGGTGAGGATGAAGCCACGAGGGTCAGGCGCATGCATCGACCGATTTTACAGGGCCTGCTGACAGCATGGTGTCAGCAGGCGACGGGATTGATCTCCACGCTGACGTGGACGAGCTCGTCGTGGATCGACAACGCCTTGCGGTAGTACGCCGCGTCCACCGGCGCATCCGTGGCCAGGCTAAGCACCACGGCGAACTTGCCCTTGCCCACCCGCCACACATGCAGGTCGGTGATGACCGCGGGTCGTGGATCGGTGGCGATGACTTCGCGGATCTCGTCGACGACGGGCGCGTCCATCTCGGCATCGAGCAGGACGCGGCCGGTGTCGCGCAACAGGCCCACGCCCCAGACGGTGACCAGGACCGCCCCGAGCAGACCCATCACCGGGTCCATCCAGCGCACGCCCCAGAGCATGCCGGCGATGAGCGCGGCGATGGCCAGCACCGAGGTGGCGGCGTCCGCCACGACGTGTAGGTAGGCCGAGCGCAGGTTCAGGTCGTGCGCGTGGCCCTGTGCATGGTCGTGCGGGGGATGCGCGTGGCCTCCGTGCGAGTGGTGATCGTGCCTATGGCTATGGCCGTGGCTATGGCCGTGGCCGTGACTATGGCCGTGGCCATGTTCGTGGTCGTGCTGGTCGCGCAGCCACCAGGCGCAGATGAGATTCACCGCGAGCCCCACCACCGCGATGCCGATCGCCTGCGGATAGTGGATGGGCAGCGGGTCGAGCAGGCGCTCGAACGACTGGAAGGCCATCAGTCCGGCCACGCCCAACAACAGGATCGCCGAGGTGTACCCGCCGAGGATCTCGATCTTCCACGTGCCGAAGGCGAAGCGCGGATCCCGGGCAAAGCGACGTGAACAGGCGTAGGCAAAGGCGGAGAGGCCCAGCGCCAGCGCATGCGAACTCATGTGCCATCCGTCCGCCAGCAGCGCCATGGAGTTGTAGTACCAGCCGCCGGCAATCTCGACCACCATCATGGCCGCGGTGAGATACACGGCCCGGCGCGTGCTTCGCTCAGCGAGCGGATTGCCTTCATTGAAGGCGTGCGAATGGACGAGGCCTTGGGCGGCCGCTTCGATGGACATGGAATGGCTCACTGGGCTAACGTGGCTACATCCTAGTCCATATACCCCCAGGGGGTATACATCGATGTCTCACGTTTCCCAGAACAAGAGCCGCCTGGTCACCCGCATCCGCCGCCTGCGCGGCCAGCTCGACGCCCTGGAGCGCGCGCTGGAAGGCGATGCCGAGTGCCTCGACGTCCTCACCCAGGCCGCGGCCATCCGCGGTGCGTCGCAAGGCCTGATGGTGGAGCTGCTCGGCGACCACCTGCGCCAGCACGTCGTCGCGCCCGAAGATGTCGAGGAACGCGAGGCCGAGGCCGAACAGGTGCTGCAGCTGGTGAGACGCTACCTGGGCTGACGCGGTCGTCGCGGGATGCTGCCGTATGATCCGGGGCAACGCTGCCTTCGGATGAGCCCCAAGCCATGGCTAACAGCAAGACCTTCGATGCCGACGTCGTCATCATTGGCGGCGGTGCGGCAGGTGTCGGCGCGGCGCGCCGGCTTTCCGGCCGTGGCCTGACGGTTTGGCTGCTGGAAGCCACCCAGCGGATCGGCGGCCGCGGCTACACGCTTGACCTGGAAGGCTTGCCGCTGGACATGGGCTGCGGCTGGTTGCATTCGGCGGAGCACAACGGATGGCGCCAGCTCGCCGAAAACGAAGGCTGGACGATCGACCGGCGCCCGGCGGCCTGGAGCAAGCCGCAACCGCATCCGCATTTTCCCGACGCCGACCAGGCCGCCGCGCATGCGGCATACGACGCCTGGCACGAACGACTGATGACGTCGCCGCCGGCATCGGACCGGGCATCCGATGCACTGGATCCGGAAAGCCGCTGGAACGGCTACCTGCAGGCCATGAGTGGCTATATCAGCGGCGCGCCGCTGGAACGCATCTCGGCCATCGACTACAACGCCTACGAACGTGCCGCCACCGATAGCAACTGGCGCCTGCCGCGTGGCTACGGCACCCTGATCGCCGCGCACCTGCCGCACGACACCGGCTGCCACCTGGCAACCCCGGTTCAGTCCATCGACCTGGATGGCCCCGGGGTGAGGCTCGACACGCCGACCGGCACGATCCACTGCCGCGCGGCGATCCTCACGGTGTCGACCAACGTGCTGGCCAGCGACGTGATCCGGCTGCCCGAAGCGCTCGATGCATGGCGACACGCTGCCTCCTGCCTGCCCCTCGGCTGCGACGAGAAGCTCTTCCTGCACATCGACGGCGAGCTGGACCTGCCTGCCGAGCGCGTGCTGATCGCCGACCCGCATGACCCGGACAGCCCGGTGTTCTACCTGCGCCCGCTCGACCGGCCCGTGATCGAGACCTTCCTCGGCGGAAGCAGCGCCCACCGGGTCAGTGTCGAGGGGCCGGCAGCCGCCTTCGGCCACCTGATGGACCTGCTCGGCGGCCTGCTCGGCACGGCCGCCGCGCGGCGGATTCGTCCGCTGGCCTCGTCGGCCTGGAGCGGGACCACGTTCGTACGTGGCTCCTACAGCCATGCCCTGCCCGGCTATGCGGCGCAGCGCCAGATCCTTGCCAGCGCCTTCCGCGAACGCCTGTTCTTTGCCGGCGAAGCGACCCATCCGAATGCCTTCTCCACGGCCCACGGCGCGCTCGCAAGCGGCACCCGCGCGGCCGACGAAGTCCTGGCTTGCCTGTCGTCCGGCACCGGTGGATGATGCACCCCGACTGGCGGGATCGCCGGGCTAACAGGGGACAGGGGACAACATGGCACCGAAGGCATTCGACAGCGCGGCGTGCCCGCGTTGCGGCACGGCATACGCTTCCGACGGCGCGGCATGCGCCCACTGTCCACCGCCGCTTCAACCGCCGCCCCTGTTCACCGGACCATCCCAGTTCGCACCGCGCAGTCGGGCGGCGGCTCAAGAGCGTGCGAACGACCTCGGCACGACCGCTTTCGGAATCTGGATGGCCGTGCTGGCCACCATCATCGTGGT